>CAMIVE010000005.1 GCA_946401725.1 uncultured Bacteroidales bacterium | reverse complement strand
CGCCGTGCTTCGGGTCGAAGAAATCGGTGTAGTGCGGGTTGATCTGGAACGGCACGATGCCCATGCAGTCGAATGAGGCGGGCATGACGATGGGCATGTCGTTGGTGGTGCAGAGGGTGGGTCCAGCCACGTTGCTGCCGGCGCTCCAGCCCATGTAGGGCATGCCGTCGAAGGCACGCTGGCGGATGGCCTGCATCAGACCTGTGCGCTGCAGTTCGCGGACCAGATGGAAGGTGTTGCCACCACCCACGGCCACACAGTCGGTATCATACACTGCGTTGATGGGCAGCGCCTTGTGGTGTACACTGGTGAGCTTCACGCCGAACTCTTTATACACGGCAGCCACTTTCTTCTCGTAGGCGTCGTAGCTCTTGGTGAGTCCGCCTTCGGCAAGGCTTACGCCTGCATAGGGGATAAACAATACTTTTTTGACATTGTGCCGTTTGCAGAAGTCGGCAATCATGTCTTTGCACCAGCCCAGATAGGCTTCGCCACGCATGGTGGAGTTGCTGATAAGCAACAGATTCCTTTTATCCATAGTTTATTTTGAATTAAATGTTTACAAATCTAATGTTGCGTATGTTGCATTTTGCTCGATGAACTCGCGGCGCGGGGGTACGTCGTCGCCCATAAGCATGCTGAAGGTACGGTCGGCGCTGGCGGCGCTGTCGATGGTGATTTGGCGCAGCTGGCGGTTCTCGGGATCCATGGTGGTCTCCCACAGCTGCTCGGGATTCATCTCACCAAGACCTTTGTAGCGTTGTACATGTACGGCGCTCTCTTTGCCGCCACCCAATTCGTCGATGGCGCGGATGCGGTCCTCTTCGGTCCAGCAATAAACATTCTTTTTGCCTTTTTTGACAGAATAGAGTGGGGGAGTAGCGAGGTAGACGTAGCCGTTCTCTATCAGTTCCGGCATGTAGCGGAAGAAGAAGGTGAGCATCAGGGTGTCGATGTGCGAGCCATCGACATCGGCATCGGTCATGATGATGACTTTGTGGTAGCGCAGACCTTCCATATTGAGGGCTTTGCTGTCGTCGACGGTGCCGACTTTTACGCCCAATGCGGTGTAGATATTGCGGATTTCTTCGCTTTCAAAGGCACGGTGCTGCAAGGCTTTCTCCACGTTGAGGATCTTTCCTCGCAGCGGCAGGATGGCCTGGAAGCGACGGTCACGGCCTTGTTTGGCACTTCCGCCTGCCGAGTCACCCTCGACGAAGAATATCTCACAAACCGACGGGTCGCCGTCCTGACAGTCGGCCAGTTTGCCGGGCAGTCCGCCGCTGCTGAATACGGTGCCGCGCTGCACCATCTCGCGGGCTTTGCGGGCGGCTTGGCGGGCACGAGCAGCGAGGATGACCTTCTCGACAATCATCTTGGCTTCGCTGGGATGTTCTTCTAGGTAGTTCTCCAGCATCTCGCTGACGGCGCTGTCGACAGCACCGCGGACTTCGGTATTGCCCAACTTGGTCTTGGTCTGGCCTTCGAACTGGGGTTCGGCGACTTTGACGCTGATGATGGCGGTGAGACCCTCGCGGAAGTCGTCGCCGCTGATGTCGACCTTGGCTTTGGCCAACATGCCCGATTTGTCGGCGTAGTTCTTCAACGTGCGGGTGAGTCCGCTGCGGAAACCGGTGAGGTGGGTGCCGCCTTCGTGGGTGTTGATGTTGTTGACATAGGAATGCAGGTTCTCGCTGAACGAGGTGTTGTACTGCATAGCGATTTCGATGGGGATACCTTGGCGTTCGCCTTCGATATAGATGCAGTCGGGCATCAGGCTCTCGCGGTTCTCGTCCAAGTATTTGATGAAGTCGCGTAGACCGTTTTCAGAGTAAAAACGATGTTTGTTGGCTACGCCGTTCTCGTCACGGTTGCGTTTGTCCTCAATGGTCAGTTCGATGCCTTTGTTGAGGTAGGCCAGTTCGCGCAGACGGTTCTCCAGGGTAGGGAAGTCGTATTCCGAAACGGTAAAGATCTGCGGGTCGGGATGGAAGTGGATGCGGGTGCCGCGCTTTTCGGTCTCTCCAATCTGTTTGACGGGGTAAAGGGGCAGTCCGCGGCTGTATTCCTGACGGTAGATTTTGCCGTCCCGGTACACTTCGGCAGTCATGTGGTCGCTCAGCGCGTTGACGCAGCTGACGCCGACGCCGTGCAGACCGCCGGAGACTTTGTAGGATCCCTTGTCGAATTTGCCACCGGCATGCAGCACGGTCATCACCACTTCGAGGGCGGAACGGTGCTCTTTCTCATGCATGTCCACAGGAATGCCGCGTCCGTTGTCTTCCACGATAATGGAGTTGTCCTCTTCGATGGAGACGGCTATCTTGTTGCAGAAACCTGCCAGGGATTCGTCTATGGAATTGTCTACTACTTCATATACCAGATGGTGCATTCCGCGGAAGTTGACATCGCCAATGTACATGGCGGGACGCATTCTCACAGCCTCCAGTCCTTCCAGAACGGTAATGTTATTTGCACTGTAATTCTCTTGTTTCGAAACGTTTACTTCGTCACTCATATTCTCTTTTCGTTTGGGGATTTAAGTTGCAAAAATACTCATTTTTTGTCAAATAGCGGTCTTTTTTTCTCAAGAATTATCAACAAACTGTGAAAAAAATATTTTTGACTATAAAGTATTGCAAATGAGGTTGTAGGGTGTCTTTAAAGTTTGGTCAGTCACGCCCGACTGGACATGGGGGCTGTTGTAGTGGATTATTTTTGCTATTTTTGCAAATTGATTTACTATATTTAGATGTTGAGAAAATTATCGATATTGCTGATTTTGTGTATGTTGTTTCGGCTGTCTTCCGCCCAGGAATTCCGCTGCGGTGTGACGGTGAACTATCAGAAGCTGCAGAGTACGACACAACAATACGAGACGGGCGATATCAAAATTTTTGAGACCATGAAACGTGCCATTGAGGATTTTGTCAACAACCGTCGATGGACCAACCTGGAATTGGAGTATCAGGAGAAACTGGACTGCTCCATCAGCATCATTTTATCGGAACGTACATCGGCCACTGATTTTAAAGGTCAGATAACCATTCAGCTGCGCCGTCCGGTTTACAACTCCAATTATACGACGGGTATTTTCAACTACATAGAGAACAACGACTTTATGTTCTCTTTTAATGAAAGTCAGCCGCTTGAATTCGATCCCAACACTTTCTTCGACAACCTCTCGTCGACCTTGGCATACTATTGCTACATTATGCTGGGCATGTATTTCGACTCTTTCGGACCCAATGGCGGAGAGCCTTTCTTTGACATGGCTCGCACCATCACTCAGACGGCAGGTACGACGGGTTACAAGGGGTGGCGTTCGAACGACAGTCAGAAAGCCCGTTACTGGTTTATGGAGAACCATACCAACTCGGCATATGAGGCTTTGCACAGCGTCTATTACTACTATTACCGGCTGGGACTTGACATGATGACGAAGGACCAACCCTCGGCCCGCAGAAACATCATTCAGGCACTCCGCTACCTGCAGCAGGTCCATAAGACACGTGTCAACCTGCTTTCTGTCACACAGTTCATCGATGTCAATATGGCGGAGATAGTCTCTATCTTTACCCCGGCTCCGCAGGACGAGCAACAGGAGGTGTACAATATCATCAAGGATGTCTCACCTATCAATGTCACCAAGCTGAAAGACTGGAGAGTCAAGTGAACAGATAGATGTGCGTTTGGAAATGCGATTGAAAAAAATGTATAAACGAGAAACATAAAATTTAAAACTCAAATATATCATGACCCAAATACCCATTCAGAAAGAGGTGATCGACAAGATTGCCGCCGACAACAAGATAAGCAACCCCGGCAAGGCATCTATCCGCGAGATGCGCAAAATGATTCAAGATGTGGAAAAAGCCACCGATATCCGTTTCGTAAAGATGGAGATGGGCATTCCCGGTTTGCCTGCCCCCAAGGTGGGTGTGGAGGCTCAGATTGAAGCTTTGCGCAGCGGTGTGGCTTCCATCTATCCGGAGATCTACGGAACGGCCGATTTCAAGAAGGAGGCTGCCCGTTTCGTGAAGAATTTCCTCGATATCGACGTTACTCCCGACTGTTGTGTCCCCACCGTGGGTTCCATGCAGGCAGGCTTTGCCAGTTTCCTTACGCTGACCCGTTACGATGCCAAGAAAACCAAGGTGCTTTTCATCGATCCCGGTTTCCCGGTGCAGAAACAGCAGTGCCGTGTGCTGGGCATCCCTATGAAAGCTTTTGACGTGTATGAATATCGTGGCGACAAACTGCGTGACAAACTGGAAGAGGAACTGAAGGACGGCGACGTGGCTTGCATGATCTTCAGCAGCCCGAACAACCCTGCCTGGTTCTGCTTCACCGAACATGAACTGAAGATTATCGGTGAGATGGCCAACAAGTATGGTGTGGTGGTGATGGAGGACTCGGCCTATTTCCTGATGGACTTCCGCAAGGATTATAGCGTCCCCGGCCAGCCCCCGTTCCAGCCTACGGTAGCCAAATACACCGATCTCTATGTCATCATGATTTCGGGTTCCAAGAGTTTCAGCTATGCCGGTGAGCGTATCGCCATGATGGTGTGCAGTCCGAAACTGTTCAATATGGATTGCCCTGATCTGTCCCGTTTCTACAGCCAGACGCAACTGGGCCGTGCCTTGATTTTCGGTACGCTTTACTGTCTCAGCTCCGGTACTGCCCACAGCGTGCAGTACGCCATGGCTGCCATGCTTAAAGGCGCCAACGACGGTACATTCAATTTTGTCAAGGATATCAAGGAATATGGTGAGAAAGCAGGCATCATGAAGAAGCTCTTCACCGACAACGGTTTCTTCATTGTGTACGACAAGGATATGGGAGAGGACATCGGAGACGGATTCTACTTCACTTTCTGCTATCCGGGTTTCGAAGGTGTCGATTTGCTCAACGAACTCATCCGTTACGGTATCAGTGCCATTGCACTCGACATCACAGGTAGCCATAAACAGGGCATCCGCGCCTGCGTGGCGCTGGTGCAGCGTGACCAGTTCCCCGACCTCAAGGAGCGTCTGGAGAAATTCCACGCCGATCATCCAGTGAAATAATCGGATGTAGTCAAAAAAAAAGAAGCCGGATTGGGAATTCTCTCAATCCGGCTTCTTTTGCATGTGTTGACAGGAACCTTATTTCTTGATGAATTTCACGCTGGTTCTTTCGTTGCGCAGCAGGTAAAGTCCGTTAGACAGCACGCTGATGTCGACGGATGTTCTGTCGGAGTGGCTGTTCAGGACCATCACGCGACGTCCCATCATATCGTAAATTTCAATATTGCCGACGGCGCCTTCCAGATAGATGACCGAATTCGCTGGGTTGGGGTATACGTGCATCGTGGTTGGGGTGTCGGGCGTCTCGATGCTGACACTCGGGTCTTGCTCGTAGCAACCCATATCGATGCGTCCGTTTTTAAACCGGCTGGTAGCATCAAGGTCGCGGTTGATGATGCCGCTGCGAACGGTGTCGCCGGCATCCACCAATGGAGAAAGGCTGCTCAGCCGCCAGTCTCCGAGATTCTCGGCAGGACCGCGTGTGGTATCGGGCATCATAAAGAAAGGCGCATAGCCTTGCAACGGGCGGTTCTCGTGACTGATGCCGATATTGCTGTTGGAGTCGATGTCGACGAATCCCTCGATGGCCGAGAAGGTAATCTTTGTGCAGTTGGAATCAGACAAAGAAACCCCGTTGTTCCATACGATGCAGTTGCGGATATTCACCCCGTCGGTGATGATGCCGGTACCGGTGTTGCTCACCATGTCACAGTTGATCAGTTCGCCATGATTGCCGTTGACCCCATGTCCGGCATTATGAACAATAAGATTGTTGGTGGCTTTGCCTCCGTCAATCCGAACACCGCCGCATTGGTTGTTGTGGATGATGCTGTTGTACAGGTATCCGTCGTTGACGAATGCGGCAGAATACTCTTCCGAGGGGGCAGAGCAGTCGGTAATGGTGCAGTATTCCATTATCATATTGTCGTTGAGGTACACTCCTGTGCCGTCTGACTCAGAATACCCTTCGGAAATGGTCAAGCGGTTGAGTGTGGTGCTTTGAACCAGTGAGTTTCCGTAGACCACACGGCGTTCATGACGTCCGCTCAGGATGGTGGGGGCTGTTGTGTTGATACGTTCATTGATATCACTCTCTGTCCCGTTGAAGCCACCGTATATTTTCAGTCCGGGAGAGATGATAAACGCTGTGTTGCCAGTGGTGTCACCGTAATAGGTGCCGCTTTTGATCCAGAGTTTTCCGCTGCTGTAAAGCCCGCGTAATTTGATGGCTGAAGTAAGATTGGAACTTGCCGATGCCCATGAGGATCCGTCTCCGTTGCCATTGGCGTCGATGTAAAGTGTATCATGCAAAGAAGCGATACCGCTGGGTACAATATTGAAGACTGCTTCCTGGCTGCCGGAGAAACCGTTCAGAGAGGTGAGCAGGTAGTAGTTGTCGGAGTAACCGCCCCAGCCGAAATTGAAATGGAAGTAACCGTTGCTGTTGTATCCGTCGCAGACAAAGGCATGGCCTCCCGACGTGCTGGAACCGCTGTAGTAGACAGGCAGTCCGAGGTCCAGATCGTGACGGAGCAGGGAATCCCAGGTGGCGGCGTCGGTTTCGCTTCTGGTGAGGTGTTTACAGTCGGTATAACCGAAATACAGCAATCCCTGGGGTACATTTCTGCTGTAGGCGCCACTGCCGGAGGTGTGCTGTTCGTATTCGTAAGTCATCTTCACAGCCACACCGCAATGGTAACACAGCAACGACACTGCGTGTTGTTGGTCGGCGGGAGAGTATCTGCTGACAGAGATAGGCATCTTGGTGAAATCGTAGTAGGCGGAGTCGAAATCGACATACAGATAGCCATAGGAGGGATGGGTGTAGCCTTTGTGATAAAAACCGACATTGGGATATTGGTGATAGCGGATAATCTGAGCCATGGCGGTGGCGACACAGCCGGTGACACAGTGTCCGTTAGAGCCGTTGTACCATTCGGGACAGTAGTTGTTATATCCTCCTCCCTGTTCCCAGCGGGTCTCTATCAGCGGCTGAACGCTCTTGCTGTCCTTTTTTGCATAGTAGTTGTTGTCGCCTTGAATAAGGGCATTCCATTCTTTACGCCATGTTTCTTGCTCCTCGGCTATGGATTTTGGCAATGCTGTACAGGAAAGGAAGGCCTGGATGTCGGTAGCGCAGTTTTCCATCCATCCTAAGAAATTTTCCGGGAGCTTGTCCCGACGATAGCTGCCATTAAAGGAGTAGCTCATCACGGGCGGCAGCGCATCGTTGGCACCGACGATGATAAATCCGATGGTGTCGATATTGAAGACATACATCAGCGTGTCTCCCGTCGGGGAGGTCCAACTGTCGCAGAGTGTAAGCGAGGCCTGACCATAATGGTTTTCGTTTATAGCGAGAAATTGTCTGGCGACTTTTTTTGCGGTGCTGGAGTCAACTGGACGCGCAGTAACCATTGGAATAAGAAAAACGGAGAAAAGGAGAGAGGTGATGATTTTCTTCATTTGCTTGAAAGATTGGGATTCGTAATATGGGTTAAGGAGTTATTGCTGCTCCTTCAGAAACTGCTTGACATGGTCGATTACTATGTCGGCACGAATATCGAATGCTTCGCGGGTGGCATAGCCGATATGAGGCACCATCACACAATTGGGGGCATGAATCAAACTGTGGTTTTGCGGCAATGGCGGTTCGGACTCGAACACGTCGATGCCTGCACCGGCCAGGCGTCCTGATTTCAATGCCTCAGCCAAAGCGTCAATGTCGACCACGTTGCCTCGAGCGGTGTTGATAAGGATGGCAGAGGGTTTCATCAGCGCCAGTTTTGATGCGTCAATCAAGTGATGTGTCTCGGAGTTCAGCGGCACATGGAGTGTTACGATATCACTCTCTTGCAGCAGCTGGTCAAGTGAGGTATATCGTACGCCGAGTGCAGTCACGTCGGCATGTTCGCTACGGTTGTAAGCCAGTACGCGGCATCCAAAAGCTGTCAGCAGCCGTATGGTGGCGGTTCCGATGGCACCGGTTCCGACGACACCTACGGTTTTGCCGTGCAGCTCACGCCCCAGGAAATTGTTTCGAGTCCCCCCTTGGCGGGTGTCAGCATCGAGTGAAGTGATACGACGCATAACGTCAATCATCAGGCCGATAGCCAGTTCGCTGACAGCTACGGTGGAATAGCCAGCGGCATTTTGAACCTTGATGCTGTGCTGTTGGCAGTAGTTGAGGTCGATATGGTCCAAACCCGTGAAAGCCACAGAGAGCATTCTGAGTTTGGGACATGCTGCAAGGACATTCTGAGAGAGCTTAATATTGGAAATGATGACGATTTCGCACTCTTTCATGCGGTCGATCAGCACAGCCTCTGATTCGTTGCGGTCGAGATAGTAGTGGAAACAATGACCGTCGGTGGCAAAGTCGCGACGGATTTCTTCAAATCGTTCTTTGGCGATTCCGAGGGGTTCAACACATGCAATATTCATTGGACGGTTATTTGAGGATGAAAATAAACAAACAAAAAACGGTAAAATTGCAAAAATATTTTACCGTTTCTTTTTTACTGAAAATCCGAAGGAACCGATACGTTCACCCAGACCGTAGTATTTGCCGTGAGAGAAGGCCAGTGGAGAGGCGTGGTTGAGTTGGAATGCACCGGTGCTTTTGTCAATCAGTTTCTCCTCGGCGTCGACAGCCACCACGTTGGCAATAAACATATCGTGGCTTCCGAGTTCGCGGATGTCAACCACTTGGCATTCGATGTTGAGCGGTGACTCAGCAACAAGTGGAGCCTTGACGATTTGGGCGGTCTCGGGTGTCAGGTGCATTTCTCTGAATTTGTTCATATCCCGTCCGCTTTTCACGCCGCACCAGTCGGTGGCTTTGGCTAGGTCGGTAGTGGTGATGTTGATGACAAACTCCTTGGTTCGGGATATAATAGCATGGGAGTGCCGCTCTTTACGCACGGAGATGTAGCACATCGGTGGGTCGCTGCAGATTGTCCCCGTCCATGCGACAGTAAGGATGTTGTAGTTTTCCGGACTGTCACCGCATGAGACCATCACGGCAGGCAGCGGGTATATCATCGTGCCGGGTTTGAATGCTACTTTGCTCACAGCAGAATGTCTGTTTCAGATAGTGAATGCAGCGACTATTCTTTGAATTTCTTCTCCAGCTCGTCCACCCAGTAGTGGAACTGTTTGTCGGTCTCGTTGAGGTTGGCGACCGTCTTGCATGCATGGAGGACCGTTGCGTGGTCTTTGTTTCCGCACTGAAGACCGATGATGGCGAGTGAGGATTTGGTCATTTTCTTGGCGAAATACATCGTCAGCTGGCGTGCTTGTACAATCTCGCGTTTGCGGGTGGGCGACTGGATACTTTCGATAGGCAGTTTGAAATAGTCGCACACCACTTTCTGGATGTAGTCGATGGTGATTTCGCGGGTGGTGCTTTTTACAAACTTGTCAATCATCTGCTTGGCCAAGTCGATAGTGATTTGACGGTGGTTGAGAGACGATTGGGCGATGAGTGAGATAAGCGCACCTTCCAGTTCACGGACATTGGTGTTGATGTTGTAGGCGATATATTCTATCACATCCTGCGGCATTTCGATACCGTCGTTGGCCAATTTCTGCTTTAGAATAGCAATGCGTGTTTCAACGTCGGGAGTACCGAGATCGGCAGCAAGACCCCATTTCAGACGGGAGAGCAGACGGGGCTCGAGCGTGCCCAACTCCGAGGGGGCCTTGTCGCTGGTGATGATAATCTGACGGTTCTTCTGGTGCAGATAATTGAAGATATGGAAGAAGGCTTCCTGTGTGTGGATGCCTTTGGTGGCCCAGAACTGGATGTCGTCGAGAATCAGGAAGTCGACCATCTCGTAGAAATGGATGAAGTCGTTGGTGTTACGATTTTTGACAGCATCGACATATTGCTGCAGGAACTGTTCCGAGGTGACATAAAGCACCGTCTTGTCGGGGTCAATCTCTTTTGCCTTGATGCCTATGGCATGAGCCAGATGGGTCTTGCCAAGTCCCACGCCGCCATGGAGCAGGAGCGGGTTGAATGCGGTGCGTCCGGGATTCTCGGCCACGGCAAATCCGGCAGCGCGAGCCAGTCGGTTGCAGTCGCCTTCGACAAAATTTTCCAAGGTGTAGTTCCCGTTCAACTGGGAGTTGATCTTCATCTTCTGGATGCCGGGATAGATGAACGGGTTGGGAATTTCCCGATTGTTGTCATCCGACTTGATCACCAGAGGAACGTCTTTGGCACGGTTGTGGGTGGCCTGACGTCCTGATGAGGGGATATTGGTCGTAATAGGTGTTTCGGCGATACTGGTGTCCATCAGGATACTATATTTGAGCATGCCGTTGGGGCCTAACTGCAGACGGATGGTCCGTTTCAACAGATCGATAAAATGCTCTTCCAGCCACTCGTAGAAGAACTGACTGGGAACGCGGATAGTCAGTACGTTGTCTTCCAGTTGTATCGGGACGATGGGTTCAAACCAAGTCTTGTACACCTGTTCGTTCTCCGGACCCAAGTTGTCTTTTATTATTTTCAAGCAGTTTGCCCAAACAGATTTATAAGTTTGTGTCATCTTAAATTAGTTTCAATTGATTTTACAATTACTTATCTCAAACATGTATTTCTTTTTCGTTGTGCAAAGGTCTCACATTTTTTTTTCTCTCTATTTGAAAAAAAAATTTGCACGATTCGAGTTTTTTTATTAGACAAAAATCCCCCTGTTTTTCTTGGAAAATGTAATGAATCTAAAATTCCTTATATCACAATAGTTTATTGAAACATTACATTTTTGAGGGCCTTTAAATATACAATTATTTTTTGATTGAAAAAAAAATCTTTCAAAAAATATCACATTTTTTTCCTCTTTTTCTGTTGAAAAAAATAATTGTTTGGAATATAATAAACTACTTTAAAATTTGATTGTAAAATATTGAAATATAGTTTTATATGATAAAATATTGATAATCTGAAATCATAAAAAACACGTTGTTTTGTAGTATCCACATTTTCATATTTTTTCTAAAAAATCAACTTTTGTTTTGTGAAATCGGTTGATAATTTTCGTCAAAAAAAATATTTTTTTGATTTTTTTTCAGGCGACCGTCTTTCTTTTTTTCCCCCCTTGGAGTTCGGGATGGAATTTAATGGATTGTTGAAAAAAATAAAATATGAATTATTTCCTTAATATATAAAAAAAAGACGTACCTTTGTAGCACCCTATAAAAATGTCAGATTCTTTTAAGTAATTATAAATTAACTATCTAAATAAAAATCAAGAATGAAAACAGCTTATAATTTCAATGCAGGTCCCTGCGTCCTGCCCAAACAGGCTATCGAGAACACCATCAAGGCTCTCTATGACTTTGACAACACCGGCATCGGCATTGCCGAAATCAGCCACCGTACCCCCGGTTGGGAGAAACTTATGGCCGACACCCGTCAGTTGTGGCGCGACCTGCTGAACATCCCCGAAGGGTACGAAGTGCTCTTCCTTGGTGGTGGTGCCAGCACCGGCTTTATGGATGTCCCCGCCAACCTGCTCAACAAAAAGGCTGCTTACCTGCAGACCGGTGTTTGGGCTAAGAAGGCTGCCAAAGAGGCAAAGAATTTTGGTGAGACCGTGATTGTAGCCTCCAGTGAAGACAAGACCTATAGCTACATCCCGAAGGGTTGGACTGTTCCCGCTGATGCTGACTACTTCCACATCACTACCAACAACACCATCTACGGTACCGAAATCCGTCGCGACATGGATGCCAGCGAAATCAATAACGTCATGCTCGTTGCCGATATGAGCTCTGATATTATGAGCCGTCCTGTCGACGTGAAGAAGTATGGCCTCATCTATGCTGGTGCCCAGAAGAACGTTGGCCCCGCCGGCGTCACTGTCTACATCGTCAAGAAGGATATCCTTGGTAAGATTACCGACCGTCAGTATATGAACCCGCTGCCCACTATGGTGGACTTCCGCACCCATGCTGCCGAAGAGGCCAAGAACATCTCTATGTTCAACACGCCTCCTGTAATCAACATCTATATGATGTACGAGACCCTGAAGTGGGTTAAGGAAACTATCGGTGGCGTCGCCAAGATGAATGAGATCAACGTCAAGAAGAGCGCTATGCTCTATGAGGAAATTGACCGCAACAGTATGTTCATTGGCACTGCCGAGAAGGACAGCCGCTCGATTATGAACCACTGCTTCGTGATGGCTCCCGGCCGCGAGAACCTGCAGGATGCCTTTATGGCTTTCGCTAAGGAGCGTGGCATGGTCGGCATCAAGGGTCACCGTTCGGTGGGTGGCTTCCGCGCCAGCCTCTACAACGCTTGCCCCATTGAGGCAGTTGAGGCTCTTGTCCAGTGCATGCAGGACTTCGAGAAAGCCAACAAGTAAGATGAATTCGTGTTATGGATTTCCTTATTGACGTTGTTGTGAATGCTGTTGGAGATTTTGTCGCAGAAGGTATCCATAAACATAACAAACATAAAAAAAACAATAAAAGAATGAAAATTCTCGTAGCAACAGAAAAACCCTTTGCAAAGGTTGCCGTTGACGGCATCCGCGAAGTGGTTGAGAAGAATGGCCATACACTGGCTCTTCTCGAAAAATATACCGATGTGAACGACTTCTACGCTGCCGTTGCCGATGCTGACGCTCTTATCGTCCGTTCCGACAAGGTCACCAAGGAGGTCATCGACCATGCCAAACAGCTCAAAATCGTTGTCCGTGCAGGTGCCGGATTCGACAACCTCGACCTCGAGGCTTGCACCGCCCGTGGTATCATCGCCATGAACACCCCCGGCCAGAACAGCAACGCTGTCGCTGAACTCGTCATGGGTCTGCTCGTTTTCTGTGTCCGCAATTTCTACAACGGAAAGAGCGGCAGCGAGCTGATGGGCAAAAAACTTGGTATCCTTGCTTTCGGCAACGTGGGACGCAACGTGGCTCGCATCGCCAAGGGATTTGGTATGGATGTCTATGCCTATGACGCATTCCTTACCGCTGACCAGATTAATCAAAGTGGTATGGCCAAGGCTGTTGCCAACCAGGAGGCTTTGTTTGAGACTTGCGACGTGGTTTCTCTCCATATCCCCGCTACCGCAGAGACGAAGCAGAGCATCAATTACGCTCTTGTCAACAAGATGCGTAAGGGTGGCATCCTTGTCAACACTGCCCGTAAAGAGGTTATCAATGAGCCTGAGCTGATCAAATTGATGGCTGAGCGTACCGACCTGAAATATGTCACCGACATCATGCCCGATGCCGATGCTGAGTTCAAGGCTTTTGAAGGCCGCTACTTCGCAACCCCCAAGAAGATGGGTGCCCAGACCGAAGAGGCCAACATCAACGCCGGTATCGCCGCTGCCAACCAAATCAGCGAATACTTCAAGAACGGCTGCACCAAATTCCAAGTGAACAAATAAAATATTATTTGGAATACATATTTATAAAAAGGGGAGCAGGCAAACTCCCCTTTTTCTTGTCCACCCATTAGGTTTTTTGCACGAGTGGTATGTCGAGGGTATTGTTTGTCTTCAATCCAGATCATGACCTTTGTCTTGCTAACGGCAATCGCAATTATTTGCCACCAGCATCGGCGCTTGCTTTTGCTCGTGACGGTGTCGGGGTGATGCGTATGCTTTATGGTGACAATATTCAAGCAATTGCTGCGGATGATTTTGCCATGTGGCGTGACGCACATCCTGAAATAGAGATAGAACGCATTGTGCCATGGGGATGGGACTTGCGATTGAAACAGACGCTCTTTGCGCAGGGATGTCCCCACCCGTTGCTGCCTGACGATGAATGGATAGGCACGCTTCGCCGTATGCAGGGTAGAGATACTGTTGTGGCACTTCAAGAGCATTCATGGGTGCTTTCTGGGATGGCAGAAGTGGAAGAAGTGCTCCTCAACCATCCCGAGTTGGTGCTTAAATTGCCCTGGTCAGGTGCAGGGCGGGGGTTACGGTGGATTTCACATTGTCTCACGGAGAAAGATCGCGACTGGCTGCGAAAGGCGTTCAAGACGTATCGTTTTATTGTTGCAGAGAAACGTTTCCATGTGGAACAGGATTTTGCCATTGAATATCAAGTGACGAAAGGTGAGGTGATCCGTACGGGCTATTCCCTTTTCAAGACCCAGGCGGGAGTGTATCGGTACAATATGCTCTATTCGGATGCTGCCATCAGGCGGCTTGTCGGGTTGACCGATAGTCTGGAAGCTTCTATTCAGCACTGGATTGAGTGCAAGGTAGCTCCTTTTTATGAAGGTCCATTGGGAATTGATCTGTTCCGCACAGATGAAGGTATCTGTCGGGTGAGCGAGATGAATCTGCGACACACCATGGGGCAGGTGGCCCATCGCTATTTACAGACACACCCCGAGGAAGAGGGCAAGATATGGATTCCTCCCCAAACGAATAAAAAAGTATAGGCAATGTTTGAAGCTTTCCTTTTGGCTTTGGCTTTATGTGTCGACACGCTGGTGGTGTCGACGTCCAGTGCGTTTAGCAGCAAGATGTCCTATCGTCGTGGACTGCTTATGGCTGCGATTTTTGCTTTTTTTCAAGGCGGATTCCCTCTGATGGGAGCCCTTTTGGGAGGCGTCTTCAAAGAGAGCATGGAGTCTGTCGACCATTGGATTGCTTTCGGTTTGCTTCTGCTTGTAGGCGGCAAGATGATTGTTGATGCGTTACGTAATGCTCCTAAGGAATCCCGATTGGATGTTACCCGGGTAGGAACACTGTGTCTTTTGGGGGTGGCGACCTCCATTGATGCATTTGTTATCGGTATCGGACTGGGGCTGAGCGGAGATATTGCCTTTGTTTTGATGAATGTTGCCGTAATAGCCGTGATGACGTTTCTTGTGGCACTTCTAGGGACTTTTCTGGGGAAAAGGGACGTCCCTATTCCTGAACGGTTGGCTTCCTGTATTGCAGGGATGGTGCTTGTCGGACTGGGGGTCTATACACTGGTGGAACATCTTTCTGTGTAGAGGGGACTGCATACTAAAGTGGCTGCTGCGACGTTATTGTCGTAAAAAGCAATGCCATGAAATCCTTTCTCCGTTTTTTTGTGTTTTTTGTTGCGCTTTTGTCGCCATTGTTTTCACAGGCACAGTTTTCCTTTGGCCTGAGACCGTCGCTCTCCACCTATGGTGGGTATGATGACCGTCGGCGTGCCGAGATAAGCGTTGTGACAGGCACTTTCGGCAAACAGAACCGTTTGGAGTTTGATATCGGTTGGGGCCGTCGGGAGTGGGAGACACCTACGGTCACTACGCTTTCCGATGGTCAGTCGCTGATCACTTATGAAAACCACAGGGAGAACTGGGGCAGTGCTACAATTCTTTTTCAGCAGTATCACAAGGTGCTGTGGAAATTGTATTACTATGGCGGTTTGGGCGCATCCGCTTTTTTTACGCCCGACAGGTTGGATATTCTGGGATTGGATGTGGTGTTGGGACTTGAGTTACGACTCAAGATTCCACTTCAACTGACTATAGACTACAGACCCATGCTTGATGTGCTTGACGGATTGGCTTATTATCATACAATCGGTCTTGGCGTGCGTTATCAATTCCGCAAACCGGAACCCGAACCGGAACCGAAGTTTTGGAAGAAATGGAAACAGAAGCTGTTTGATTGAGAAAGGTGGGAAGTCGAAAGGAAAGGTGTGTTATAAGTCGAAAATAATCTGTAAGGGGTAGTGATTTGAGATATACTGTACGCCGTATCTTCGAGTGAGGGTGTGGAATTCCTTGATATCGATGCCGCGGAAAAATATATGGTCTATATTAGCCGCCTTTTTTTCACCGAATCCGTTATAAGATTTTTTGTTATCCGTCAGTATGGCATTTTCTCGTGCAGACAACATGTTGATTTCGATGAGTGGGTCGAAGATGCTGCTATTGATAGTCTCGTTCATGTCTCCTCCAAAGATGACAGGGACGTCTCTTTCCACAAGCGCTTTGATATAGGACTGAATCAGAAGGATGGATTGCTTGCGTGCTTCCTTTCCCGTATTGTCCAATTGCGTGTTGAAGTAGTAAAACTCCTTACCTGTCGCTCTGACACGGAATTTGGCAATGGTTAGTATTCGGAAATCCCCTGCATCCCATCCTTTGGAAACACGGGTGGGATTGTCGCTGAGCCAGCGAGAGCGTTGGAAAACCAATTCCAGTTTGGAGAAGTCGTAATAAATTGCAGAGAAATGGCCTCGGGTCAATCCGTTATCGCATCCTATGCCGATACGTCGGTATTGTTCGCGGAAGATACGGTCGAGATAGGAGAGTTGGTCGAACTGGGCTTCTTGGAGGGCAAGGATGACAGGTTGTTCCTTCTTTATCATGTTGACAACGGTTTTTCTGCGGAACTGCCATGCGTTCTCGCCGTCAGCTTTGGGATTGCTGTTGGTGTGGATATTGAATGAGATAACCCGCATCTCCTGCGCTTGGAGCGAGGAGAGGGAGAGTATCCCAATCAGTAATATCCACAGAAACCGTTTCATCTAGTTGTTCGTATGTTTTTTAAATGATACCTGTTTTTTTCAATGCGTTAAAAATTCCTTCGTTGTCAGCGTCGTCAGTTGTAAGGTCGGCATGTCGCTTGACATTGTCGGTGGCGTTCCCCATGGCAACGCTGAGTCCTACACAGTCGAGCATCTCAATGTCGTTTTCTCCATCGCCGAAGGCCATCGCCTCATCGGCTGAGAGGCCGAAATAATCCAGTGTTTTTGTGATGCCGACTGCTTTGCTGCTGCCTTCCGGAATGAGGTCGGTGAAGAGTGGATGCCAGCGGGGCAGGCGGCAGTGACCCAAGAGAGATAATACCTCAGCGTCTTTTTCTGCAGGTTGCATAGCGATAAACTGGTACACTTCTTTTTGCCGCATCTCTTCTATGGGACGAACGGGAGGCATTGTAAAGCCCAGTTGTTTGTGTAGCGCTGTTACCGCAGGGTCAATCTGGTTGATTGACATCTCGTGGTCGGTGAAACACATGGTGGTCAAGTTATTTCCCTCGACATAATCGAGCCATCGGGAACACACCATCGGATCTAAAGCATTGCGATGGACAATGGTTTCTCCTGCGAAACAGTAGCCACCGTTGACGGTTATATAACCGTCGAAATGCAACGGCATGTCAGGAATGAGGACTTTGGGTCGTCCGGACGAAACAAATGTCTTGATGCCTTTTCCCTGCAATGTCCTAAATGCCTCAATTGTGCCGGGCAGCACTTGATGCGTACGGTAGCTGAGCAAAGTTCCATCAATGTCGAAAAAAATCGCCTTAATCATTCTCACTTGTTTCGCTTTTTAATATTTTTTTATTTTTTTATATGTTTTTTATAATAATTTAGCACCCAAGAATCCCCCCCCCCTGTGCTTATATACTACTGATTACTAATATATAATAGGGGTAGAGAGCTCCCTGGTGGGTCCTATAAAACGGACGCAAATATACTGCTTTTTCCTTATCTTTCATGCTTTTTCACATTTGTTAATAATTTTGTTGCAAAAAGGGCTTTTGGAGTTGATCAAAATATCCAATTTTTCGCTTTTTACGGTTTTTCATTTTTTTCTTATTTTTGCAATTTTGAAAAAGCATGTCTTTATGTTTTTTATGTAATTTAAATTACTGATATAGTTGTTAATAAATAAAATTTCAATATATGGAAATTGCTTCGAAATACAATCCGCGTGCCGTTGAGGACAAGTGGTATGAATTTTGGTTGGAAAAGAAACTGTTTCACTCAGAGCCTGACAGCCGTCGTCCTTATACTATTGTGATTCCGCCGCCGAATGTAACAGGTGTGTTGCATATGGGTCATATGCTGAATAATACGATACAGGATGTCTTGGTGCGTCGTGCGCGCATGATGGGTAAGAATGCCTGTTGGGTTCCCGGAACAGACCATGCTTCAATTGCCACGGAGGCCAAGGTTGTGAAAAGTCTTTCTGAGCAGGGTATCAAGAAGCACGATCTCTCACGTGAGCAGTTTCTTGAGCATGCTTGGGAATGGACTCACAAGCATGGTGGCATCATCCTGCAGCAGTTGCGTAAACTGGGTGCCAGTTGCGACTGGGACCGCACGGCTTTCACCATGGATGATACGCGAAGTGAAAGTGTAACCAAGGTTTTTGTTGATCTTTACAACAAAGGCCTCATCTACCGTGGTCTGCGCATGATCAACTGGGACCCCAAAGCCCTTACGGCGCTCTCTACGGAGGAGGTGGAATATAAGGAGGAGCGCTCGAAACTCTACTACTTGAAATATTATCTTAAAGACCTTGACGAACTATCTGATATCAATAGTCTTACAGAGCAGGGTAATATTATCCACCATGACGAAAAGGGCTACTATGCAGTGGTCGCCACCACGCGTCCCGAGACCATTATGGGTGACACGGCCATGTGTGTCAATCCCAAAGATCCCAAGAATCAGTGGCTGCGTGGTCACCGTGTCATCGTGCCTCTTGTGAGGCGCGAAGTCCCGGTCATTGAGGACCGCTATGTCGATATCGAATTTGGAACGGGCTGTCTGAAGGTGACTCCCGCCCACGATGTCAACGACTACAACCTTGGCAAGACCCACAATCTAGAGACTATCGACATCTTCAATGCTGACGGTACTATCTCTGAGCAGTCTCCCCTTTATGTCGGCATGGACCGTTTCGCTTGCCGTAAGCAGATTGCTAAGGATCTTGAAGCTGCAGGGTTGATGGAGAAGGTGGAAGACTATACCAACAAGGTGGGTTACTCACAGCGAAACCCGGATACCGCCATCGAACCACGACTGTCACTGCAGTGGTTCCTCAAGATGAAGCATTTCGCTGATATCGCTCTCCCGCCGGTCATGAATGACGAAATCAAGTTCTATCCTGAGAAATACAAGAATACTTACCGTCAGTGGTTGGAGAATATCCAGGACTGGTGTATCTCGCGTCAACTCTGGTGGGGACACCGTATACCGGCATATTATTATCCGTCGACAGATCCTGATGATACCGAGAATTTTGTCGTGGCCGAGACGGCCGACAAGGCATTGGAACTGGCCCGTCAGAAGACCGGTAACCCCAATCTGCAAGCTTCCGATCTCTGTCAGGATGAGGATGCCCTCGACACGTGGTTCAGCTCGTGGCTTTGGCCTATCAGCCTCTTTGACGGCATCAATAATCCCGGCAATGAGGAAATTAATTACTACTATCCTACAGCCGACCTTATCACGGCGCCCGACATTATCTTCTTCTGGGTGGCCCGCATGATCATGGCAGGCGAAGAGTACCTGCATAAGGTGCCGTTCCGTAACGTCTATTTTACCGGAGTGGTACGCGATAAACTGGGCCGTAAGATGTCCAAGTCGCTCGGCAATTCGCCAGATCCAATCCAATTGATGGAAGAATATGGCGCTGACGGCGTGCGTATGGGTATGCTGCTTACCGCCCCTGCCGGTAACGATATCCTCTTCGACGAGAAGATATGTGAACAAGGACGCAATTTCAGCAACAAGATGTGGAACGCCATGCGTCTGGTCATGGGGTGGCAAGTGGGAGACGAACAGCAGAGTCAGGAAAACGCTGTCGCTATCCAGTGGATGGAACAACGTATGGCGCAAGTTATCGAGGAAATAGAGAAAGACTTTGACCAGTACCGCCTCAGTGAGGCCCTTATGGCTACTTACAAGCTGGTTTGGGATGACTTCTGCTCGTGGTATCTGGAAATGGTCAAGCCTGCTTTTGGTACGCCCATTGACCGTGAGACTTATGACGCTACCATCAGTATCTTCAATCGTCTGATACTGCTGCTGCATCCATTCATGCCTTTTGTCACCGAGGAGATCTGGCATGTCTTGCAGACCATCGGTAAGGACGAAGAAAAGGCTGCTTTCATCAATGCCAACTTCAGTATTATGAATCAGCACATTCCGACCAGCGTCTTCTACGACCAGCGGATGCTTGACGATTTTGTCACGGCCCGTGAGGTGATTGCCGGAGTGCGCAACTTGCGCAACAGCAAAGGACTGCCACCGAAGGAACCTTTGGAGGTTGTGTTTGTGTGTGCCGACGGCAAGCCGATGAATTCCCGTTTTGACGGTATCATCAAGAAGCTGGGCAATGTGACAGATATCCGTTATGCCAATGAGAAAGTAGAAGGTGCTGTGAGTTTCATGGTAGGCACGACGGAGTGCTTTGTGCCGATGTCGCAGCATATTGATGTGGAAGCAGAGAAGAAGAAGTTGGAAGATGAATTGAAATATGCCGAAGGATTCCTTGCCAGTGTGATGAAGAAACTGGGCAATGAGAAATTTGTCAACGGTGCTCCCGAGAAAGTCGTCGCAGTCGAACGACAGAAGAAAGCCGACGCCGAGCAGAAGATTGCAGCGCTGAAAGCACAGATAGCCAATCTGTAGTTTTCTCAACCATTTGGGTTGGAAATAGGATGATTAAGCTTTTTGTTGATTGGTATGTTATGACAGTCAACAAAAAGCTTTTTTCTATTTGTTTTTGGAGGAGTTAGATACGATTTTTTGAATCACTTCTCGGGTGATAAAAGTGGCGCTGTTATGTTCGGCGACGTAGATGATGTATCCGTCAAGGGCAGTGCTGAGCACCATTGTTTCTTTCATGGAACCTCTGTAGAGCAGAAAATTACAAATGTCGGTAGGCGTGATGAAAGGATTGTTCTTCAAGTGTGAGTGAACTACAGACGAGGTGGGATTTTCATTTTCATCGATAGTGGGGATTGCGATGAGAGAGTTGTGGTAACGTCGGAAAGCGTTGATGTTGCCGTCGTTGTCGAAGTCGATACTGTAGTCGTTGCCGAAGGGGATGATATTGGGGTATTCGACACCTTGAAGGATGTACATTCGAGTGGTTTTAGGATTGACCTGTACAAAGTCGATGTTAGGGCGTCCGTAGTTGCTGTTGTAGCGCAGACTGTCCCGGAATTGGGAGAGTGCTTTGCGCAACATGGTTTCTCTTGATTCTCTAAGCGTCTGTTCTGCAATGGTAAGAGGTCTCGTATCGTAATTGATGGACAGAGATTGGTTGTGGATGTTGAAATTCAATTCAAAAATACATTTCTCATTATTGGAATCGAGGAAAACGGATTTCCAAGTACTGTCAGTGGGTTGCCAGATGATATTGCCCCCGATACTGTTTTCGTCGTAATGTGCAAGCACGGAGTCGGTGGTTATCCAATTGATATACTCGGCGGTGTAGAGGTTGTATCCTTCGGTACAGATGCTGTCAAGAACAACTTGAAGTTCCTTAGGATGAGACCGATAATATTTGGCAGTATGTTTGTGTGTGGTACAGGAAAACTGGCCCAAAGAAATGATTGTAGCAAATGCCAATAGTATTGTTTTTTTCATCATGATGGTGTTTGTGAATTACATTATCGTTTCGGGTTTGTTGTTTTTTTGACGTATCGTAGGTCGAGGGCGTTCATGGGGTTGGTGCGTAGTCCGGAGATGTTTCTGTGGGTGAAGTGGAGAATCTGGTCGTAGTAGAGCGGCATGACGGGAGCCTGTTGCATGACAAGGGAGTCCATGGCTCTATAGAGAGCGATACGCCGCTGGGGATCAGTCTCTATGATGGACTTCTGGTATAGGCGGTCGAAAGCGGGTGAGGAGAAATGCGTGTAATTGGGTCCGGCAGGGGCGCGGTTGGGACTGTAGAAAAGGGTGAGATAGTTTTCGGCGTCGGGGTAGTCGGCTATCCAGGAGCCGCGGAACCAGGCGGCTTTGCCTTGTGCCATCTGTTCCCGCAGTGCGGCGGGCGGGTTGACATCGATTTTGATGTCGATGCCGAGGAGGGAGAGCTGCTGTTGGATGTATTTGCATAGATCGAGGTAGGAGGAGGTGGTGGCGAGTTGGACAGTCGGAAGCCCTTTGCCCCCCGGGTAACCTGCTTCGGCGAGCAACTGCCGCGCTTTTTCGGGGTCGTAACGATAGCCGTAGGAGGCGGTGCTATCGTAACCAGGCAGTCCGCAGGGAATGAACCCCTGTGTGGCCGGTCGTCCGATGTTGTTGCGCATATATTTCATCATTTTGGCACGGTCGAAGCCGTAGTTGAGCGCTTGCCGGATGCGAGGGTCTGAGAGCGCCCCGGAGGTGCTGTCCATACGGAATCCAAGGTATTCGGTGTTGAGGAAGGGGATGGAGACCATGTCGATACGATCGGTGTATTTGGCTTTGAGCTGACCAGTGCGGGTAAGGATCTCGTCTTTGTAGGAGGCGTCGAGGGAGTTCATGAAGTCGAGGTTGCCTTTGATGAACTCAAGGAAAGCGGTCTGCTTATCGATGATGAAAGTGACGGCGACGGCGTCGAGATAGGGGAGGCGGTGGATTTCCGAGTTTGAATTCTGGGTTTCGACGGTGTCAAATTCAAAATAGAGCGGGTTTTTTCGGAGGACCAGTTTGACGCCCTCTTTCCAGTATTGGAATTGGAAGGGACCGGTGCCGCAGGGGTGGTTGCGGAAGTCGGTGCCGTAGTGATCCGCCACCTCGTGGGGCACCACGCTGCAATAGTTCATGGCGAGGAGCGAGAGCATGGGTGAGAATGGCTCGTTGAGTCGGACGATGAAGGTAGAGTCGTTGGGGGCCTGAAATCCGTCGGGTGCGACATGGGCGAAAATCCAGAGACCTGGAGAGGCAACCTTGGGGTCTAGGATGCGGTTGAGCGAATAGCAGAAGTCGCTGGCGACGACGCGCCGTGTGGAGTCTGCATTATGGAACAGCGGATTTTTGTGGAACCACACATCGTCGCGCAAAATGAAGGTGTAGGTCTTTCCATCGTCGGAGATAGTCCACCGTTTGGCGATGCAGGGCTCGATGAGGAGGTTACTGTCAAGTCTGACGAGTCCGTTGTAGAGTTGGCTGGTTGCCCAGATGATAGCCTGGTCTTTGGCGAAGGCGGGATCGAGAGTGGTGATGCCGGCCGATTCGTTATAGCGGAAGATGGCTTTGCTGTCGCTTTCGGAGTGGTGACGGCAGGAACAGACCAGTACCAGTGTTAATGTTGTCATTAACACTGGTATGAATGTTTTTAGAAGAGGAAACTGGCGAGGATGTTTCATATTAGAAGGTTATTGTCTCGGTGATGCAGTCGCCATGGGCGGCGTATATGAGTTGGTTGAGAAAGAGGCTGTTTCTTTGCTCTGGGGAGAGGTCTTGTTGATGGAGGATGGTGAATGGGGGACGGCTGATGTCGACCAAAAAGAAATTGGCGTGGGCGCCTGTGCGGATGCCACAGTTGTCCATTCCGAGGGCACGGTAGCCGTTCTCGGTGGCGATGCGGAACACTTCGTCGGCGGGGAGTGCGGCGGCGTCGAGACGGGTGCCTTTCTGAAGGAGCGACATGACTTTCATGGCCTCAATCATGTCGAGGTTGTCGCTCGACGCGCAGCCGTCGGTGCCGAGGGTGACATTGACCCCTGCATCTCGCAGTTCGTTATAGAGGAATCGGAATCCGGATCCCAGTTTGAGGTTTGAGTTAGGGCAATGAACCACAGTGACCTGGTGGTCGCCGAGGATGCGGATTTCTGTTTCGTCGAACCAGAGGGCATGGGCACCGATGAAGTGTTGTCCTACTTTGTCAAAGATACCTAGCTGGTCGAGATAGACGACAGGTGGAACACCGTGTTCTTTGAGGCAGTTCTCCCGTTCGGCCTGGGTCTCGGAAAGGTGTATATGGAAGGGAAGTCCGTGTTCGTGGGCAAAGTCGGCGATGTAGCGGAGGTGCTTGCCTGAGACGGAGTAGATGGCGTGAGGTGCAACGGCGAGGGTGATGCCGTGGGGGAGGCGGGAGACGGTGCGGTCGTAGTCGTTGAAGAAACGGTGAGTATGTAGTGCTTTGTCGGGGTCTTCAAAGTCGGCGTCGGTGACGGAAAGGGAGACGATGCCGCCCATCCTTTTTTCGGCAGCGGCGCGGATGGTGCTCTCGGTGCAGAAGTACATGTCGTTGAAGGCGGTGGTTCCGGAGGAACGCATTTCGTCGAAGGCCTGCAAGGCTCCGCGGTAGATATCGTCGGGGGTGAGTTTTGCCTCAAGAGGGAAGATGGTATCATGCAACCACTGTTGGAGCGGGAGTCCGCTTCCGGCGCTTCGGAAGAGAGTCATGGCACTATGTGTGTGCATGTTTACCATGGCGGGTAGCGCCCATCGCATGGCGTGACAGTCGACTGTCCTTGAATCATGATTATTGATGACCGAATCCTGAATTCCGACACCGGACTGCACAGGTTGGATGCTGGTGATGATGCCGTCGGTGACGGTAAGGTCGGAAAGATGTCCGTCGATGTATAGGTTTTTGTAGATCAATGTTTTGTTGGTTTAGAAAGTTCTCGCTTAAGTTGCATTTCTTTTAACGTTTTTTTTGTTTTTTTATTGTTCAGTGGATGGAGGTGTTCAGATGACTTTTCTTTGAATAAAAAATATTCAGATTATATATACTAATTCGATTGTTGTTGCGTTAAGGAATGAAAATACAGATTAGAAAAGTAAAGCATTTGAAAAAATGAAGCGCATCTTCTTATTTATCCTCGGCGTGGGTCTGAGTGTGTTGTCCATGGCGCAAGGGGGGCTTTCCTCACAATCGACAGTGGACCGGTTCGATGAAGCTTACGACCTGTTTCTGAAAGAGAAATACGCTGTATCCCAACATCTATTTGACCAATATGTCCAGCAAGCTGATGCCAATAGCGACAAGGTGGCTGATGCTTGTTATTATTCGGCAGTCTGTTCTGAACGGCTTCGGAACGGAGATGCCGAATACCGTCTGATGGAGTTTATGAGGCTCTATCCGGAAAACGGACACATGAACATGGCCCGCTATTTTTTGGGTAATGTCTATTTTGACAAGAATAATTTCGGGGAGGCCTTGAGAACGTATCTGACAGTAGAGCCTTCCGAGATTGAATATGGTCATAAGAGCGGCTACGACTACAAGATGGGCTACTGCTATTTCCATCTGGGTGAGAAGGAAAAATCAAAACCTTATTTTACCCGAGTCGCGAACGGGAAATCTCAGTATGAGTGGCGTGCCTCCTACTATCTGGGTGCGGTGTTGTACAGCAATGGACAAGACGCATCGGCAGAGAGCGAATTCAAGAGGACCAAGAGCCTTATCGAGAAGCTTGAAAAGAATTTGAAGAATAAAAAAATCAAGAACTCTGAAGAGGCAAAGTCTATTAGACAATTGAAGGAGAATGTGGCGATGTATCTGTTGTATACCAAGTTCCATCAAGGGAAATATGACGAGGTGTTGCGTGATGCGCCTGAATTGCTTAAGAATCCTGATCTAATGTTGCGTGACGAGGTGTTGCGAATGGTGGGTGATATCTATTTCAATCGTGGAGAGGGTGAATATGAACGGGCGATAAAATACTACAGCGAAGCCAATGAAGAGGCGCGCCGCAAGAATAAAGCGTTCGATCCGTCGTGGAATTATCCGGTGGGGTATTGTTACTATATGCTGGGTCAGTACGATTCCGCTGCGACATACCTTTCTTCTTTTGTGGGTGCGGACGATACAGTCGCGCAGAATGCCCTTCTCATTCTGGGTGACACTTACGTCAAGTGTGGCCGCAAGGGAGATGCAAGGACTTGCTTCAAGAGCGCTGCCGATATGAACTACAACCCCGAGATCAGGGAGGAGGCGGCGTTCAACTATGCCAAACTCAATTGTGAGCTGAATCCCAATGCCTATAACGAATCGATACGTTCGTTGGATAATTACCTGCAGCACTGTAAACCTACCCCCCAGCACAAAGCGGAAATCCAGCAGCTGCTGACATCGATTTATTGTACCACACGCAATTACAAAGAGGCGCTTTCACTGATCGAAAAAAACAAAAAGGAGTTGTTGAAAGACGCTACGATGCGGCAGGCCTATCAGCGTATCCTGGTCAACAGGGGTATCGACCTCTTCAACGAGCGTAACTTGCAGCAGGCAGCGGTCTGCTTCGACACGGCGGTGGTCATCAATGCAACGCCTTCCGTCACCACCGATGCGCTCTACCTCGCAGCCGAATGCCAGTACCGACTGGCCAACTATGGCAGAGCACAGAAATTGCTGGACCGTTTCTTCACTGCCAGTTCGCGCAAAGAATCCGTCTATTACCCGCAGGCGCTTTACACCGCAGGCTATGTCTATATGCGTCGCAAACGCTATAGCGATGCCGAGGAGAAATTCGGCGAGTTCCTGAAGCTCAGCGCCAGTACGGGCGAGCATCGTCAGGTGCTCGATGCCTACAATCGCATGGGCGACTGCCTTTATGTGCGTAAGAATTTCAACGGGGCAATTGGATACTATGACAAGGTAATCAATGCCAAAGGGCAAGACGCTGACTATGCCATGTACCAGAAAGCCTTGTCGCTGGGTGCACAGGGCAAGAATGTCGAAAAGCTGAACTGCCTGAACTATATCTTCGAAAAATTCGGCAATTCGCCGCTTTCATCCAAGGCGATGTACGAGATTGCCAATACCTATTTGATTTGCGACAACAACGAGATGGCGTCGCTTTACTACAACAATTTCATCAAGAAGTATTCGCAGAGCAGTTTTGTTCCAAGCGCGTTACTCAATCTGGGCCTGATTTATTACAATACGGAGCAGAACGACAAGGCGCTGGAGACCTTCGACCAGCTGATGACCCGCTATCCTGGCACCGACGAGGCACGTGATGCGCTGATGACCATCAAGAATATCTATGTGGAGCAGGACCGTGCGGAAGAGTATTTCACTTACGTCAGCCGCACCACCAAAGGAACCGTATCGGCAGTGGAGCAGGATTCGACGCTGTATCTGGCTGCCGAAAATCGCTATTTCGCTGGTAATTATGAAAATGCCATTGCCGGTTTCTCGAATTACATACAGAAATTCCCCCACGGACTTTTCATCCTCAAAGCACATTATTATCTGGCAGATGCATTGACTCGTACCGAACAGCGGGACAAAGCGCTGACGCATTACGAGTGGGTGGCCGAACGGGGTAACAACCCCTATACCGAAGGCTCCCTTCAGCAGGTTGCAGCGACCTATTACCGCCGTCACAATTACCGCAAGGCTCTTGAATACTATGTGCCGCTAGTGGCTGTGGCTTCAACCGACGGTGTCCGTCTGGATGCACGGATGGGAATTGTTCGCTGCTGGAATGCGCTGTCTGACAGTGCCAATCTGCGTATCAGTGCCGAACAACTGCTGCAAGAGCCCAAGGCTACCGACGAGCAGCGTGATGAGGCAAGACTGATGCTGGCCCGCAGCCGCTTCTACGCCGACGCATTCGAATCGGCCTTTATAGCCTATGAGCCCCTGTTACGGTCGGCCAACGGCGACTATATGGGTGAGGCAGCCTACCGGCGCGCCTATATCCGCTGCCATCAGGATCGCCTCGATGATGCCGAGCGTATCATAGAGGAGGTGGTCAATAATCCGGGCAGTGACTACTGGCTGGCGAAGACATTTGTTCTCTGGGCCGATATTTTCCACAAGCGGGGTAACGATGTGCAAGCCCAACAGACTCTTCAGAGCATTATCGACAACTATGAGGTGGTCACCGATGCCGACGAGGAAGTGGTCATGGAGGCTCGTCAGCAGCTCCGCTCGCTGCAGTCGCAATCGTCGACCGATGCCTCGTCGGACGGTCAAAAGGTCGAGGATATGGTGATTGACATCGATGAAGAATGAGCCGGATGAGAAACAGATGCATGTGTTAATTTGTAAATGATCTTGATTATGAAAGTTTCAGATAGATATCGCAAAAGTATAACAGCTGTCAGACTTCAGCTCCCTTTGGCACTTTTGTTGTTCTGTGGCGGCAATATGTTCGGTCAGACGGACACCACCCAGTCGGTATACCATGAGTCGGTGATTGTTGTCGGCGACTACAATCCGGTTCTGGATGGTGTGACAGAGAAAGTCAATGTGGCTCCTGCTACCAATGACAATACCGCGCAGGAACTCCAGCCGAAATTCAATTATAGCATCACCCCGCGGCGCATCAATTCGATATATGCCGTTTCGGGGCCCCGTGCTACGCGTATATCACCTCCCAGGACGGTATTATACCATCACTATCTGCGGTTGGGACTGGGACATGATTTTGCTGGTTTCGCCGATTTCAACCCGATGATAGACTACTGCTTCATGTCTACGCGCGACAGTGTCAAGTCCTTCGGTGTGCGCTTTTTCCACGAGACGGATGTCACCACTTTCGGAAAGAAAGATAAAACTACACCGTCCCCCGACTACTACGGACGTGACCGCCAGTCGGATTATCAGGTGGACGCTTTCTACAAATGGGTAATGGCGCAGAATCTTTTTTCCATCGACTTGGCTTTCGATCGCCACTATGGACGGGCTTACGGCTTTTCCGACTCCACGTTGTTTGCGGTGTTGGGGCAGACCCACGACGACATAGCGTACTCCGACTATGCACTTGCATACAACAATCTGGCGCTCAATCTGGGTGCAAAAAGTCTCCATACCGACGTGAATCGTTTCGGTTACGAGGCCGATATGTCGCTGGCCGATATGTGGAGCAACTACGACTGCACGCAGCTCTCCATGTTGCTTGATGGTACGGTCCACTACGGTTTTCCCATGTTTCGCCAGTACAAGGCAATCGCCTATCTCCATGCAGGATGGGAAGGGTACAGGCAGCGCCTGCTGTCCGATATCACGGGCGATAAAGTGATTGCAGGACGCCATCTCTTCAACATCAATCCGTATGTCGACTTCCTTTTCAAGGATTTCAAGATTCATGCCGGTTTGGCTTTCGGCTTTAACGGATACGACGACACGAGCAGCACTTCGCACAATCTCTTTCCCGATATCTCGGTCTCCAAATCGTTCATGAACAATTCGATGAGTTTGACGATGGGCTTCCAGGGCGGATATTTGGTCAATGACTGGAACACCATACGTCTCTTCAATCCGTACATTGAATTGGGACCCACCCGCGCCACGGTGGACAACAATCTGTATGCCCATCTGCGGATCAACTTCTCTAAAAAACTGATACTGAATGTTACTGCCGACAACCATTTCTATCGTAACCGCATGTTCTTCATGACGGATCCGACCTCCAATCTGGGTAACATGATGACGCCCTATTTCCTTGATGTCGACAATCTCGTCTTGGGTGCCGATTTTACCTTTGTCAATGACGAGATGATCACCCTCTCGCTGGGAGCCGACTACTTCCTGTACTATAACAAGGGTTACGAGATTCCGCTGTTCCAAACTCCGGATTTCGTCGCCCATCTCGACACGCGTATCAACTACATGAATTCGTGGTTCTTTGAGATGAAAACGCTCTTCTTTACCAAAGTCGATGCCTACTACAACTACAATACCGCCACGAATGCCTTCACCGTTACAGGACAGCTACCTGCCCGTTTCGGTATCGACCTCGGTGTCGAATACAAGTTTGACAAAGAAAAGAAGTTCATCAAGAATAACGCCTTCTTCACGAACCTCTCCTTCTTCGCCAAAATTGACAATGTCACCTTTCAGCGCTACTTCCTCTGGGCCAACTATCCCGCCCAGCGTTTCAACCTGATGCTGGGTCTCACCTGCACACCTGCAAAGAAACGGTAGTTGCTACGCTTCGTCCGAAAACCAATTCTCTTTTTTTCAAAACGCATACCCTTGTCAACATACAAACAAACCCTCGAATACCTCTTCCATGCACTGCCGGCCTATCATCGGGTCGGCGCTGCCGCCTATAAAGCCAATCTCGACAACACGCTCTGCATGATGGAGCATCTGGATCATCCTGAACGGGCATTCAAGGTGATCCATGTGGCCGGCACCAACGGCAAAGGTTCGGTGTCGCACATGCTTGCTGCCATCCTCCATCGCGCTGGCTATAAAGTGGGTCTCTATACTTCCCCCCATCTGGTTGATTTCCGTGAGCGTGTCCGCATCAACGGACACATGGTCTCGCGACAATATGTGATTGCCTTTGTCGAAAAACACCGTCAGTTTTTCGAGCAGCGGCAATTGTCGTTTTTTGAAATGACGGTGGGTCTGGCATTCGACTACTTCCGTGCCAAACAGGTCGATGTGGCTGTGGTGGAAGTGGGTATGGGAGGAAGGCTTGATTCCACCAATGTGGTCAGTCCAGATTTGAGCATCATCACCAATATAGGTCTGGACCATACCCAGTTTCTGGGCAATACGTTGGCAGCTATTGCAGCTGAGAAAGCAGGTATTATCAAGCCGCATGTGCCGGTTGTTATCGGTGAGACTCATCCCGAGACTGCACCGGTGTTCAAAGAGGCCGCCAAGCGGTGTCAGTCGACCATCGTCTTCGCCGACCAACAGTACCAGATAATCGATCGGGATGAGGCGGATGTCATGGAACTTGTGGATATTTGCCGCGGAGACAAGTCTTTCTTGAAGTCAATCCGCATGCAGCTCGGCGGAGTGTATCAACGCAAGAATCTTGCAACGGTCTGTGCCGCCTGGCAGGCATTGTTGTCGCTGGGCTACACCATCTCCACCAAAGCATTCCGTAACGGGGTGGCACATGTGGTCGACGACACGGGACTCCGCGGCCGTTGGGAACAACTGGCTGTCCGACCCCGCATTTTCTGTGAAACAGCCCATAATGTCGATGGCATCGTTCAGTTGGTCGACAAACTGACCACGATGAAGTTCCGCCGGCTCCATATAGTCTACGGCTGCGTCAACGACAAAGACTACAGTCACATTTTGCGCCTTCTTCCTGAAAAAGCCATCTATTACTATACCCGACCTTCTGTCGAACGGGGTCTGGATGAAAAGATACTCGCTGAAACGGCGTCGACGGTCTCCCGTCAGGGTGAGGCCTATCCTGATGTGCGGTCGGCGCTTGAGGCGGTCTGCCGTCATGCCGGCGCCAGAGATCTCGTCATCGTCACAGGAAGCATCTTCCTTGTCGCCGACCTCCTCGCTAATGTCAACGTCAAAGAGTTGCTCTTGCCGAGAGCCATGAGAAAAAAAATCGAAAGGAACAGCAATGGACAATAACGAAATCATCTCCCTCAACGATATGTTCAAGGACTACTGGGTCGATTACGCCTCGGATGTCATCCTTGACCGCAGTGTCCCCGATATCGACGACGGCCTCAAGCCTGTCCAGCGTCGTATCCTCCATGCCATGAAGGAAACCGACGACGGACGCTACACCAAAGTGGCCAATATCGTCGGCAACACCATGCAATACCACCCCCATGGCGATGCTTCCATCAAGGATGCACTGGTCAACATGGGTCAGAAAGACCTGCTGGTCGATTGTCAGGGTAACTGGGGCAATATCCTCACCGGCGACGATGCCGCTGCCGCCCGTTACATCGAGGCACGCCTCTCTAAATTCGCCAATGAGGTGATTTTTAATAAGAAAACCACCCAGTGGAAACCCTCTTATGACGGACGCAAACAGGAACCGGTGACACTGCCGGTCAAATTCCCGCTTCTTCTGGCTCAGGGTACCAAAGGTATCGCTGTCACGCTGACATCGGTCATCCTGCCCTATAATTTCTGCGAACTGTTGGAATCGTCCATCAAGATTCTACAGAATGTCCCCTTTGAAATCTATCCCGACTTCCCCACGGGGGGACTCATCGATGTCTCAAAATACAACGACGCCGCTCTCGGGGGACGCTTACGCATCCGCGCCAAGATGCATTATGATGAGAAACGCAAGGCTTTGGTTATCACGGAGCTGCCGTATACTGTGACAACCGATGTGCTTATCGACAGTATTCTGAAAGCCAACGAGAAAGGGAAAATCAAAATCAAGAAAATCGACGACAATACAGCCGCTCAGGTCGAAATTGTCGTTTACCTGCCGCAAGGGGTGTCGCCCGACCAGATGATCGACGCCCTCTATGCTTTCACCAGCTGCCAAATCAGCTTCTCGCCCCAAACCTGCGTCATCGTCGACAACAAGCCGGTTTTCATGACGGCCTCGGAAATCTTGCGCCATTCCACCTTCCGCACCAAAGATCTCCTGCGGCAGGAATTGGAAATCCAACTGGCGGAACTCGAGGACAAATGGCACTGGGTGTCGCTCGAGAAGATTTTCTTCGAAAAACGCATCTACAAGCAATTGGAGAAAGACCAGGCTACCTGGGACGCCCAGGTGACGGCCATCGAGCGTGCTTTCGACCCTTATCGCAAGCATTTCAAGAAAGAGATAACGCGTGACGACGTGCTGCGTCTCTGCGAGAAACCGGTACGCAAAATCTCCAAGTTCGACATCAAGAAGGCGGACGAGGAAATCGCCACCATCGAGATGAATATCGACGAGACCAAAAACCATCTCGAACACCTTACGGAGTACGCCATCGCCTATTTCCGCCACATATTGGAGAAATACGGTAAAGGGCGTGAGCGCCGCACCGAAATCCGCGACTTCGAAGACATCCAGGCCGTCTCCGTCGCCGTCGCCAACGAAAAGCTTTACGTCAACCGCTCTACCGGCTTCGCCGGCTATGCCTTGAAGCGCGACGAAGAGGCGGAATATGTGTGCGATTGCTCCAAGATGGACGATGTCATTGTCTTCCGTCGCGACGGTTCCATGATGGTGACAAAGGTGCAGGAGAAATGTTTTGTCGGCAACCCCGACTGCAAGGAAATCGAATATATCGGCCTTTTCCGTAAGGGAGACGAACGCACGGTCTATAATATGATCTACAGGGACGGCGCCTTTGGATTCGTCTTCGTGAAACGCTTCTCCGTCTTGGGCATCACCCGCGACCGCGAATACGTCCTCACCAAAGGCGCTAAAGGCTCCAAAATCCTTTATTTCACAGCCAATCCCAATGGCGAGGCGGAAACCGTGACCGTTCACCATGTCTCCAAACCGAAGCTCAAGAAAACAAGTTTCGACTTCAATTTCGCCACCCTCGCCATCAAAGGGCGCTCGTCAATGGGTAATATCTTGACACGTAACGCGGTACGTAGCATCAATCTCAAAGACGAAGGCATCTCTACCCTCGGTGCCCGCAAGATCTGGTTCGACCAGAATGTCAAACGCCTTAATGTCAACGAGGCGGGTACCTATCTGGGTGAGTTTAAAGGCAAGGACCGTATCCTCACCATTATGCAGTCGGGTCACTTCCGTACGACCAATTTCGACTTGGCTAACCACTACGACGACGATATCCTTCTCGTCTCCAAATACAACCCCCGTACCATCGTTTCGGTTATCTACCAGTCGGCCGAAAACGGCAGCTACTACGTGAAACGTTTTCAGATAGATGAATACGATAAGAAACTCTCCTTCCTCGACGAAGGTTCGGGCGACACTATGATCACCTTCTCTGTCGACACTTTCCCGCGTCTCGAGATGGTCTACGATGAATCCGCCAACAAGAAAAACGAGTCGGAAATCATCGATGTCTACGACTTCATCGCTGTCAAGGGCTACAAGGCCAAGGGCAAGCGGCTCACCACATCACCCGTCAAGCAGTTCCGTTGGCTCGACCCCCTTCCCGAACCTGAACCTGAACCCGAAGAACCGGAAAACGATCCCCAATCCTCGGCTCCTGATGCTCAGATCCCCGACCGTGAAGGCTTCGCCGAAGGCACCCAAACCACCCTCTGGTAATCCATATCAACCTATCAACAATCACTTTGTCAACAATCATAAATTCTATCCGTCTTGAAAATACTTGTTGTCCTTCCCCGCTTCCCCTATCCCCTTGAAAAAGGGGACAAACTGCGTGCCTATCACCAGATACGCACCCTCGCTGCACATCACGAAGTTTATCTCTTTGCCCTCTCGCATCACAGTGTCCCATCCGAATCCCTGCAGCAGATGCGCCAGTTCTGTAAAGAAATCCGTATTTACCGTCTCTCGCGACTGATGGGTGCTTTCCGTGTGCTCCGCTGTTTCTTTGGCATCAAGTCGCTCCAAATGGGTTATTGGTTCTCCCCCAAAGCCCGCAAACAGTACCGCCGGTTCGAAGCCGAAGTGCAGCCCGATGTGCTGTTCAACCAGATGGTTCGCACCATGAAGTACGTCTCGTGGTCTGACCATCCTAAGGTGATGGACTTTCAGGACGCGCTCTCTATGAATGTCGAACGCCGCATGAGGGAACGGCACGGTCTTTCTTACTTCGTCCTCCATTTCGAATTCAAGATGCTCCGTTCGGCCGAATACAACGCTTTCAAGATCTTCGACGAGCTGGCCATTATCTCTCAACCCGACAGTGAGGCGATTCCGCAACACAAGGACTCCCGCATCCATATCCTCCCCAACGGGGTCGATTTCGACTACTTCCAGCCTATGCAGGTCGAAAAAAAATACGACCTGGTCTTTTGCGGCAACATGCAGTACAAACCCAATATCGACGCTTCCCGTTTCCTTGTCGGGGAGGTGATGCCGCTCGTCTGGCAACGCCATCCGGAAGCACGTCTCATGCTCGCCGGCGCTACGCCTAAAGCCGCTGTGCGTCAGTTGGCTTCCGACAGGGTGGTGGTGACCGGCTCCGTCGACGACATCCGCCCCTGTTACGCGCAGTCGCGTCTCCTCGTCGCTCCCATGCGTATCGGCTCCGGTCTTCAGAACAAAATCCTGGAGGCGATGGCCATGGGCATCCCTTGTGTGACTACCGCGCTCGCCAATGCCTCCATCGGTGCGGTCGACGGTCAGCAGATCCTCCTCGGCGCTAACGCCCAGGAGTTGGCCGACGCCATTGTCCGTCTCCTGGAGGACGAAGCGCTGCGCCACACACTTGCCGATAATGCTATGCAGTTCGTGCATCAGCATTTCTCTTGGGAGGCCGCCGGCGAAAAACTGGAATCCATCCTCCTCCAAGCCGTCGAAACCCATCAAACCGAAAAAACCGACACCGCAAACTGAAAAAACACACCATAGCCCCCTATCAACAAGTCAATGAAAAAAAACTCCTGGAAGACCGACAAAGGCAAGTGGAAAAGCGAAACGGGTGTTTGGGAAAGTGAGAACAAGCGTCCCTCCCCCCAGCAGCGCAACACTTTCTCTACGGACGTAGAACCCGAACGGGCCATCCTCGTCTCGGTATGTGATGCCCGCTCCTCCATGGAACACACCCAGGAGTGTCTCGACGAATTGGCTTTCCTCCTCGAAACGGCAGGTGGCGTCCCCCTCAAGACAGTCATTCAGAAACTCGACCGCCCCGACAGTCGCACCTATATCGGCAGCGGCAAACTGGAGGAGGTCATTGAATACAAGAACGCCATCGACGCCGATTTTATCGTTTTCGACGACGAACTCTCGCCGGCTCAGCTCCGCAACCTCGAGCGGGCTTTCAACTGCCGCATCCTCGACCGCACCACGCTCATTCTCGACATCTTCGCCCGTCGGGCACGCACCTCCATCGCCAAAACGCAGGTCGAACTGGCTCAGCTGCAGTATATGCTCCCTCGGCTCACCCGTCTCTGGACCCACCTCGAACGCCAGCGGGGCGGTATCGGTATGCGCGGTCCCGGCGAAAGCCAGATTGAGACCGACCGACGCCTCATCACCGAGAAAATCACACTGCTCAAAGAACGGCTCGCCACTATCGACAAGCAGAAAGTGCAGCAACGCAAAAATCGCGAGAGTCTGGTCCGTGTGGCTCTGGTAGGCTATACCAATGTCGGCAAGTCCACCCTGATGAATCTCCTCGCCAAGTCCGACGTCTTTGCGGAGAACAAACTCTTCGCCACCCTCGACACCACCGTCCGCAAGGTGGTGGTCGACAACCTGCCTTTCCTCCTCACCGACACCGTCGGATTTATCCGCAAACTGCCTCACGGTCTGGTCGAATCGTTCAAATCCACCCTCGACGAGGTACGCGAAGCGGACCTCCTCGTCCATGTCGTCGACATCTCCCACCGCGGCTTCGAGCAGCAAATCGAGTCGGTCAACCGTACCCTCGACGAATTGGAGGCGCTCGATAAGCCTACGATTATGGTCTTCAACAAGATCGATGCCTATACCTTCACCCCCAAGGAGGAGGACGACCTCACACCCATGACCCGCGACAACTGGACCCTCGAGATGCTCCAGAACTCCTGGCTCGCCAAACGCGACGGCGCCCCCACGGTCTTCATCTCCGCCGCCGACCGTCAGAACATCGACACGCTCCGCTCCCTCCTCTACGACGAAGTCAAGCGCATCCACGCCATCCGCTACCCCTACAATAATTTTTTGTATTAGGAGGTTTTCACTTTTTACAATAAAAAGCATTTTGTTTCGTTATCAAAAAATAATGAAACGACAATATCTTATATTTTCTCTTTTGATGCTTGTGCTCCCCGCCTTGCGTGCGCAGGTCGACGACACCATTGTCTCGTCCGACTCGCGGCTGGTGGCTTCCGACCGGCCCATGCATCTTCTCGCCGACAAAAGCCGGCTGCTCGATACCCTCGACCCGTGGGAGTTCCACCTCTCGATGGGTACCGCCTGGGTGGGCAGTTCCTTCTCGGCGGCCTCTGTTTTCGGCATCAAACCTACTGTTATTTATCGTCCAAACAACCGGTGGACCATCAAAGGCTCTCTCTCGGCCCTGAGTTCCTATTCCCTCACTGGACCCAACGGCTATCGTCTCCAGGGCTATACCCCTCGCAGCCTCGCACCTCTCCGCTATCCGGGCGGCGCTTTGGCAGCTTCTGTCCAGCTCTCGGCTGCCTATCGGGTCAGCGACCGGCTCTGGATCGCCGCCTCGTTTATGCATCTGGGCGGGGATCTGGTCGCTGAAGCTGCGATGAATCCCTGGCTCCAGTCTGACCGGCCTATCCCGCTCAACGCTAACGCCTTCACAGCATCTATGCGCTATCGTATCGGCGACGACAGTTATCTCCATCTCCACATGACTTTTATCGATGACCGCACAGGTGCCCTCGGTCCGCTACTTTTCGGCGGCCCTTACGGCTCCCTCTATTACCATGACGCCACCACCTTCGGCTCGCATCTGCTTCTTGAACCTTGGTAGAAGAAAGGGGATCTCTGTCAACAGACCATATCAACCTATCAACAATAATCCTTCCGCACCATGAACCGCCGCGAATTTCTGAAAACTACCGCCGCCACTGCCGCCGCCACTGCCGCACTTGCTGCAGGCTGCAAACCGGAACGGCAGACCACCGCCCAGGGGGCCGCCCTCGGCGAGGTACCTACCGATAAAATGACCATGCGTACCAACCTCCACGGCGAACAGGTGTCGCTGCTCGGCTATGGCTGCATGCGTTTCCCTACACTCGATGGACAAAGTGGTCGCGAACAGGATCAGGAACTCGACCAGGAGGCCATCAACCAGCTTGTCGACTACGCCATCGCCCATGGGGTTAACCTCTTCGATACGGCTCCGCCCTACTGCAAAGGGCGCTCCCAGCGTGCGGTCGGCATCGCCCTCAGCCGCCACAGTCGCGACAAATACTACGTCAGCACCAAGCTCTCCAACTTCGCTATGCCTACCTGGTCACGTGAAGAGAGCATGAAGCTCTATCAAAACTCCTTCAAGGAACTCCAGGTCGACTATCTCGACTACTACATGCTTCACGGCATCGGCATGTCGGCCCGCGACGCCGACGGCAACGAAATCGATGCCCTCGAGTGCAACAAACGGCGATTCTTCGACAACGGCATGCTTGATTTCCTCTGCGAGGAACGTGAGAAAGGTCATATTCACAACCTCGGATTCTCCTACCACGGCGACATCCGTGTCTTCGTCTACCTCCTCTCTCTGCAGGACCAGGGCAAGTACCGCTGGGACCATGTTCTTATCCAGCACAACTACGTCGATTGGAACCACTCCAAACTCCTCAACGAACGCAACACCAACTCCAGTTACCTCTATGCCGAACTCGAGAAACGCAACATCCCCGTTTTCGTCATGGAACCCCTCCTCGGCGGACAGCTGGTCAACCTCAACGACCATGCTGTCGAACTGCTCAAACAGCACGACCCGCAGGCTTCTGTCGCCTCCTGGGCTTTCCGCTTCGCCGGCAACCAGCCCCGCATCCTCACCGTCCTCAGCGGTATGACCTACCTCGAGCACCTGCAGGACAATATCCGCACCTACTCCCCGCATAAGCCGCTCAACGACGAGGAACTGGCGCTGCTGGAGGAGATTGCCGATGTCTACGCCCATTTCAAGAACATCCCCTGCACCGGCTGCAAGTACTGCATGCCCTGTCCTTATGGCATCGACATCCCTGGCGTTTTCGCCCACTACAACAAATGCCTGAATGAGGGCAGCGTTCTTGCTGCCAGCGAAATAACGGACGACGAGTCCCGCCGGGCCTACCGCAAGGCACGCCGCGCCTTCCTGGTTAGTTACGACCGTGCCATCCCCTCCGTCCGTCAGGCTGACCACTGCATCGCCTGCCGTCACTGCCTCCAGGAATGTCCTCAAGGTATCGACATTCCCGCCCAGATGCAGCTCATCGACCAACATGTCAACGAATTGAAAATACAAAGCTAATCCCCAACCCCCAATCAACAAAATAAAACATCATGCCCTTATTATTCCTCTCCACGGTAGAAATTGTAGTCATCGTCCTCGTCGTACTCCTTCTTTTCGGTGGCAAGAAAATCCCCGAACTTATGCGCGGCCTTGGTAAAGGCGTCCGCAGCTTCAAGGACGGCATGAACGGCGTTGACGAACCCAAAGAGCAGAAAGAGCCTCAGGAGAACTCAGAAAACAAAGAAAACAAATAACGGAATTCGCACTGTTCTCCGTTCAAACATGACTTTCTGGGATCATCTGGAAGCCCTGCGTGGCTGCTTTGTCCGCATACTCGTCGTGCTGCTGCTGGCGGCCGTTGCCGCCTTTGTCTTCAAGGAGCCCCTTTTCGCTCTGCTGCTTGCCCCCAAGTCGGACGCTTTTGTCACCTACCGCCTGATCGAACATTTCGTCGGACCGTTACCCGTTTTCGAGGTCCAGATGGTCAATATCGAACTCGCCCAGCAGTTCCTTATCCACGTCAAAATATCCCTCTTCGCTGCCCTGCTGGTTGTCTCCCCCTACATCCTCTTCGTCCTTTTCCGTTTTGTCAGTCCGGGACTCTACTCCCATGAGCGGCGGCTTACCCTGCGTGCCGTCTCTACGGGCTACCTGCTTTTCCTCGGCGGACTCCTGCTCGCCTATTTCGTCATCTTCCCCTTAACGTTACGGTTCCTTGCCACCTACCAGGTCTCGGCCGATGTGCCCAATGTCGTCTCTTTGTCTTCCTATGTGTCGGCCTTCCTGATGCTTTTGCTCCTCATGGGGGTTGTCTTCGAGCTCCCCATTGTCTGCTGGCTGCTTGGTCGACTGGGGCTCCTCACTTCGCAGGCCATGCGCCGTTACCGCCGTCACGCCATCGTCGCCATCGTCATCCTCGCCGCCGTCATCACCCCCACCGGCGACATCTTCACCCTCACCGTCGTCTCCCTTCCCATCTGGCTCCTCTACGAGTTGGGCCTTCGCGTGGTGAAACGCGTCGAAAAACAAACCCCTTAAAACCCGCTAATTCCAATCTCGCCATCTTTAAACGTAGAACATAAAATCTTTCAACATAACCTCATGAAAAAAACAATACTCCTTTTCGCAGCCCTCTGCCTGCTTGTGCCGGTCACACTTTCTGCACAGAACAAATCCACGGGCAAGAAGAAAACCGCCACGCAAACCACCTATCCCCAACGCGATTCGGCTTTCAAGGCCGACTACAGGCTTTCGCCCCTCGGTGCTTTTAACCCTGAGTCGGTCCTTCAACTAGACTATGTCATGGTACCCGCTCCCGATTTCAAGGGCCACCTCTTGAAACGCAACACCAGCCGCAAGCAGGTCACCCTGACCCAGCTCTCCTGCAAGGCCAACCAGATCACCGACGACGACCTCTGGGTGGAACGCAACGACCTCTCCCTCCGCGAACAGCGCATAGAGACGCCCATCTACCAGTTCGGTCCGCGCTTCTCCTACCGCACCGGCGGTTACCTCGTCACCACCTACGGCGAGCATTGGGGCTACACCAACAAAGTCGTCGTCACAGACGAGAGCGGACAGACGCTCTACGCCGCCTTCGACTTCGAGAGCTTCAAGTATTCGCCCAATACCACCCTCATGGGGAACACGCAGACCGTGAATGATGTCGTCATCGAGGGCAATATCCTCTACGTAGCCCATGGCTCCAACAGCTATTCCGACGGTGCGGGCTACCAGACGGGCTACATCTCGGCCTACGACATGGAACACAACGAGATTCTCTGGACCACCAAGCCCATGACCTGCAACTCCCACTTCGCCATCGTTGGCAACTCCATCATCTGTGGCTACGGCTTCACTAGCGAACCCGACAACCTTTTCGTTGTCGACAAGTACAGCGGCCAGCGGATCAAGAAAATACCGATGAAGAAAATGGTCACCGAGATCGTTCCCAAGGGTGACAGGCTCTATGTCCGCACCTACAGTTACGACTATGTGTTCCGTTTTCAGTAAAAGGAGCTTCCTGTAAAAAAATGGGAGGCAGCCTCCCGGCTACCTCCCTTACAAATCCAAATTATTATGAAAAAATTATAATATCTTGATTTTATTTCACTTTCTTGTTTTTGGTGTCTATCTGGAAAGTCTTTTTTCCTTTGGTGGCTGTCGCCACGCCGTTCTTGAACTCGCTTAGTTCGTCGTACTTGCAGGGGATTACTTCATCTCCTTTGATGTCGATATAGCCCTTCTTGCCGTCTTCGGTCACGGGTGCCAGGTACATTCCTTCCACCAGCTGGAAATGGCCTATCTGCTCGTATTTGCTCTTCACTCGGATCTGCCCCTTGGTGTTGACCAGTCCGTACCCTTCGGGTTTGAACATCTCCTTTTTGGGGTTGTACACCACGGCCACCGTGTCACTTCCCGCACACACCACCTCGACAATCCTGTACTGGACGAAGGGAATGACGGTGCCTCTTTCACTGATAATGGCATTGTCCTGTGTCGTGTCGGCGTCGTAATAGTCTGATGTTTTGCAAGTCTTGATCAGTTTGTATCCAATGCCGTCACCAATCTTCACGGGGGTCGGGTCATAGGTGGTTTTGATGTCCAATTTGCTGTACCATCTCAATCGGGCTTCGGGATACGGGGTGTAGTTGCTGTTCTTGAGGTATTCCGGGAAAGGAACGATCCGGAACAGTTCGTAGTCCTTGACAATGGTCTCCGTGTGGGTTCTTCCATCTTTGTCTTTGACGGTCTTTGTCTCTTTTGTCTGATCTCTCCGATAGGTCATCACGTGGTCGCAGCATCCGTCATGCATGAGCAGCAGGTGTCTGTTTTTGAGGAAGCTGTATTCTTGGTTGGTGCGGCTATCGCGTATCTTGTGCAATTCAGGGTAGTAGATGTAGTCGGTATTGTTCAGGTTGCAGTGGATGGTCTCCGTCACAGGGGGCTTGGGGGGTACGTAGGTCCTCTTGTCCTTCATATCGGAATTGCAGGTGTAGTACTTCCCGTCGTTCCCTTTCACCAACAACCGGCCGTCGCTTGTTTCTTCGATGATCGAGTCGAAATCGAATGGCAGCAGGTAATTGTTGTAAATGACAATCCTGTCGCCGAATTTGCTTGTCTCCGAAAGATCGTAGACCACATTACCCTTGAACTCCTGATGAATCCCCTCAACTTGGAAATCGGATACGATCAGTCCGTTTAATATATTGGGTGTATAGGTCTTTTTGGGGGTGATGTAAAGGTCGTAGTGGCATTTGTGTATCTTGACCCAGTCTACAGTGTCTTTGCTGTCGTAGGGCTGGTTGTTCCTTACCTCGACATACGGGACAATCCATTTGTTGAGCAGTTTGTCGTGCAGAATACCTTTGTCCATCGCATCGTCGTATTGTTCAGAAATCGTCAGGGTCTTCATTTCCAATATGGCTTTTTTACCGTTCATGACGACAGTGTAGTATTCGTCGGTGGCCTTATAGGCTGTGTCGAATTCCAAGCCCTCGATTTTCTGACCGCCTTTGCCCAGGGGATAGTACCTTCCCCATCGTGTTTTTACAAAGGGACCGGAGAAGGATACATTGGTCTGAGCAATCTTTCCTGTGGCGTCGATGATGTCATATGTGCTGTAGCCATCGCTCCTATTGGCTTTTACATAGCCGTTGGCTTCGTCTACCTCAAAATATCTGTAACTATATTCTTTGGGATAGGGGATGAAGGGAGTGATGGCTTTCCCTTTGTAGGAATAGATGGCGAAGAGTAATTCATTGTTCCGCTTCTTGGTCGCTACCAAATATTCTCCCCGACAGTCGTCACTTTCGTAGTCATCAAAAGTGCCAAAATTGAGGAATATTTTACCGCTGGTGTTGGCAATGGCGAACTTCCCTGACGTGTTTACCAATTGAATATATCCCAAAGGTTGTCTGTTGTTGGGTACACCATCGTGAATTCCGACATTCTGATATTTGATTGGAACGATCACCTGGCCCTTGGTGTTGACTACACCCCAGTAGTCGCCTTTTTGCACGGCGGCGATGCCACCATAGAAATTGCTTACACCGTCATAAATCAGCGGTATCACCACTTTGTCATTTTCGTTGGCGTAACCGTATTTGTAATAGCCCCAGCTGACCCTGCCTTGGGTGACGTAAAACTTGCGCACGGGACAGAGTCCGTCGCGTAATTGGCCGGCCACCTCGTCAAAAGCCTGTGCCGATGCTTTCTGTGGTGTGGCGAAAAAACCGAATGCTAGTATCAGGAAAGAGAGAAGGATAAATGTTTTTTTCATGAAGTATTCTGTTTTACAATAGCTTTTGAAGTATTTTTTTTAGTTGATTGGGGAAAAATGTAACATGCAAAGATACGTTTTTTTCCATTTGACAGAATTAATTGCCGTTTTTTCTTTTTATGGCACCTCTCTTCTCGTGGGGTTCTTCGGCTGTTTTGTACACGAACTCAAGTCGATAGACGCGCTTTGCTATGCCGGCAAAAATACCCAGCCCGCCGGTCAGGTTGCTATAAACCCGTTCGGGCTCTGCAAACAGTTGCGTCATGCTCTGTGCCTTCGTCACTGCTTTCACATACTGAAAGGCCTCCTCGCTCAGTGATTCCACCACCAGTGTGTACTCGCGCAGCAGCGGGTGCTCCGCAGTGTCTGTAAGCATCGGCAGCGAAATCTTCACCTCGTGCGATTCCCCGTTGATAAGGCTGTCGCTCAGCAGCAAGCGGTCGAAATAGCCGAACAGCCCCTCGGAACAGTTCACCCTGGGGTCGGTCAGTTGCAGGTCCATGCAGTTGAGATAGGCGAATACCACGGTGTCTATCGTGTCCCATTTGGTCTCCCACTGGTTCCAGCGGCTTCCGCTGTCGCGTTCCAAGACATAGATGTAGTAGTAGTTGCGCAACTCTACAGGGTCGGTCAGGGTGAAGAGGATGTCGCCAGATGTGATAGGCTGCAGAGTGTCTATCTCTGCCACGGGATCTGTCATGTCGGGCAGGGGTGGCACCACGGTGCTTCCCGTCACTTCGTCGTGGCCGGGAACAGCGACGTGCACGGTCAGCCGGTCGCCGGCCACTGCCTGATAGTTGAACAGCCAGTTGGCTCCCTCACGTCCTGTCGGCGAAAGGGTCGTGCCGTTCACATCAACGCTGACCGTCGCATTATCCACCGCTACAAAGGGCTGGTTGTCCAAGAAGAATCGGCTGTAGGTCACATTGACAAACAGCAGGCTGTCCGTGCAGGGCAGCGCATTGACCACGATCATGCGGTCCCCTTCGTCGATGTCGAATTCCATCACCTCCTCGCAGCTCCCGAAAAGCAGCAGAATCAAGCCGAACAACAACAACGAATAGTTTTTATGCGACATCTTTTTATGTAAAACTTTAAACATAAATCAAAACTTCAGCGTATAGGCCACAGAGGGCAGGACGGGGAAGATGGAGAGCTTCACCAGCGCTCCGTTGTATCCGCCGTACTGGTACTCGTGGCTTTCGTATATCATATAAGGATTCTTCCGGTTGTAGAGGTTGTAGACGCTTACGTTGATGGTCCGTGAGCAGTTCTTGAACTGGCGGTGGAAATTGACGCCCAGATCCATGCGGTGGTAGGCGGGCATGCGGAAATTATTCCTCCCGCTGGGTAACGACAGGTAGCCGTTCCATCCTTCGGGGTCCACCTCTGCGTATTCGTTGGCTGTCTCCTGCGCCTGTGCGTATTCCTGCAGGCTCAGTGTTGCGGCATTACCGGTGCTGTAAACCCACGTGGCGCTCACATCTATCTTCTCGCTCACCTTGTAGCTCACCACGATGCTGAGGTCGTGTCGCCGGTCGTATTTGGCGGGGAAGGGCTTCCCTTCGTTGATTTCTTGTCCCGGTCGGTCGAACTGGCGCATCGTCTTACTCCAGGTGTAGCCTATCCATCCTGTCAGGTTGCCGATGTTCCTTTGCAGCAGAAATTCGACCCCATAGGCCCATCCGTCTCCCATCACCACTTTCTCCTCCCAGCTTTCGCTGCTGCCCCAGAAGGAGGCGCCGTCCTTGTATTCCAGCAGGTTGCTCATCTGCTTGTAGTAGCCTTCGACCGAGAAATCACCTATTTTGCTGTTCTCGTAAAAGAAGCCCGCCGCCCACTGGTGGGCGTACATCGGCTTCACAGTTCTTGTCACCGGCACCCACAGGTCGGTGGGCATGCTGACGCTGGTGGTCGACAGCAGGTGCATGAACTGGGTCATGTAAGAGTAGCCTGCTTTGAGCGACATGCCTTCGCCCAGCAGCACCCTTCCCGACAGGCGGGGCTGCAGGGTGGGGTAGAAGGTGCCGTCTACCGCGAAGCCGCTCAGATTCAGTCCACCGTTGATTTTCACCACTTCGTTCAGGCTCCAGTCGTCTTCGATGTATAGGGTGGCTTCCTCTGCGGGTATGGCGTCGGAGTTCACGGAGGTGTCGAGCAGGAAGGAGCTGTTCATCTGCGCCGCGCTGTAGGCGTCCAGATGGGCGCTCGATACCTCGGGCAGGAAATGATGGTGGATGTAGCCTGCGCCGAACTTCACCAGGTGGTTGGGATTGGGCGTGAAGTCGAAATCGGCCTTCAGGGTCACATCATCTATCTTCGACAGGTAGTCCATCTTGAACTCGCTGGCTTCGCCCTCGGTCTCTTCTGTGGCGGCTGTCTCGGTCTCGTAGGCTACATGGATATTGTTGCGGTACTGCGTGAATGCCCCGGTGATATTCATGAAGAGTCGGGGACCCAGCTCATAGTTCCACCGCACGGAGGTGACGATATTGCCCCATTTGTTGTCAAAGTTCAGAAACTGCTCCTGCACGTCGGTGGCCAGCGTGCGGATGCGTGTGTAGACCACGTCGCTTCCCAGGTACAGGCTTGCAAAGAGGCGGCTGCGGTCGCTGAACCGGTGGGTCAGCTTACCGTTGATATCGTAGAAATAGTAGCCCGCCCGCAGTTTGTATTCGCTCCGGTCGGCCAGCCGTTTCACCAGCGGCTGCAGTAGGAAGTCGGCATAGGTGCGCCGTCCCGAGAGGCAGAAGGTGGTCTTTTCGTTCTTGATGGGCCCTTCGAGGCTGAGCTTGGCGGAGATGAAGCCTATTGAGGCGTTGCCGTGCAGCTGCTTGTCGTTGCCGTTGTTGGTGGTCACGTCAAGCACGCTGGAGAGTCGTCCGCCGAAATGGGCGGGGAAACTCCCTTTGTATAGTGTCACGTTCTTCACCGCGTCGGTGTTGAACGCCGAAAAGAAACCACCCATGTGGCTCACATTGTAGAGCGGCACACCGTCGAGAAGGAAGAGGTTCTCGTCGGGTCCGCCGCCGCGTACATAGAAGCCGCTGTTCCCCTCCGAGCCGCTCTGGACTCCGGGCAGTAACTGCAGCGCTTTCACGATGTCGGCTTCGCCGAACAGGACGGGTACGGACTTTATCTGCTCTATCGGTATCTCCATCGCGCTCATCTGCGACGACTCGGCACCGGCGATGCGTTCCCCGCGCACCACCACTTTTTTCAGTGTCACGCTCGACTGCAGCCGATAGACGCGTTTCAGGTTGCTCTTCAGCAGCAGCAGTTCCCGCTGGCTTTGGTAGCCCACGTAGCTCACCCGCAAATCCACACTGTCGCTATGCAGCGTCAGCGAGAAGCGCCCCTGCTCGTTGGTGCGTGTCCCCTTGCCGCTGCGAATGTCCATCACCGTGGCGCCTATCAAGGTCTCGCCGCTCGTCGAGTCGGTCACGCTTCCGCTGATGGTGTAATGCTGCCCCTTCGCTCCCCAGCCGAAGGCGAGAAGCAAAAACAACAGCACCGTATGTTTGTTTCCAATCGACATCAATACCTGTTACTTGCAGTAGTCCAGATATCCCATGATGTAGTCCATGATCTCTTCCACCATGGCGTCCGAAACGTCTTTGTCCAGCTTGCGGTCGTAGGCAGCTTTTGCCACCACCTTGTAGACCTCGCACCAGTTGTCGTTCATGATGATTTGTGCCGAAATCAGTGCCTTGATGAGTGCAATGCCCTTGCTTGAGGGCTTCATCTCCTCGGCTTTGGTGGCCATACCCAGCGCCATGTCGACTTCGAAGTAGTTGTCCAGCGCCATCAGGTAGGCGAACACGCATATCGTCTCGGCGGAGGAGGGGTTCTCCTCGTCATCCATCGCCAGCGGGTATTTCTTCATGTAGTAGTCCAGACAGCGTTCGTAGTTGTTCTGTCCCTCGAAGGCCCATCCCAGCGCGTTGACCGCTGCCAGTCGAAGCTCCAACGGGTTCTTCTCGCCGCAAATCAAATCCATCACCTTTTCTGTGCAGCCCGATTCGCTGGCCTCTACAATGACTTTGTTTTTGGCATAGTGTTTCCACCATACCGTACTCGTCAGCGGCGAATCGGCCATTGCCGGAACAAACATCGCCACAAACAAAAGAATAGAGAGAATTTGTTTTTTCATTGTCGTGATTATTTTGACTGCAAAAATACGAAGAAAAATCGAAATAGGGGAGGCCGCTAATGATTATAACATTTTTTATGTAACTTTGCATCCGAAACAAATCCGCTGGAAAATGGTTAAAAGGTTTGTCCTCAGTTTTGTATTGACTGTCCTGGTAGGGTGCTTTGCCCATGCCCAGGTTGACCATCCCCTTTTCCAGATGGCATACTATCCGGTCGACAGGACCCTCCATCAGTGTCTCCAGAATTATATGGACGATTTCCCCGAATCGGACCTGCGCGACCTCTACAAATCCTTCTTCCAGGACTATTTCGGTCCCGAACACCTGATCACCGACTCTATGGGCGCGGTGAACTATATCAACTACGAGATGGCCCACGCCGACTCGGCCGATTGGGAGCGCCCACTATTCTACTATGGCACCGGCTTGCTGGGCCGCTATGTGCGTGTCGACATCAATTACGTCCGTTCAGGCATCGTCCCGATGGCGGTGTTTGTCTCAGCGCTGCTCCGCAGCGCGAAACAAGACAGGGAAAACACTTTCCAAACAACCGAAGGCCTGGAGTATTGGAAGGCGTTCTGGAACCGGGCGACGGCCGACATCCGCCAGCTCGACCCTCTTCCGGGCAACCTCGAGGCCGACAGTGTCGCCATAGCCCAAACCCTCGCCTCGGGCAACTATGCCGTGCACCACAGCAAGCGCTTCAACAGCACCTACCGTCAGCATTATCGCATCATCCGTATCGACATCTTCGAAAATGAAATCCTTCCCCTTATCCACAAACACTCCCCAACAAAATAACCCACCGTCTTATTAACCCTATCAACCTATCAACATCTCACCCTCCCATGTTCCAAAAACTCATCAACGGTTCTGTCAAAATGGTCCAGCGCTGGATGCCTGAACCTTTCCTTTTCGCCATACTTCTCACCTTCGCGGCAGCCCTTTTGGCTATGCCTATCTGCCGGCAATCGCCTGTCGAGGTCGTCGCCAACTGGGGCGGCGGCGTGTGGGGCTTGCTCGATTTCGCCATGCAGATGGCCTTGGTGCTCGTTACGGGGTCTGCACTGGCATCCGCTCCCTTGTTGAAAAAAGCCATCGCCCGCTTGGCATCGGTTCCTAAATCGCCGGCAGCTGCTATCGCATTGGTTACCGTGGTGTCGGCTGTCGCCTGCTGGCTCAACTGGGGATTCGGCCTCATTGTGGGTGTCGTTTTTGCCAAGGAGATTGCCCGTCGGCTGCAAGGTGTCGACTACCGGCTGCTGATAGCCTCCGCCTATAGCGGCTTTGTGGTCTGGCATGCGGGTCTCTCGGGTTCCGTGCCGCTCAAGCTGGCCACCCCGGGTCCCGATCTCGCCAACGCCACCAGCAACGCCATTGTCGATCCGCTTGCCATTTCGCACACCATCCTCCATCCTATCAATCTGGCTATGGTGGTGCTGGTTATCGTCGCCATCACGGTGGTCAACACGCTGATGCACCCCAAGGGGGACGCTGTGGTCGCCGTCAATCCCGATTTGCTCGTCGAGGAGGAGCCGCCGGCACCTGTCAAACCGTCCACCCCTGCCGAAAAACTGGAGCATAGCCGTTTGCTCTCGCTGCTTGTCGTCCTGCTGGGTGGCGCCTATCTGGTGATTCATCTCGGTTTCCGGGGCGGTGCGTTCGACTTGGGGACGGTCATCATGCTTTTCCTTTTTCTAGGAATTTTCTTCCACCGCACACCGCTGGCCTATGTGCGTGCTTTCGGCAAGGCGGCTTCAGGTGCGGCGGGCATCATCCTCCAGTTCCCCTTCTATGCAGGCATCATGGGTATCATCACGGGGGTGGGGGAGAGCGGCATCTGCTTCGGTACGGTCATCAGCAATGCCTGTATCAGCATCTCGTCGCCGGTCACCTATCCGCTGCTTACTTTCCTCTGTGCCGCTCTGCTCAACATGTTTGTCCCTTCGGGTGGCGGCCACTGGGCCATCCAGGCACCTATCATGTTCACCGCTGGCGGCGAACTGGGTGTCGATCCCGGATTGACGGGTATGGCTATCGCCTGGGGCGACGCATGGACCAATATGATTCAGCCTTTCTGGGCTTTGCCCGCCCTGGCCATCGCCCGGCTGGGAGCCAAAGACATCATGGGTTTCTGTCTCATCGACCTCTTCGTCAGCGGTATCATCATCGCCTCGGGTCTCCTTCTTTGGGCATTGTGATTATGATTCAATAACGATAAAATAATAAGTTGTAACAATGATGAAATATTTACCTTTTTTTGTATGCGCCTTGGCATTGTCTCTTGTTTCATGCCATTCCAACTCCTCGCAATCCGCTTCTTCCGACACGGTGAAGCCTAATGGCGACGGTATTGCTGTCATGAATGAATCCAGCGAAGTGACAGTCACCGGCATTCACGATCTGGAGAATTCCATGTCGGTCGACCTCTTCAAGGGCTCCTGTCCCGACAGCCTTTTGAAGCGTCTGGCTCCCGAAGGCTCGTTCAAGTCGGCCATCAATGTCTATCTGGCTATATCCGATGACTATTTGGTTCTCTTCGACGCCGGTCTGGGTGCCGACAAGGGTGGAAAATTACTCGAAAAGCTGGCTTATCTGCATGTGAGCCCAGAAGAGATCGATGCCATTTTCCTCACCCATCTGCATGCCGACCATATCGGAGGGCTCTTGAAAGACGGGAAGCCGGTATTTCCCAACGCCACGATTTATCTCTCTGTGGACGAGTTCAACGCATGGAACGACAACGGCCCTATGGCGTCGCAAAATGCACTATGGAAGAAGGTGCTTGCTTCCTACGCGCTCCAAGTCCAGCCGTTCAACGATGGCGACCGGTTGCTCGATGGCCTCGTGACAGCCCGTCTGGCTCCGGGACACACGCCGGGTCATACGATCTATACGGTGGGGAACAATCTGATAGTGGGTGATCTGCTCCATGCACAGGACCTCCAGCTGACCCATCCGGAATGCTGTGCCCGTTATGACAACAATTCCGCGCAGGCTGTGACCACCCGCAAGGAGGTGTTGCAATATGCAAAAGAAAATGGACTCTACCTGAGTGGAGCCCATTGTTACGATTTTAAGATTGATGTCTCTTCTCTATAGCATCTGAGAATTCAATAACGAGATTCCCTATCTAAAACATCTGAGAATTCGAAAACGATAGTCCCTTTTTTGTCGATATAGGCATACTTTTCCCCAATCATCACTAATGCCAGCCCGTTGGAAAAGCAGCCCGCTTGGTCAAATTGGGGTTTGATGACCATTTTGCCGTTGGGGTCTATATAACCCCATTTATTGTCTTTGTTTTCTACGGCAGCCAATCCTTCGGAGAAATCCTCAGCACCATAATACTTTTGTTCGATTTTTGTTTTTCCAGTTTTGTCTATATAACCACTCATTCCATCCACACAACCGTCGTTTGTAATTCTTGCCAACCCTTCGGAGAAGTCCCCTGCATCGAAAAATTGTGGTTCAATAACAAATTTTCCGGTTTTGTCCACAAAGCCCCATTCGCCGTCGATATTGTCGGTGTTGACCCACACGGCCGACAGCCCCTCGGAATAATTATTGGCACCTGCATTGAAGCCATTTTTTTCACCGACTTCATCCGCATTGATATCATATTCTTTGTAATAGAGCTCGAATACGGTCTTGCCGGTGGAATCGATAAATCTGTTGCTTTCGTCTATGGTCACATATGCCAGCCCTTCCACAAAATCCTCGGCCATGTCATACAGTGGACTGATGACGATTGCTCCTTTTTTGTCGATATAGCCACATTTCCCGGGGTTCTTGTCCCCCATTCTCACCTGTGCCAGCCCTTCCGAGAAGTCTGAGACATCGTAGAACTGCGGCGCAATCACCATCTTTCCGGTAGTGTCGATAAAGCCCCATTTGGAAACGCCGGCGTTCGAACTGTCTTTGACTTGAACGGCAGCCAGTCCCTCGGAGAAATTTCTCGCCATACCGTACTGGGGTTCAACAACCATTTTCCCGCTTTTGTCGATGAATCCGTAAAGGTCGTTGACACATACCTGTGCGAACCCTTCATAAAAGTCATCTGCCCAGTCAAACTGCGGCTCAATCACGATATTTCCCTTCTGGTCGATATAGCCGTACTTCCCGTCTACTACGACAGCAAAGAGTGCATCCGTGGTGGATTCTTCTCTTGAATGGCACGACGAGAAGGTCAGCATTACTGTTGATAAAATCAAAAATAATATTGTTTTTTTCATGAGTATATTGTTTTGATAACTATTATTCCTCTTTTGGCAGTGTGATGGTGAATGTGGATCCCGCTCCAACAGTGCTGTCCACGGCAATTTCTCCGTTATGCAGTTTGACTACTTGCCACACGTAGTTTAATCCGATGCCGAACCCTTTGACGTTGTGGACGTTGCCGGTGGATACGCGGTAGAATTTCTCGAATATGTGTTTCTGGTCCTCTTTGCTGATGCCGATACCGTGGTCCGCAACACTCAGTACGATTTTGTCTCCCTCGATTCGGGTCTCCAGTAGGATGTCCAGTTTGTCGGTGGAGTATTTCACGGCATTGTCTATCAGATTGTAGACCAGATTGGTGATGTGCAGCTCGTCACCCCACAGAATAGGAGGATTGGCTTGTAGATTGCAGGTCAGTGAACCGCCTCGGCTGTCAATCTTGATGGCAAAACTTTGGATGACTTTCTCGATGATTTTGTGCAGGTCGATTTCCTGGGGATTCATGGAGAAATTCTTGTTCGACATCTTGGCATTCTGCAGAATGGTGTCGACAAGCAGCCGCATGCGTCGACTCTCCTCGTTGATGATGCCGATGAAGTTTCCGTTGCTCGACGGGTCAGTGCTGACGCTGGGGTCTTGTAACATCTCACAGGCCAGGCTGATGGTGGCCAGAGGGGTCTTGATCTCATGCGTCATATTGCTGATGAAGTCTGTCTTCATCTCGTCCAGCTTCTCCTGCTTCACAATGGTACGCATGGAAAGCAGGAATAACAGCAGAATCAGAAAGACCAGCACAAAGCTGATGACGAAATAAAGGGTGGAGTTCTCTTTCAGCAGCAAAGAGGAGAGGGGAAACTGCAGTACAATAAAGTACTCGTTGGGTGACATCATCCCGTCGGGATGGAAACGGTATTTGAAAGGGGAGTCGCGCAGCTTCTGTTCCTGCCCTTTGGTGTTGCAATACAGAAAGGTGTTGTTGGTACGGTCGTAGATTCCGATATAGGGGGCGATGTCCACACCGTTGACCATCAGCTTGTCGGTGATCAGTGAATCCAGCAATTCATGGTTGAAACTGCTCGATGTCATGATGTTGTCCACCACATATTCCGAAATGTCACTCACAAACTGGTTGTAGAAGTCTTTCCCGTTTTGCAGTCGGTCTCTTGTGGCAAGCAGTGTGTTGTAACTGGCTATAGCTTGGGAGTCGGTTGCTGAAACCACCGCTCCGCGAAGTAGCCGGACACTGTCCTGCATCGTCACACCAACCTCCACCAGATTGGTGTCGTAAAAAACGGCGTAGTTTTCTTTGACAATCTGTTGCATCTTGTCGTTCAGCTCTTCCACGCGTTTGTATTTGAGCAGCATGTAACGGTCTTGCTGTCCGATATAATCCTCAACCTTCAGCCGATTCAGCTGTTCAATCATATCGTCCATCGCGTTGTTTACGCTGATATTGAATAGGTTGTCGCTAACGGTGACGGTTCGTTTCATCTGCACATACTGCACCACCATCAGGCTCGCTGCCGCCAGTGTGAAGAGTGTGATGATTAAAACCAGAAAAGTCTTTTTCATGTCTACTTAACGTGATACATCTTATTTTGTTTTATAACGCACTTTTTTTTCCTTTTTTTAGACAGTTATTGTTCGTGTGAAGAAAAAAATATCAACATTTTAAGGTGCTGTTTCTGAGTGAAAATATTGATGATATTGTTGCTTCTGTTTGTTTCCGTATCATTTGTTTTTAAAAATCTTTGTATTTTTGTATCCCGTATTTCATTATTTATAGCATCTCCTCAATGGCTTTCACTGGAGTTATCAACCGGACGGCTTCGGCCCCCCAGTTAAGGTTAGTTTTTGTTTAAGTTGTTTGGGGTTTAGTATTGAGTTTTATGAAAAACGGTTTCGACAACGAGAAGTATCTCAAAATCCAGTCCGAACACATCAAGGAACGTATCTCCAAGTTCGGCAACAAGCTTTATCTTGAATTTGGCGGCAAATTGTTCGACGACTACCACGCCAGTCGTGTCCTGCCGGGTTTCGAACCCGACAGCAAGTTGAAAATGCTCATGCAGCTGCGTGACGATGCAGAAATTGTCATCGCCATCAGCGCTCGCGACATCGAGAAGAACAAGGTCCGTGCCGATTTGGGCATCACTTATGACGACGATGTGCTGCGTCTGCGCGACGAGTTCCAAAACAGAGGCCTTCTGGTCAGCGCGGTGTGTATTACGCAGTATCATGGCCAGCCCAGCGCACAGGCGTTTCGCGAACGTCTGGAACGGTTGGGAATCGACGTCTACTATCATTATCTCATCGAGGGTTATCCTACCAATGTGGAATTGATTTGCTCCGACAACGGCTTCGGCCGCAACGAGTATATCCGCACCAGCCGTCCCCTGGTGGTTATCACGGCTCCCGGTCCGGGAAGTGGAAAAATGGCGGTATGTCTCAGCCAGCTCTATCAGGAAAACAAGCGGGGCGTTAAGGCGGGCTATGCGAAATTCGAGACATTCCCCATCTGGAGCATTCCGCTCAAACATCCTGTCAATGTGGCATACGAAGCTGCTACCGCCGACCTTAACGACGTCAACATGATCGATCCGTTCCATCTCGATGCTTATGGCGAAACGGCTGTCAACTATAACCGTGATATCGAGATCTTCCCGGTGCTCAACGCTATCTTCGAAGGCATCTATGGCGAAAATCCCTACAAATCGCCCACCGATATGGGGGTGAACATGGCGGGGTTCTGCATCTGCGACGACGAGGTCTGCTGCAAGGCCTCCAAGGACGAGATCATCCGCCGCTATTTCGCTGCGCTCTGCAAGTACGCTCAGGGACGTATCCCCGAGATGGAGGTCGACAAGAACGCGCTTCTTATGAAACAGATGAAGATCACCACCGATTTCCGTCGCGCCACCATCGCTGCCCGTGTAAGAGCCGCCGCCGAAGGAGCACCCTCAGCCGCCATCGAGATGGAAGACGGCACCATCATCACCGGTCACTCCAGCCCGCTGCTCGGCGCCTGTGCCGCTATGCTCATCAACGCCATCAAGCATTTGGCGGGTATCGACCATGCCATCAAACTGATTTCCCAGAAATATATCGAACCTATTCAATATACCAAAACCAGCCTCCTCCATGGCAAGAACCCCCGGCTGCATACCGACGAGGTGCTGCTGGCGCTCTCCATGCTCAGCCTCACCGACGAGAACTGCCAGCTGGCTTTGGAAACGTTGCCGAAGCTGAAAGGCTGCCAGGTGCACACCACCACCATGCTGGGCGAAGTGGACCAAAAGATTTTCAAGAAACTGGGGGTGGACGTCACCTCCGACCCGCAACCGAAGAAACAAGATAAATAAATGAATATATGAAAGTAGGATTGATTGTCGCCATGGACATCGAGTACAACAAGATGCTCGAAGCCTTGGGCGGTTCCACAGGCCGTTTGGCCAACAACGATATTGTCTTATGGAAGTGTGGCATTGGCAAGGTCAATGCAGCCGTCGGTACCATGCGCCTTGTACAGGAGCACCACCCCGATGTCATTATCAGCACGGGTCTGGCCGGTGGTATTGACATCCAGATGCAGGTGATGGACGTGCTGGCAGCCACCCAGTGTGTCTACCATGATGTCGACTGTGGCTTCAGTCCGGACTGTGTCCTCGGACAGATCCAAGGCCTGCCTGCACGTTTCGACGCCGACCCAAAACTTTTGGAGCATGCCCGTGCCGTGCCGCTGGACGCGGGCGAACGGCTGATGACGGGATTGATCTGCACGGGCGACCAGTTTATTACGGACAGGGAACGCCAGAATGGCATCAAGCAGCACTTCCCCGACGGATTGGCTTGCGACATGGAGAGTGCCGCCATCGCGCAGACCTGTTTCCTGCTCGGCTTGCCGTTCCTTAGCCTGCGGGTCATCAGCGACACCCCGGGTCGTACCGACGACCATCAGCAGCAGTGGGCGGATTTCCTCACCTCTATGTGCGACCGCTCTTTCCATTTCGTCAAAACCTATCTCGAAACCCTATAAATCTTCATCATGGAAGTCATCCAAAGTTTTACAATAGACCATACCCATCTGAAACCGGGTATCTATGTCTCCCGAATCGACAAAGGATTCACCACATTCGACCTTCGCATCACGGAACCCAACCGGGAACCCGCCGTTGCGCCTTCGGCCATGCACAGTCTCGAACACCTGATGGCCACTTGGTTCCGCAATTCGTCGGTCAAGGACGACGTGGTGTATGTCGGCCCCATGGGCTGTCTGACAGGAATGTACGTCATCATGACGGGGTCGTATACCGTTCAGGAGATGCGTTCGCTCACCATGGAGTGTCTGGAATGGATCTTGACCCAGTCGGAAGTCCCTGCCACCACTCCCGAAACCTGCGGCAACTGTTTGCTCCACGATCTGCCGATGTGCAAATGGGAGAGTGCACGCTATCTGGACCGTCTGAAAAACGATTTCCACAGCGAGTATACCAAGCTGCAGGTTGTACTGGAAGATGGCAAGGTGTTTGCTGATGCATGATGCCTCCATCCGTCGGATGCAAATTTTTTTTCAAAACAGACAATAAAAAAAATAGGTCGCCGTTTTGAAAACCGAAAATGAAGACTTGGCCCCGTAGTTCAGCTGAATAGAACGTCGGATTCCGGTTCCGAAAGTCGTGGGTTTGAATCCCGCCGGGGTCACAAAATATATGATCAACCAGTTTTTTAAAGATACAAAACCAGGGGGACAGTTGTTGGCATTGGCGCTGATATTTGTCCTCTTTTTCATTCTGTCGGTCATTCTTTCGGCAGGCTTCACGCTTGCTTTTTCGCTGATGTCTGACGGTATAGACGGGCGCTTTGCGCTGCTGGCCGTCACGCAGATTGTCTCATTCGCCTGCACGGCATTGCTGTTCGCCTTTTTGTTTTATGGCAAACCTTTACGCCATCTGGGAGTCCGTTCCGTGGACGGCATGGCGGTGAAATTGCTCGCTGCCTGTCTGATCCTCATTTGCCTTCTGCCTATGTCGGACTGGCTGAGCCGGGTCAACGATGCATGGCACCTGCCTCAGCGTTTTGCGGCGATGGAAGAGTCGATGCGGCAGTTGGGGGAGAAAACACAGGCGCAGATGGAGATATACCTTACGCGCGACGGTATTGGGGCGTTGCTGAGCAACCTTTTGATTATGGCGTTGGTTCCGGCAGTGTGCGAGGAACTGCTGTTCCGGGGCGCGCTTCAGCAGCTGTTTTGCAGAATGGTGCGCAACCCCCATGTCGCTATTTGGCTTACGGCGGCTGTGTTCTCGATTTTCCACGGCGAGATTTTCGCTTTCCTGCCGCGCTTCATACTGGGTGCCGCGCTGGGTTACCTTTTCTATTATGGGGGCTCCTTGTGGATCAATGCCACCGCCCATTTCTTGAACAACGCACTTGCGATTGTACTATATTATCTTAGCACCAGAGGAATTGTCGATATGCAATTCACGGAGACCTTGAATGCACCTTGGTATTTGGCTCTTGGCGGACTGGTCGTCGCTGTCGCGATTTTTGTGTGGGTGTTTTTACATCAAAAAAGTGAAAAACAGATGCCCGAACCGCATGAAACAGTTCCTGTTGAATCTCATGAATAATATTTTTCCTGTTGTTTTATTATTGATTAATTTATTTATTCCTAGGTAAATAGACATTTGTTTGATAGAAAAGGAATATAAAAAGTGAAAAAAAACAGCGCTGGTTTAAAAAAAAATAGTAATTTTGCACTTCGATTTTTTTGAAAAAAGTAATAAAAAAGTAATTGAAATGACTAAGGCTGAAATAGTTAATGAAATTGCCCATAAGACTGGCATTGAGAAGATTGCTATTATGACTGTTGTTGAGGAGTTGATGATCGCCATCAAGGATTCCCTCACAGAAGGTGAAAATGTCTATCTCCGTGGTTTCGGTAGTTTTATCGTTAAGAAAAGAGCAGAGAAGACCGGTCGTAATATCTCGAAGAATACAACGGTTATCATCCCCGCACATAACATCCCGGCTTTCAAACCGTCCAAAGCCTTCATGGCTGATGTGAAGAACAATACGAAATAACTTTAAATCTATATAATTATGCCCAACGGTAAAAAACACAAAAGACATAAGATGTCTACGCACAAACGTAAAAAACGTTTGCGCAAGAACAGACATAAGAAGAAATAAGGATTCCCTTTTTTCTTTTTGACATCTAACAGAAACTAAAACAAATTACACAACGCATTCGTGCGTGTTGTGTAATTTGTTTTGTTTTTTACCACGTTGGCAATAGCCCAACGCTCTAAAATAATATATGAATAAAGAACTGATAATTTCAGCTTCCGACAGCGATGTGCAGATAGCCCTTCTTGAAGACAAGCAGCTGGTGGAATTGCATAAAGAGAAGAAAAACAATCATTTTGCCGTTGGCGATGTAGTGCTAGGCAGGGTGCGTAAGATTATGCCGGGTTTGAATGCCGCATTTGTCGATCTTGGCGACGAGAAAGATGGTTTTCTTCATTATCTGGATTTGGGACCTCAGTACAATTCGGTCAGCAAATACCTGCGTCAGGCGATGAACGGCGACGCATCGATGCAGACGCTCGAAAACTTTAAACTGGAGCCTGTCTTTGAAAAAACAGGCAATCTCTCCAACACCTTGAAGGTGGGGCAGTATCTCCTTGGACAGATCGCCAAAGAACCTATCTCGACCAAAGGACCGAAACTGTCGGGCGAAGTCTCTTTTGCCGGTCGTTATCTGGTGCTGGTTCCTTTCTCTAACAAGATATCTATTTCTCAAAAAATCAAAGGCTCTGAGGAACGTAACCGGTTGCGGAGGCTGATTCAAAGCATCCGTCCCGATAATTTCGGATTGATAGTCCGTACGGTGGCAGAAGGGAAATCGGTGGCCGAACTGGATAGCGACTTGCATGCTTTGCTCGACAAATGGCGTCGGATGACGGTGAAACTCAAGACGGCCAACACCCCTCAGATGATCGAGTCTGAATTGAGCGCCACCTCTGCATTGCTCCGCGATGTGCTTACTGACGATTTCAACACGGTTTACTGTGACAGCGAAGAGCTGTTTAACGAAGTAAAAGAATGTATACGTACGATTGCCCCGGAAAAGATCGATATTGTCAAGTTGTACAAATTGGAGACGCCGATATTTGAACAATTCGGTGTCCAACGCGATATCCGACGTGCTTTCGGACGCATAGTCACCATCCGCTCTGGCGTTTATCTATATATCGAACATACGGAGGCGATGCATGTGATTGACGTGAACAGTGGCAACCACATCAAGGCGGGAACGGGACAGGAGGATACAGCGCTCCAAGTGAACATCGAATCCGCCAAGGAAATCGCCCGTCAGTTGCGGTTGCGCGATATGGGTGGCATCGTCATTGTGGATTTTGTCGATATGCTCAAGGCCGAACACCGCCGCCAGCTCTATGAGGTGATGACCGAGGAGATGAAAAAGGACAAGGCTCGCCACACCATCCTGCCGTTGAGCAAATTCGGTCTGATGCAGATCACCCGTCAGCGAGTGCGTCCTGCCATCGAAGTCGATGTCCAGGAAAAATGTCCGTTCTGTGACGGTACGGGCACCATCAAGTCGAGCTTGGTGGTGGTGGATGAGATCGAGTCCAACCTCCGCTATCTTGATATGTCACAACGGGAACGCAAACTCACCATTATCACCCATCCCTATATCCAGGCGTATCTTACCAAGGGATTCAAATCTATTCGCCGACAGTGGCAACGCAAGTACAAAATGCGTTTGACTATCAAAGCGGCAGAAAGCTACAGCCTTTTGGAATACAAATTCTTCAATGCCGGCGGCGAAGAAGTCCAGATGTAAACGTCCGCTTCCCGTCGCTTGTCGATAGATGTCAACCGCCGGAACATTCGAAGCAGAATGTTCCGGCGGTTGCTGTATGCGCTGTTTTTGTATTGTGACGCTAGGAGAGGCGAAATTCCAAATGATTGATACGTAATGTTTTATAATTGCTATTGTTTATTATATAGAAATTCTTTCAAAAAACAATTGCTATATCACAAAAAATCATTAACTTTGCAACGGTTTTCTTGCGTCACCGACTATTCGTCTTTAAGGTAGGCTTTGATGTGAGAAATATTGATAATGAGTGAAATATTAATGTATTTTGAACCTATGCAAAAAAGTAAAATTGGTCTCGATTTTGAAAAAGTGGAGCATGCAAGAAGTGTTGCACGCAAGATTGCCGATCAGGTGCAGGATTTCGTTGGCAACTACACTACTGTTGCGGTAGAACGCACGATTTGTCGTCTGCTCGGCATCGACGGAATTGACGAAAATGAAGTCCCGCTTCCTAATGTTATTGTGGATGGATTGAAATCCAAAGGCGTTCTGAACCAGGGTGTTGCTTTCTTTATAGGTAACGCTATCATCGAAACGGGAAAAACGCCGCAGCAGATTGCTGAGGCTATTGTCGCCGGCAAGCTTGACTTGACACAACTTCCTATGCATTCAGTTGCTGACGCTTCCAAGGCTATCATGCCTTTTGTCGAGGAAAATGTGACACGTATTCGCAACAACCGCTTGCGCCGCGAGAACTACATCAATACCATTGGTGAAGGCACCAAACCCTATCTTTATATCATCGTTGCCACGGGTAATATCTACGAAGATGTTGTTCAGGCACAGGCCGGTGCCCGTCAGGGAGCCGATATCATCGCTGTCATCCGTACGACAGGCCAGAGCCTCTTGGATTATGTTCCCTATGGCGCTACGACCGAAGGCTTCGGCGGTACTTTCGCCACGCAGGAGAATTTCCGCATCATGCGTAAGGCGCTCGACGAGGTAGGAGAGGAGGTGGGCCGTTACATCCGCCTCTGCAACTATTGCTCGGGACTCTGCATGCCGGAGATCGCCGCCATGGGTGCATTGGAAGGGTTGGATGTGATGCTCAACGATGCCCTTTATGGCATTCTGTTCCGCGACATCAATATGCAGCGCACATTGATTGACCAATATTTCTCCCGTATCATCAACGGTTTTGCCGGTGTCATTATCAATACCGGCGAGGACAACTACCTCACCACTGCCGATGCCTATGAAGAGGCGCATACGGTGCTCGCTTCCGACTTTATCAACGAGCAGCTGGCACTCCTGGCAGGTCTGCCCGAGGAACAGATGGGCTTGGGACATGCTTTTGAGATGGATCCGATGCTGGAAAACGGTTTCCTTTACGAATTGGCTCAGGCGCAGATGCTGCGTGAGATATTCCCCAAGGCTCCGTTGAAATACATGCCTCCTACGAAATTCATGACGGGCAATATTTTCCGCGGACATATCCAGGATGCCCTGTTCAATATCATCGGTCAGTGGACCCATCAGGGTTTGCAGCTTTTGGGTATGCCTACCGAAGCTATTCATACGCCTTTCATGAGCGACCGCTACCTCTCTATCGAGAATGCCAAATACATCTTCAACAACATGAAGGATATCGGAGAAGAGGTGGAGTTCAAAGAGAACGGTATCATCCGCAAGCGTGCAAAAGAAGTGCTTGACAACGCCACCAAGTTGCTTGAGGATATGGAGCGTGAAGGCTTGTTCACGGCTTTGGAGAAGGGTATTTTCGCCAATGTGAAACGTCCCAAGAATGGCGGCAAAGGTCTCGATGGCGTCACCGTGAAAGCCGAGAACTACTTCAATCCCTTTGTGGAAATCATGAAAGGAAAGAAATAATAACATTTGAGACCAGTAAGCAGAGTGAGTTCTTTCTGAACCCTTTCAACCTTTAAACCCTTTTGAACCTTTAAAACCCTTAAACATAATGAGTGAAGGACTTTATTCAATGGAAGCTAAGGATTACGACAAAACCTTAGACTTGACCAAAATAAAACCGTATGGTGATACAATGAACGACGGCAAGACGCAGCTGAGTTTCACGCTCCCGGTCCCTGCTGGTGCCGAAGCCGAAGAAGCTGCCAAGCAATTGCTGAAAAAGATGGGCTTCGAGAATCCGCTTGTTGTCTACAGCAAAGAGTTGACGGAAGGCTTTACCTTTTTCAACTGTTATGGCAGTTGCACCCATACGGTGGACTACAGCACGATTCATGTCCCCAAGGTGGAATCGACCACCATGGAGATGAAAGAGTGTGACGAATACATCCGTGAACATATCGGCCGCAAGATCGTCATTGTGGGCGCTTCCACCGGCACCGATGCCCATACTGTCGGCATCGATGCCATTATGAACATGAAGGGCTATGCCGGCCATTATGGATTGGAACGTTATGACATGATTGACGCCTACAATCTGGGCAGCCAGGTCCCCAACGAGGAGTTTATCGCCAAAGGGGTGGAACTGCATGCCGACGCACTGATTGTTTCGCAGACGGTGACGCAAAAGGATGTCCATATCAAGAATCTCACCGAATTGGTTGAGATGCTTGAGGCAGAAGGCCTCCGCGACAAGATTATCCTTATCTGCGGCGGTCCCCGTATCAGTCATGAACTGGCAAAGGAATTGGGCTACGATGCAGGCTTCGGTCCCAATACCTATGCCGACGACGAAGCTTCTTATATCGCCCAGGAGATGGTGAAACGCGGAATGAAATAACTGCAAAGAAGGCTTTTGTAAAAACGTGAAAGAATCAATAACAAATTAAATAATTACTCACAATGGAAAAAGAACAAATTAAACCCTTTATCGCCAAACGTGCAGCCAAGGAACTACATGACGGCGATGTTGTCAACCTCGGTATCGGACTTCCTACGTTGATTCCCAACTTCCTGCCGGAAGGAGTCCATGTTATCCTCCAGTCGGAGAACGGTATGATCGGCATGGGTCCGACCCCCGAAGAAGGAAAAGAGGATCCTTGGTTTATCAACGCAGGCGGTGGATTCACCTCGCCTATCGAAGGTGCTGCCACTTTCGACAGTGCCACCTCTTTCGGCATCATCCGTGGCGGTCATGTCGATGTCTCCGTCCTCGGCGCTATGCAGGTGGATGAGCAGGGCGACCTCGCCAACTGGATGATTCCTGGCAAAAAGACTCCCGGTATGGGTGGCGCGATGGATCTGCTCGTGGGTGCCAAGAAAGTGATTCTTGCCATGGAACATACGGCTAAAGGCAATCCTAAAATCTTGAAGAAGTGTACACTTCCCCTCACTGCAAAAGGTCAGGTGAATATGATTATCACCGAGATGGGTGTCATGGAAGTCACTCCCAAGGGTATTGTCCTTACGGAGATCAATCCGGAATTCACCGTCGCCGATGTGCAGGCTGCCACAGAAGCAACACTGATTATATCTCCTGATTTGAAAGAAATCAAATAACATTGCTATGTACATAAGGGATGGGGAGGAATTCCCCCATCCCTTTTGTTTATTATTGTCATTTGCCCCAAAAAGCTGAAAAAAGCAATCCAATGAAGAAAACGTTCTTGTTTCTTGCCCTGCTCTTGACGGTATCGCTCTCCCGTGCCGGGCTGCATCAGACCCCCTCGTTGTGGTCGGATAATCCGCATATCGAGTTTAAGTATTATGGATTCTATGGAGTTATCGACTATACGTTTGTCCATAATTTCTCCCATGAATCGCCACAATATTTGAATCCGGCCACTGGCCAGCTGGTGGGATTCGTTGACAGCTATACGCTCAATGGTATCACCGCTGTGGCGGGATGGCAGTGGCGTAAGGAAACAGCTCTCGGTTTCGGTTTCTCTTATCTCAACGACGCCCAGGGCTCTTTCTCCCAGATTCCTGTTTTCCTCGAGTTCCGTAGCCATTTCCTCCGTAACCGTATTACCCCTTTCACTGTAGTACAGTTGGGCTACAGCATTCCTTTCGGTTCCAAGAACATGGCGGAAGAATATACCCGTATCGACGAGGGTGGCATCACTTTCGCCATTGAAGGCGGTGCCCGTTTCGCCGTCAGTCAGAAACTGGGACTCAATGTCTATGTCGGCTTTCAGATGATTCAGCTCAACAGTGTGGAACGAGGATTCAACCTTGTTGCATCCACCAAGATGCCAGAGCTGTACCGTAATGTGAAATTTGGCTTAGGAATTAATTTTTAAACGTTTATGAAGAAAAAACTGCTCTCGATAGTATGGGTCTTACTCTCATGCGGCGTAGTCTTTGCCCAGTCCAATAAGGGAAAGAACGACACGCCGCTTGTTCAGGACGAATGGAACGATGTGGAGATCTTCGAACAGCACAAACTGTATCCGCGTTCCAATGTCATTCCCTATGGTAATGAGAATGATATAGAAAAAAACAACTACACGTCCTCGCCCTATTATATCAATTTGGCCGGTACGTGGCGTATGGATCTGAAGTCGAGTTTCAATTCACGTCCGACGAATATGGAGCAGAAGGATTTCTCCGCTCAAAACTGGTCGACGGTCTCCGTGCCCGACGGCTGTTGGAAAGAAGGACGCAAGAAGGTACAGAGCCCTCGTATTAAAAATGCGCTGGATTTGCCGAATTCAGGCAATTATGTGGCAACCTATTCCCGTGAATTCGAAGTTCCGAAATCATGGAAAGGCTACAGGGCGTATCTTAATCTGCAAGCCAAATCGGCCTACTATGTCTGGGTCAACCAGGAGTATGTGGGCTATAGCGAGGATTCCCGCGACATCAGTGAATTTGATTTGACGGAGCATCTGCGTTACGGCAAAACCAACAATATCGTGATCCAGGTGCTGAGTGTCTCCGACGGTTCCCTGTTGGAGTCTCAATATGAGCGGACGGTCAACGGCATCACGGCAGATCCGTTCATCGTTCTGAAACCGTCGGTCAACGTGATGGATTACAAGATTACAGCCGATTATGACACCCCCTCCCAGTCGGGCAATTTCTTGGTCCAGCTGGATATCTTCAACGCCAACAAAAAGGGACAGTATTATGTCGAAGTCGAGATATGGGACCCCAAGGGCCGCCAGTTGGACAAGATGGGACGTTGGACGGTCTTCGACAAGAAGAACGAAGTGGAGATGAAGCTTGAACGTTCTTTTGCAGGGGTGAAACCCTGGTCCGATGAAACCCCGAACATGTACACGATGGTTGTGCGTCTGCGTGACCAGAAGATGAATCTTGTCGAGACGGTGGGCTGCCGCTTCGGATTCCGTACGGTGGCTGTAAAGGACGGTCTGTTGACCGTCAACGGCGTCCCGGTAACTTTGCGTGGAGCACTCTACGCCTTTTACGACTCCCAGTCGGGAACATTCCCCACCGAGGAACAAGTCCGTCAGGATCTTCAGCTGATGAAACAGCATAATATCAACGCTGTACGTACGACGCTCTACTCACCCGTTCAGCCCTATTTCTATGAACTCTGCGACGAATACGGCATTTATGTGGTCAGCGATGCCAACCTCCAGCCTTTCTCCACCCAGCAGAAAGCGGTGGCTACAGACCGCGCCTATATCAATCTTTTCATCTCAAGGGTGCAGAATATGTATGAGCGGCTGAAGAACCATCCTTCCGTTATCGCTTGGTCGCTGGGTAACTGCCCCGACAACGGAGTCTGCATGGAGCATGCTTATCGCACACTGAAACAAAAAGACAAGTTCCGTCCGGTCCTTTATCCGGGTGCCGGGTATTCCGACAATACAGACTTGATAGCCGCCACCAATTCCGATTACGACGATCTGAAGCTCTTCGCTGCCAAGCAGCAGCCCCGTGCGATGGTGATGGCTTCTTTCGGCTCTGCCAAGGGTAACTCCTACGGCAATATGGAACCCGTTTGGGAGCTGGTGCGCGCCAACCAGTCGCTCCAAGGGGGATTCGCTTCATTTTGGAATCCGGTGGCTTATTACAATCCCGCACAACAGAGTGATGTGCAGGAGACCGGTTTGGTGACCGCCGAGCGGCAGCCGATGCCCTATCTGGCAGAGCTGCGTAATATCTATCGTCCCTTTGTGGTTCGTCTGATGGCAATCAGCCCCGACGCCGCCGAGTTCAATGTTACCAACCATCTCTCTTTCCTGACGTTGAACGACTATATCTTGGAGTATACCATTTTCTCCAATCTCAAAAGCCGTATCATCGAAGGCGAGGTCTCTGTCTCTCTCAAACCGGGCGAGTCGAAGAATTTCAAGCTGAAAGTCCCCGCGCTTACGCTCTATGCCGGTGAGGAGCTGTTTATCCGTTTTACAGTCCGTCAACGCAAGGAGAGTCTGTCAGTCCCCAAAGGAACCGACTTGGGCGTGGTGGAGTTCCCGTTACCTATGAAAGAGGTGAAAAAGGAGAAACTGTCTGATTTCGACCGAGAGGAACTGTTCGTCGCCACTCCTGAATCGACAAAGGGAAACCGGCTGATTCAAGTCTTCAACGACAATATCGAGCTTTGGTACGATTTGGAGAAAGCCGAGATAACGGCATACAAATATCATGACAAGGATATCATGCTTGCTGCTCCCCAGTTGAATTTCTGGCGGGCAGCCACGGACAACGACCGTGTCGATAAAAACGCTTTGCGTCTATGGCAGAACCTCTCCCCGGATAATCTGATCCGCACGGTGGTGGCCGCCAATTATCGCCGTGTCGATACCTATACCGTCGCCATCGATGCCATGTTGCGTTACACCGATCAAAGCGGCAATGTGCTTTTCGATGTGAAACAGTCTGTCGCCGTACTCCATACGGGCGATGTGCTGATCGATAATGAAGTGGTGACTACCGAGCAGATCAAGACACTGCCTAAGGTGGGTATGCAGATGTGCTTGGCCAAGAGCCTCGATTCGGTCCGTTGGTTCGGTCTGGACAAGGAGACCTACTCCGACCGTCAGTCGGCGGGTGTGGCAGGCACCTATAAACGGCCGGCGTCTTCGATGTTCTTCAAGTACGACCGTCCTCAGGAAAGCGGCAACCGCTCGGGTGTGCGCTGGGTTTCGGTCGAGGATGGTCAGATAGGCTTCTATGTCGATCTCCTGGACACCAATTTCAATTTCAGCATTTATCCTTACAGCGATCGCCAGCTGACCGATGCTTCTCATGCGGATGCTTTGAAGGAACAGGATTTTTGGACTTTCAATGTCGACTACCGTCAGGCCGCGGTGGGCAGTGCATTGGCAGGTACCGAGGTGTCGGACAAATACCTGCTCGATGCGAAGAAATACCGTTTCCGCATGCATCTGCGTGCTTACGACTTGACGGAGTATCACCCCTTCGATTTCGGCAGGGTGGAGTATCCGACCATCGTCTCCAGTGTGCTTCCCATGCCGTTGATAAGCCAAAGCAGGGAACGTTTCGACCAGCCGATGACCATCACGCTCTCGAGCCCCACTGCCGGAGCTGAAATCCGCTACACCCTCGACGGAAGCACGCCCGACGAGCATTCGCCACTCTATAAGAAACCTTTCCAGATCAACGGTTCCACCTACGTCAAAGCGAAAGCTTTCAAGAAAGGATCGACCCCCTCGTTTACGACCATCAAACGCTTCAATTTCGATTATATCGTCAAGGCATCGTTTGTCAACAAACCCAATACGCCGTACAATTTCAATCAGGAAACGCTCCTTTTCGACGGCGAAACGGGCGATATCAGCGAACTCTCCCGTGGCTGGTTGGGTTTCTCGGGCAACGACCTCAATGTGGTGCTTGAATTGAGCAAGTCTATCGAATTGCAGCAGGTGGTGGTGAATTTCGCCCATGTGCCCGACGCGTGGGCCTTTGCTCCCACCGCTGTTCAGGTATTTGTCTCCTCCGACGGGGTGGAGTATGCTCCAGCCGTCAATGCCAAGCTGAAATATGCGCCCGAGGAGGAGTCGATGAACAAGGCGCAACGGGTTACGGTCACTGTCGACATCAACCAGTCGGATGTGAAATATGTCCGTTTGGTAGCCAAGAATATGGGTCGCATCCCCACATGGCACAAGGCCAAAGGACTTCGCCCCTGGATTATGGTGGATGAAATCCAGCTTAACGAGGTCATTCATTGATCTGGCAACTGTTATGACCGACACCCTTTATACGCGGACCGAGATGCTGCTCCATTCCGACGGAATGCAAAGACTCAAGTCAATGCATGTGCTTGTTGTCGGCTTGGGCGGTGTGGGCGGCTGCGCTGCCGAGATGCTTTGTCGCAGCGGGGTCGGCCGTCTTACGCTTGTCGACAGTGACATGGTCGCTCCGTCGAATATCAACCGCCAGCTCATCGCTTTCCAGCACACGGTCGGTCAACCCAAGACATCGCTTTTTGCCGATCGGTTCCGGTCAATCAACCCCGATTGTGAAGTGACCGTTCTTACCGAGTTTCTGCGGGACGAAAGCATGGTGCGTCTGTTGGAATCGGAACCGTTCGATTATGTTGTCGACGCTATCGACACGCTCTCTCCCAAAGTCTTTCTGCTCTACCATGCCCATCGTCTCGGTCTGCCGGTGGTGAGTTCTATGGGCAGTGCCGGGAAAGTGGACCCCTCTCTTGTCCGTATTGCTGACATCGCCAAGAGCCACACCTGCCCCTTGGCCGCCATGGTGCGCAAACGGCTCCGCCGCTTGGGGGTCTCTGACGGCATCACCGCTGTCTTCTCCACCGAACAGGTCGATACCACCGCAGTAGTGGACGACCCTTCGACAAACAAGCGGACCACTATTGGTACCGTGTCGTATCTTCCTGTGGTTTTTGGTTGCTTCTGCGCCTCTGTGGTTATCCGATCGGTCCTTCCTTCTTGATTTTTTATTTTATTTTTCATTCAAACGCTCATCAATACTCATGAAACCTTTCTGCATCGCCATTCTCGCCCTTCTCTTTTTCGCATCCTGCGAAGTGGAGTTCTCTCCCAACGACAACTGGCAGAATATCCCGGTGGTCTATTGTCTCCTTGATCAGGACGACGATACCACCTACGTCCGTGTACAGCGCTGTTTCCTTGGAGAAGGCAACCAATATCGATTTGCTTCCGTTAGCGACTCAATCAACTATCCGCAAGGGGCCCTCACCGTTCTGATGGAGGAATGGAACACATGGGTCGACAACGACGGTGGCTATCATCGTTACGGGGACAATCCGCGCAATATCTATCATTTTGATTACACGCTTATCACCAACAAGGACTCGGGAGTCTTCTACAATACCGTTCAGCCGGTCTACGCCTGTCCGACTCGCAACATGTTGGATACCGCCTGCATCTATTGCCTGAAGGTGATAGACAACGCCACAGGTGACACCATAGCCAAATCCGAGACTATGCTTATCCGGGGTACGATGCAGCTGCAAAACCCCAACAATGTGACACTCTTCCAGTTCAGCGGCGTTTCTGGCAACAAAACCTGCGATATCAAATGGACCACCATCCGCGACGCCCGTCAGTACCAGCCCATAATCCGCTTCTATTACCGTGACTTCATTATCGATCGGTCCCATCTTCCGTGGGACACAACCATCACGCCGCATTATATCGATATTCCCTGCAACGTGGTCAAGAGTAACATGAGTGAACGCATTTGCAGTACCAAACTCGAGCAGAACAGTTTCCTCTCCTATATCAGGCGCGCCCTCGAAGGGGATACCTGCAACAAGAATGTGATGGACACGGTCGATGTATACATCCTCTGTGCATCGGAGGCCCTTTCGGCCTACCTCTACGCCACCCATCCGATGAGTTCCCTCAACCAGGAACCTTTTGTCTACACCAATATCGAAGGAGGCTTGGGCGTTTTCGCCGCCCGTCGGCGCCATATCTTCTTCCGTGTCGGAACCCCCATATCCTCCGTTTCGGACTATATCAAACAACTCAAGGAACTGGGCGTAGGCTTCTGAAACGAAAGTAAACATGAAAGTCAAAGTTTTTTCCCTTCATTTCAAAAAAAATATGTAATTTTGCAAATCCATTCAAAAGAATTATAATATTAAATATCAATAAATTAAACTTTTAAGATGAACATCACAAGAGAAAATTTGGGCGATTTGGACCTCCTTATCAAGGTCGAAATCGTCGAAAACGATTATGCTGAGAAAGTAACCAAGCAATTGAAGGACTATCAGAAGAAGGCATCCGTCCCCGGTTTCCGCAAAGGTATGGCACCCATGGGACTCATTCAGCGCATGTACAAATCGGCTGTCGTCGCCGACCAGGTCCAGGAGCTCCTTGGCGAATCGCTCTATAAATATCTTGATGACGAAAAGCTTGACATCATCGGCAGCCCGCTTTCCAACGACGAGAAAACAGGCAAGGTCGATTTCGAGAAGAGCAAGGATTTCACCTTCTATTTCGATGCCGCACTCATGCCCGCTGTCGATCTGGCTTGGGATAAAATCACTGCTCCTTATTATCAGATCAAAGTGAATCCGAAGGATATCGACAAGCAACTGGAGGAAATCTGCCAGCGTTATGGCAAATTCGAAACCCCTGAGACCATCGGCGAGAAGGACTATGTCTACGGTAAGGTCGAAGAACTCGACAAACAGGGCAATGTCAAAGAGGGTGGTGTATCCACTTTCACCTCTTTCGACCTCTCCGCTTTGAAAAACCAGGAGGAAATGCTTCCTCTCTTCCTCGGCAAGAAGGCAGAAGATAAAATCGTTTTCAACGCCTCCAAGGCTTTCTCCGCTGCCGATATCGAGAAGAACCTTCATCTCGACACCGCCGCTGCCAAGAAGTTCAAATCCGACCTTCAGCTCACCGTCAGCGGATGCTCCCATATCACGCCTCATGAGGTCAACGAAGAACTCTTCGCCAAGGTGTTCCCCGATACCGAAGTGAAGGACTTGGCCGCTTTCCGCAAAATGTTGGGTAAGGAGCTTGAAAAAAGCTACAACGAACAGGCCAATATCTTCTACGTCAACGAAGTGCGCCGCCAGTTGATCGACAATTTCTCCAACCCCATGCCGGAAGCATTCCTCAAACGCTGGATCCTTAACCGCGGAGAAAAGGACGTTACCGCCGAAACGCTTGAAGCAGAATGGGCGGAGAAATACCTTCCTTCCCTCAAATGGGAGATGGTGGATAACGCACTCAACAAAATCAAACCCATCGAGCCCACCCAGAACGATATCGTCGACTATGTCAAGAATATCTTGAAGAAGAACGACACCGCCCAGGAAGGCGAAGACGAGAAAGCGCGTGAAGAGCGTCTGGAACAATCGGCCCGCACCATTGCCAAAGACCGCCAGAACGTGCAGCAGATCGTCGACCGTCTCTATGCAGAAAACACCTGTGCGCTCTTCAAGGAGCAACTCAAACCTGAGGTGGAGAAGGTCACCATCAAGGATTTTGCCGAAAAGGTGAAATAATTGCCTTGCAAGACATATGGAATGGCGGAGACGGCAGTCTCCGCCATATCTTTTAAAATAATTATTATAGAATACTCTTTTTTAGTATGCGTCGTCAAATTCTCCCCTGTCTACTCTTCTTGTTTTTCTTGTTGCCTTTGACGGGAAGAACACAGACGCATCCGCTTATCAGCAATACATTCCTCTCCCTCAGTGCCGGACCGAATGTGTATTTCAACACACATGGCACCAGCGTGTTGGGCGGTGCAAGCCTCTCGGGCGGCAAATGGATTCTCTCCACCGCCGGAATGCGTGTCCAGCTCTCGGCACAAATGGCCTCAACAGAACTCTCTACTCAGCTGTACTATTATGGCCATTGCGACATCTTCTTCGACTTGCTTACCGCCTTCCGTGGACGCAATCCCAGCGACCGGTTCCGCAGCTATCTTGCGGTTGGTGTAGGCATCGTTCATAGTGCCTCCGGCGATAACGACTTCTGCGGCATCGCCAGTATTGCAGCCGATTACAAGTTGGGCGGCAACTGGCGTCTTTCAGCCGAGTTGGGTGCGTTTGTCCATCCTTCCGATTTCGACAACAACAACCGCTCGTCCCTGATGGGGTCACTGCAGTTTGGAGCCATCTACGATATCGCCGACAACCCCACACGCAGCCGTTCCCGCTACGAGACGCAGCAGTTGTCCAATGACTGGTTCTTTCAGCTGGCTTTTGGTATCAGCTCCTTTAACTATAGTGGCGTTGGTGATTTGAGCGATCGTATCGGTCTGCTGACGCCTATCTTCGAATTTGCCTTTGGCAAGCGTCTCACCTCGCGATGGCTTATCCGTCTCGGACTCTCGGGACTTTACACACGTAGCGCCGAGGAGATATTTTCCTACTATAGTCTGCATGGCGACGTCATGCTCGATGTTATGGGTCTTCTGTATCCCGACAAGATTTATACGACCTTCAACGTACGGCCCTATGTCAGTGCCGGCATCGTCTCCCGTCTTGATGATCAGTCGCATTACCTTTTCTCGCCTGCGGGTGGCGTTCAGTGGTGCTACAGTTTCAACCAACGAAATGAGCTGTTTCTTGACACGCGTTATCTGATCACCCCGCCGCGATTTGCACATGTGGGCTCCTCGCAGGGCACGCTCTCGGTAGGTATTGCAACAATCACGTTAGGCTACAACTACAAATTTGGCTGTATCAGTTTCAGATAGTCTTGCTTTTATCGTCTATTTGATAGTACTATTGAAACTTGCATCTACAGCTCTCTGTTGTTGTGACAGATTTATTTGTTGATACTTCAAATTTTAATATTATTTTTTTTGTTGTGCCTAATTACAACAGAACAAATATGATTTGGGATAAAAAAAACTGGTCTTTATTACGAGTCCGAGAATGGGAAAACATATCACTTTAATAAAATGCGACTCGACCCCATACTGAAGGTGTCTCCTCCAATAGACAAAGAGGAATCTTTTCAAAATGGGGATGAATATAATGGGTTTTTGCCCAATTCTAAATAATAAGGTGCTTCATTATTTGCGCTATATTTGCATGTAATATGCAATCTTATGCAAATAATTGCAGAATTCAGGGGGGTACATGCGTTGAAACAGAATGCTGTCGAAGTGTTGCTAATTTGCCAGCAATGCTAAACCGCCCATGGCGGTCTCTTTGTACAGGCTGGGCAAGTCGTGGCCGGTCTTCTTCATCGTCTCCACCACCTTGTCGAAAGTGATGAGGTGTTTTCCGTCGCTCATCATGGCATAGAGGTTGATGTCGAGCGCCCTCAATGCTGCCATTGCGTTGCGTTCGATGCAAGGTATCTGAACCAGACCGCACATGGGATCGCAGGTCAATCCCAGATTGTGCTCCATCGCCATCTCCGCTGCGTACTCTATCTGCTGCGGACTGCCACCGAAAAGCTGGTTGGCGGCAACGGCAGCCATCACACAGGCACTGCCCACCTCGCCCTGGCAGCCCACCTCGGCACCGCTGATGGAGGCGTTGGTCTTGATGACATTGGCGAAGAGTGCAGCTGTGGCCATCGCTCGCACGATGTCGATATCGCTGAAACCGTGGTTCTTCTTCAGGTGGTAAAGGACGGCGGGTAGAACACCGCTTGCGCCACATGTGGGAGCAGTGACGATGGTGCTTCCCACTGCGTTGCGCTCGCTGGTCGCCAGTGCGTAGGCGATCACCAGACAACGTCCCTGAAGCGACGGTTTGTAACTGGAGGCGCGGACATAATACTGACGCGCCTTGCTGCGGAGATGCAGGCCACCGGGGATGACACCCTCTTCGCTCAGACCCTCTTCGATGGTCTGCTGCATGGTTTGCCACATATCCTGCAGGTAATCCCAGATGTCGTCCTCTTCGTACTGCTTTACATACTCCCAGAAGGTCATCCCTTCTTTCTCGATGTATTGCAGGATGTCGGTGATATGCGACAGCGGGTAAATCTTCTTCTCTTCCAGCGGGGTCTCCTCATTGGCCAACAGACCGCCTCCCACACTGTAGATTTTCCAGCTGTCGGTGACGTTATTGGCTGAATCCAGCGATTCATACAGCATCCCGTTGGTGTGGAATTCTGGTACGATGTCGGCCCGCCAGACAAATTCGACGGGGACGGGCTTACAGGCGGCCTCGATGGCGACATCGGTGCGGTGTCCTTTGCCGGTGGCGGCAAGACTGCCGTAGAGCGTTACACGGAACCGTGAGGCTTCGGGATGGCGTTGATGGAACAGGGTGGCGGCACGGTGGGGACCCAATGTGTGACTGCTCGAGGGTCCGTAGCCTTTCTTGAGTATCTGCTTGATGGATTCCATGGGGATTTTGGCTTTTAATTGAAGAACTTCCAGATGACGCCCCAATAGACACCGAGGGCCTCCATCGGGTAGTGGGGCAGGCTGAAGTAGGAGGGGTGTTGCTCCAACGGGGCGTTGAAGTGACTTACCTTGGCATAGATGCTGGCGCGTTTGATCTGTAGTGTCACCCAGAAATCGGCCACAAGGTAATTGCCTACCTCCACGTCGTCTTGACGATAGAAGGCGCCCAAAACGGGGTTCCAGCCGTCGGCTTTGAAGCGGGTATGGTAGCGCAGGTCGAAACCAGTTTGCAGATGCAGCGCCCTATGGAAGATGTGGACATCGGCGAAGAGGCTGTTCTTGCTGGCGAAGAGTGGTACGCGTATGACGTTTTCGTCGTTGCTGTGCTGCAGCATCTGCTGCAGGCGGACATGGAACCATCCAAACTGCAGATGGGCGGAGGCTGTAGCCTGCAGGAGCAGACCTGTTGCGTTCCCCTGTTCGGGCTGCATATTGCTGTTGATCCATATATTGTCGCTCAGGAGCATCGCACTGGTTCGGGTGTCGATATTCCGCAGAAAACCAGCCAAGGTATCGGGCTTGGAAAGCTGGTAGGACAAAGCAACTTGCTGCTTCTTGATTTTGTTGTAGTCGCTATAGTCCCAGTTGTAGTACCCCTCGTTGTGGTAGTAGAACAGGTCGGGCGACAGCGCTTCGCTGTACACCGCCAAATGGAAACGGCTGCTTTGCCCGACAAGGAGGTCGAGGTTTCCTTGCAGCCGGTAATCCCCGTTGCGCCGGCTTCCGGTCACCTCTTCACCTGCCGCAAGGAGGCGAAGTCTGCCGAAATCGAACTGCACGCTGGCAAAGGGGCTGACGCTGAAAAGACTCTCATTGTTGCCGACAAACTGGATGCGGTCGTATTCGGGACGCACACCGAAGCGTATCACCAGCGGATTGCGCCAGCGGTGGTTCATATAGGCGTCGTTGGTCCAGAAAAGCTCCGCACTCAACTGGTAGTGGGCGGTGGAATCGTAGAAAAAGGCGGAGTCGGTGGGGGCTCCGTTATAGAACCAGCTGTCGGATTGGTTGTCGTTGAAAATACGCCGGTGTTTGGAGAAGTCCAGATCCAAGGCAAAAACGCCTGTGTTGTAGACATGGGGCTGGTGCGGGAAGATAGTGTCATATCCGACGATGGTGTCTCTGGGGATGGAGTCTTTCGTGGTCTCCACGATGGGACGCAGATGGAAGAACTGCCTGACAGTGTTGTAGCTCTGATGGAGGTGCACTCCCAGATCGCGCCACTGGTTTTGAGCGGTGTACATGTGCACCGGCACTCCGGAGGGGCGGCTGTAGTCCCAGCAGCTGGTGTCGTTCTGCACACCTCCGTTCTCCTGCTGTCGCAGCCGGTTGAAGGTCACTGCGGCCTGCAACTGGTAGCGGGCATCTTCTGAGTAATAATTGGAGGTGACATCCAATATATGGTTGGTGACATCGCTGTTGGTGTAGCGCCCGTCGCGGCTCACCAAGTCATAGAGAAAGGCTACATTCCACCGGGGCTTGATATTCTGAGTGTGGATCACACGGATTTGGTAGTCTTTGTTGATGGAGCTGCCGTACTGCAGATGGGTGAACGGCCGTTGGGTTTGAAAGTAGTTTAGGGGGTGCAGGCTGCGGTAAACAGGACTGACATCCGGCTGGAAACGCAGTTGCAGGGAAGGACTCGCACAATGGAAACAAAGCATTTTCATAGTTCTCTGGGAGAAAGGATAAAGTGACTGTTGGATCTGTCCAAGCGCACCGCAATCCAGATAGTAGTTGCCGTCCAGTCGGTGGGCGGGGTTGTGCATCTCCACATCGGTGGGGCTCAGTGAGGGGTGGGAGAGAGCGTATATTTTCACACTCCGCACCATTGTGCCGAAAGAGAACACATAGCCTGGAAGCAGCGAGTCGGCCTCTTCCCCCGTGTCGTAGACAATCCCTTCGGGTGCTTTGTTCTGATTGGTGTCGGGCTCGTCCATCGAACCGGTGATGGCGCTGTTGGGATTGTATTGGGCATGCAGCGACAACGGCAAAAGAAGCAGAGCCACCGTCAGAAGGTGGGATAGGAATCTTGCCGATATGTCAATTCGCCGGTTTTTCAAAATTGACGGATATTGGAGTTGAATGGGGAGTCCGTTTTTAACTGTGCAGGAATCGCTCCACGTCGATACCGGCCACGCACCCTTTGGCGGCTGCCACGCAAGCCTGACGGTAGTTGGGATCGCACACGTCACCGGCGGCAAAGACACCGGGAACGTTGGTGGCGCTCGACGGGTTCTGCACCTTGATATACCCCGCCTCGTCCAGTTCCAGCTGACCGTCGAGGAAAGCGGTGTTGGGCTGATGGCCGATGGCGACGAAGAAACCGGCGATGTCGATGCGTCTCACCTCGCCCGTCTTCACGTTCTTAAGGTCGGCGCCGATGACGCCGTCCATATCGTTGCCCACGATTTCCTGGGTGACGCTGTTCCACAGCACTTCGATTTTGGGGTTGTTGAGCACGCGGTGCTGCATGGCCTTGGAGGCACGCAGTTCGTCACGACGGACAATCTGGTAGACTTTGTTGCACAGGGTGGCTAGGTAGGCGGCTTCCTCGCAGGCGGTATCACCGCCGCCCACGACGGCGACATCCAGGTTCTTGTAGAAGAATCCGTCGCAGGTGGCGCAGGCGGACACCCCTTGTCCGTAGAATTTCTTCTCGCTCTCCAGTCCCAGCCAGCGGGCGGAAGCACCGGTGGCGACAATGACGGTTTCGGCTTCCACCTCGTTGCCTTTGTCGTCGACAGCGACGAAGGGGCGTTTGGAGAGGTCGATTTTCTCGATGGCACCTTGGCGGATCTCCGTTCCGAAACGGATGGCCTGCTTGCGCAGGTCGGCCATCATGTCGGTCCCCGATATGCCCTCGGGATAGCCGGGGAAGTTCTCGATCTCGGTGGTGATGGTCAGCTGTCCACCGGGTTGGATGCCTTCGTAAAGAAGGGGCTTGAGGTCTGCGCGTCCGGTATAGATGCCTGCGGTGTAGCCGGCAGGACCGGAACCAATGATTAAGCAACGGGTATGGGTCATGATAGTATGTTGATATGTTTTACGTTTAAAAATGGTGGGTCAAATTTTGTTAGAAAATGTTTCCTTAGAAGCAGAGGGTTATGCCGGCCTGGATGAGTCGGTTGAACTGCCCTTTGTTGCTGCGGAAGATGCGGTAGGTGCCCGAACCGTTTTCGATGGCGGTGTTGAGCATCGAGTTGTACCAGCGGAGATCGATGCCGATGTGGTCGGTGAAACGATAGCGCAGACTGACGCAGACGGGTAGCGCATCGAGCCGTTTGTAGTTTTCCGACTGGGGAGCGTCATAGGAACCGTCGGTGGTTACATGGGCGTGGGCGAGGATGGCGGGCGCGATACCGAAAGCCGCCCGGAAGTTTTTGTCCTCAAGGAAATCGTAGGCTATCATCAGCGGCACTTCGACATACAGCAGCGAGATGTTGCGATCCAAGGTGCTGTTGTTGATCCGTGACCCTTTCTGGGTCAAGCCGATTTCCACCAGAAAACGCCAGCGGGCATCGTCGCTGATAGGGAAGGAGGTGTTGAAGCCTCCGTGGAAGCCGATTTTGTTGAAATGGGCGGAAGCGTCGCCGTCAATCTGACAGAAATTCAGCCCGCCCCGCAACTCGAAATCGAACTGACGCGAGGACTTGTGTTTGTTCCGTTGCGCCTCGGCAGGGGAGGAGAGGAGCAATGCGAACAATACCAGCAATAAATAGTTTGTTGTTATGCGTTTCACGTTTTACGATTTATGATGTCGAGTCAAGTGTATAGTTTTTCGACGTTGTTTCCGTTTTATTCTTTCATCCTGTTGACCAGGTTGGTCGTCGACTGTCCGGGTACCAAGGGTATCAGTTCCAGTCGGCCGCCATGGGCTTCTACAAAGTCGGCACCGACAACGTTGGAGCGGTCGTAGTCGCCTCCTTTGACAAGCACATTGGGGCACAGCGTCTCAATCAGTCGCAAGGGGGTGTCCTCCTCGAAAAGAACGACATAGTCGACAAAGGAGAACGCGGCCAGCACCCACGCGCGGCTTTCCTGGTGCGAGATGGGGCGGGCGGGTCCTTTCAGACGGCTGACCGAAGCGTCGCTGTTGAGACCCACGACAAGCAGGTCTCCCAAATCGCGCGCCTTGCTGAGGTATTCGACATGCCCTTGGTGTATGAGGTCGAAACAACCGTTGGTGAAGACCACCTGGGGCGGCCGGTTGCCATTGCGAAGCATGGTAAGCTGTGCAGCGAGTTGCGGCAGCGTGACGATTTTGGAGGCTATTTGTTCGTGGAAACCCATACGATTTTCGATTTAGTGCGCAGCGGCAAAAACAGTTAATTTTGTCTCTCCGTTTTCTTTTTGAGCAGGGAGAAGTAAACCAGATAGACCAATCCCAGCAGCAGCACCACCACTTGCTGAGCGCCCCAGAGCAGCCAGCCGCATGCCAGACCGGTGGCTTCACCGATGCCGTAGATGGCCAGTGCCTGCCAGACCAAGACGGGATAGGCGCCCAGTCCGCCCTGCGAGATCATCATGCCTACCGATCCGAAGAGGTAGATGACAAACGCCGTCTGAAATCCTAGCGAGACGGTATCGTCGAAGGCTTGTAGGATGATCCAGCCGCCGGCAATGTAAAGGAAATAGATCATCAGGCTGTAGACGACAAACAGGGAGAATGCTTTCGGTCCCAGATGGAGGATGCTCTTCACACCGTCGACGGTGCCGCGAATCATCTCTATAATCTTGCGGTAGAAGGCAAAACGCATCAGTTTCTGGTGGAAAAGCTTGTAGGCAATAAAAAGCAGGATGAGTGCCACCACTCCTGCAGCGGCGATACCGGCAAGGGTGGGCAGGGAACTGAATTTCTGTGACAAAGAATCGTAGAGGAAGTCTTTCACGCTCTTGAACATCAGCAGAAATCCAAGCAGCACGATAATCAGGAACATCATCGTGTCGATCAGTCGTTCGGTGACGACGGTGCCGATGGATTTCTCCATGGGTATCTTGTCGCTGGTGCGCAGCATGGCGCAGCGCATCACCTCACCCAGTCGCGGGAAGGCGAGGTTGGCGAGGTAGGTCACCATGACGGCGCCGAAGGTGTTGTTGACGGAAGGGTGGTGGTTGAGCGGTTTGAAGAGGAGGCGCCACCGCAGGGCACGGATGAAATGGGAAAGAACGCTGACCAGCATGACCACAACGACCCATCCCCATTTGGCGGAGAGGAACGATTGCCAGATGGCGGCTTTCTCTTCGGCACTCAGCTTGAGCAGGAACCAGTAAATGAAGAAAATACCGATGCCGAGGAATACCACGAATTTCAGTATGTCGCCCAGCTTTTTCTTCATTGCAGGTGGTTGTCTTTAGGGAAGATGACGGTGGGATGCCACTGTTTGGCCTCTTCGAAATCCATCGAAGCGTAGGAGGCGATAATCAGCAGGTCGCCGACACGGGCTTTGTGAGCGGCAGCCCCGTTGATGCCGATGACGCCGCTTCCGGCCTCGCCTTTGATGATATAGGTGGAGAAGCGTTCGCCGTTGGTGATATTGTATATGTCTACACGTTCATTCTCAATCATGTTTGCCGCTTCGAGCAACTGTGCGTCAATGGTGATGCTTCCGATGTAGTCCAAATCGGCTTCGGTAACGGTAACTCTATGTATTTTAGATTTTAAGACTTCTATAAACATAGGAAAAATTTTTGCAAAGTTACGAAAGTTGCAAAGATTGACAAAAAAAATTCGAAAGGAGGAAACAATTTCTTAACTGAATATGAAAATCAGCAAGATGCAAACCGCTAAAGTATAGATGATGATTTTCCCGGCGGGGACAGGTTTGAGTCGGTCCATGTCGTCGTTGTCGAAGCGGTGGCGGATCTTGTGAGCCGTAATGTTTTCGCTTTTCAGTTCGGATGGATTCTCGATGAGATTGCCCTCGTCGTCGAAGCGCGAGACGTAATGGAACTGGGGTTTCTCGCGTTTGCGGAACAGGTCGTTGAAGGTGAGTTTCTGCTGTTTCTCGCGGTCTTGACGATCCAGGTCACGGACCCTCCGCTGGAAGTAGGCCAGGTCGTCGTTGGCGTTGTCTGCTGCGGTTTCGTCGACAGGTTTTTGTACAGATTGTTGAAGTTCCTCGTCGGACAAAGGGAGACCTTTCTCCAGGCGATATTTGGTTTTCAGTTTCTCCCATTCTTCTTTTTCGGGATCATACAGCCGTGGTGCATAGTGGAACTGGCGCGGCTTGGGGGTATAAAACATGGGCATCTTTACGTTCTCCTTTTTTTCATAAAACAAGAGAAGGGACATTTTATTGTGTAGCAATGGCAAAAAACCTTTTTTTTCGAAGAAACGCTTGCATATGTCAAGAATTATTCCGTATTTTGCAAATCAAATAGTTGATGAGGAAATACCCCCCCCTGTATAATCTATTGAATAATAGATAATTGATTCTATTTTTATATCAAACACTTGTTTTCATTGAGCGTTAACCAAAATCCAATAAATATGAAAAAGCATTTACATAGACTTCTGCTTCTTACATTGTTTTTGGTGCCGTTGCTGACGCGGGCGCAGGTGGTTGAGTGTCCGACCATCGACACCCTTCCTTATTTTAACGACTTCGAGAATGAAGCTGGCGGCTCCTACGATAACGCCTTTCCCTACTGCTGGACGCGCATCAACGACGCCATTACGTATAATGAGTATCCCTACATCGTCGTTGGCAACGTCAACGTTATCCATGGTAACAAAAGCCTGTTCTGGAAATCTCATCCCTCCCCACACTATGCTGATGACATATACGCGGTACTTCCTGCCCTCAACCAGGTTTTCGACAGCCTCAGTGGCTTCACCATGTCGTTCTATGCCAAAACCACAGATACGGTGGCACCATTCCCGATTATTATCATCGGCGTGATGACTGCCAACGACGATACCAACTCTTTTGTTCCTGTCGACACCGTGACGGTGGGTCCAGCGGTCACGCTATATACGGTCGATTTCTCCAACTATTCAGGCGAAGGCAAGTATATCGCCATCCGCTGTCCGCGCACTTCCGTGGAACGGTATGCGTCGATCGACGATATCTACCTGAACCTCACCAGCCAGTGGTGCAACCCGGTCTCGCATCTGACAGCCGTTGCGACCGACTCGGAGGTGACGCTGAGTTGGAACGGCAACGGCAACAGCAGTTTTACCGTCATCCTTGGCGATAACACCGTTACGGGTGTCACCGACACCTTCTATACATTCCATAACCTTCACGACAGTACGGTGTATAATTATGCTGTGGCTGCCGAGTGCTCGGGAATTAACAGCATCTTCCTGAGGGGCAGCATCCAGACAGAGTGTCACGCGTTGACTTACGACGACCTGCCCTATAGGGAAAATTTCGAAAGCTACGGTTACGGATACCACGTGGAAGCCATCAGCCCCTGCTGGCACAGGGGAACAATAGGCTCCATCATCAGCCATCATCCAGTTCCCTCCAGATGTTTTATCGACAACGACACCGTCGGTCTCAATTTTGGTGCCGGCACATGGTACTCTGGATGGGCGGCATTGCCGCGACTCGACGACTCGATTGATGTCAGCAGTCTTGAGGTGGAATTCCTGGTGATGCGTCCCACCACGCAAAATAGAATCACGCAGGTGACGGTGGGCGTGGCGACGGACATATACACGGACTCCACCAACAACGTACAGTTCAGCGGTTTCGTTCCCGTTGAAACCTTCGACCTCTCGAACGAGCCACTCGGTTCCATCAATCCCGCCTCGGTGCGGTTTGAGGATTATGCCGGCGACGGCAAATATATCGTTTTTTGGGCTCCGCCTGTGCCCGACAGTATTGAGCCTAACATGTATAGTGAAATATACAACAGTTTCCTCCTCGACAACGTCACGCTCAAGGTGGCCAACCCCTGCCCCACACCGCAGCATGTCAGGGTGACCCATATAACTCACAACACTGTGTCTGCCGAGTGGGACGCCGTGGCCGGTGCCGACAGCAGCCTTGTCTTTATCGGCATGCCCGGGGCGGACATCAGTACATTCACTCCGCACAATGTCTATGGCAACAGCGTCACCATCGACAGCCTGAATCCCGACACCGACTACGAGCTGTTGGTTGCTGCCCACTGCCAAAGCGGCTTGAGCGACGCGTCCTATCCTCTGCGGTTCCATACACTATGCACTCCCATAGACATACTGCCTCTGACAGAGGGCTTTGAAGGCGTAAACGGATTCGACGGCACCTATTCGAGGGTCAACAATCTGCCTCCCTGCTGGCTATACTACAATACCGGCTACCCTGCATACGTCAGCGGCGGTCCTATTGTATACACCGACAACCCTTACACCGTGTACAACGATCAGTCGTATGTACGCAGCGGTGTCAACGCCATGTTGTTCAGCGGCATGAACCAGTACGCCATCATGCCGCTTGTCGACGCCACAATATATCCATTGTCCACTTTGCGGGTGTCGTTCTGGACGAAGAGCCTCCGCGTCAACAACTCACCACGCGTATCGTATGTCACCGTGGGCATAATGAGCAACCCAAGAGACACCAGCACCTTCGTGCCGATAAGGAACGTCACTGTCTCTGGGTCTATGCTCTTTGAACAATTCACGATAGGATTTGCCAATTACGACGGGCCCCACGGCCATGTGGCGTTCAAGTCGGCGTCGTCCAATATGTTCGTTATCGACGACATCATCCTCGAGGAGATACCCGACGGCTGTCCGCCCATTGAGGTAATACACGCTGAAACTACCGCTTCGGCTGCCCGACTGACATGGGATTTCAACACCGAGTTCGGCGCGCCCGAGGGTTTTGTTGTCAGCTACCGTTATGCCGACAACGACACGGCACCTCTCACCACCGTATACACCACCAGACCTGAATATCTGCTGACAGGCCTCGGTGCCGACAGCTCCTACCGGGTGTCGGTTACCGCCCATTGCGGCGGCAGTTCGTATGGCACCGCCGACACCCTCGTCTTCAGCACCCAGGGACTGCCCTGCGTCAGCTGGGACTCCACCGCTCGGGTGGTCGACACCCTCGCGCTGGGCAATCCCGGAACAGAGACCAGCGCCATGTATCCTGTCTACGCAGGTGCCGCGTTCTCTGTAGTGCAGCATCTTTTCCTGGCGTCGGAGATACCCGTCACCGGACCGACAACGATTACAGGCATTGGCTTCGACTATGCCGATAATCAGCCTTACCAGCTCGGCAACTGCGCAATCTATCTGTCTCACAGCCCAAGCGACGATTTGTCGGGTGTCACCAACCCAAACCTCCTCACCACAGGGCAGATGGTATTCAGCGGCACTCTTAGTTTTACCACCGAAGGCTGGAACTACATCCCATTCAATCAGGGAACCTTCGAATACGACGGCACAAGCAACCTGAGTGTGACAATTACCAGAAGCAGCGGTGTGGCTGTCCCTTCGCCACGCCCCTTCCGCCAGCAGAGCACTCCTGATCGT
>CAMIVE010000004.1 GCA_946401725.1 uncultured Bacteroidales bacterium | reverse complement strand
CTGTTCCAATCTCGGGTGCGGTGTCCGCCAAAGTGTACAACAAGTTGCTATTGTCGAGCAATATTTTATCTGGTTTCTGAAGGTCACTTATGCTGTCTAAGTCTGTAAAAAGCCGTTGTATCAGTGCTGCCTCCTCAAGATTTTTCAGGTATTTGAGTGTAGTGGGACGCTGGATGCCAATATTTTTCGACAGCTTGGATATATCCACCTCGTAGGGAACCATTTGCGAAAGGACCTTCAACAATGCTTTGACTTTGCGACAGCTTCCCATTTCGATTCCACGAAACCTTGTCAGTTCCGTGTCGATGGTGTAATTCACAACCGATTCAACGAGGTTCTGGTATATGGTTTGATTCTCGAAATAGAATGGATAGTAGCCCTCCTTCAGGTACCTGGAAAAATATTCCAAGGGTTGACAGTATCGTTTCACCTCACTGCAGAAAGCATTTGGTGCCTTCATAATCTGGTCAAGCGAAACACTTTTAACGTCAATGATTCTATTCATTGCAAGGAATTCGCGAAACGAAAGTCCCGGCATAGTGTATTGCACAAGCCTTCGTGACAGGTCTGCCTGACCATCGTTGATTTGCAGCAACGATGAACCACTAACCACCAAGTGCAGGTCTCGATGAAGGTCGTATATCTCTTTCACCTCCCGACTCCAGCCATCGTATTTGTGCACTTCATCTATGAATAGGTACCGGCCTCCACGCTTGTAGAACATATCTGCAGTATCCACCAGGCTGTGGCTCGTGAAATAGGATGTATCGGCCGAGCAGTAGAGTACATGCCTGTCGTCGGGAGCAAAATGCTGCTTGATATACTGCTGCATCAGAGTTGACTTTCCTACACCTTTAGGACCTTTGATGGCAATCAGGCGTAAATTCCAGTCGATATGTCTGGCCAGGCCTCTGACAAAGTCCATTGGAACCTTTTCCATATAATCATCGTGACGCTCAAATAACTTATCCATAATCTGTTACTTATCTAACACCAAATTGTTTGTCGATGCAAATATACGTGTATTTTGCAAAATACAAAAATTTATTTTATTTGTATATTGCGAAATACACATTCCATAAAATCATTCTGCTTTTTTTCGTAAACAACAGATCTGTGGCGATGCCTCGGTAGCGTTTCGAAAAGATCCTAACGCATTCTGCCTGCTTTGCAGGCTTTGTGGTATGCCTGCGAGCACCTTAGAAAAAAAAACATAGTAGCGAGTCAGCACCACTGAAATTAATCAAATCAAGCGAAAAACACATTCACACGTTCACACATTCTTAAAGCGCATTCACACATTTAAACTTATTGTTCCTTCGGTGATCTTTCGACGATGGTCCAACGATAGTTGTCAGCTGAGCTGACGGTTCGTCAAAAGGATCCTCTTCACTGAGGTATTTGCCGTCGGCGATAAGCTGCAAGGCATATTCAAGCATCACATCGGTCTCGCCGTCGGCGCCCATGGTCACCTCATTGTAGGTTAGCGGCAACTCATAGTCCGGCAGCAAGCCATTTGATGCCTTTTTTTCAAAAATATTTTGTCAGTTTGATTGAAAAGTGTTTTTTTGCACCGTGAATTTTTATTGAAAAGTGTAAATTTTTATACTGAAAAATATTTGAAAAGTGTATATGCCCTTCTATTTCGTGATGCTCATGGAAGATGACACACCCGTGGAGGACGAGTCAGAATACCTCTTTTAATGATGGGATGTGTACCAGCTTCGCGGTATAATCCAGTTTCTGCAATTAGAATGAAAAAAAATTGGAGCCGCCACACTTGACAGCTCCTCTTTATTTCCAAAGCCAAACTTAAAGCCTTTATCGCTGGTTACTTCAAAAAGCCATATTGATAAACTTTAGGTTCTATATGAGATGCCAGTTGGCGCATAGCCTGACGCAAGGTGTTGTTTAATGTCGTATATGTGGTGTCTGTGCTTTCAGTATTCATCTGTTCCTTACCACTCTTTGTGGTTTTAGTTCCTTGGAAATAAAGTCGGATGTCGTAATAACTAGCATCAGAATTGGCTCCCGGTTGCTTATGGTAGTATTTCCATAACTCGCGACCAGCATTCATAACGATAGTTGCCTCTGTAGAGAGGTGATCCAACGGGCGGTATACACTACCATGTTCCTGGTCACTTATCGGATAGAACATATTTGTCTGATTGTTTCCCATTGCGTGTGGCGTGCTTAAATAGTCCATCATAAAGTGGCTTTTGCAGTTGTCTTGGGAGTCCATCTCCTTCTCGGTAAAAGGAATCCAGTGATTTGTCCCTTGTTCATTCCTCACGACATTGGAATTGCTGAAAAGGCTGTATATTATGCAATCAGACATAAACTCGTAATCTTTTCGCCAATCGTCATTTGGTAATAAGAATTGGTCACGATCGTTAAGCCAAGTTGCAGCAACCACTTTTCGGACAGAGAAGTAAATGCAGCTTTTCAGAAAATTGGTACGTGTAATAGGTTTAAAGAATGTAGATGTTTGGTTACTTGGTATAGTTAAGATACAGACTTCATTTTGATGCTGAAAGTCGTTGCCGTTGCAAACTACCCAGCCCAATGGTTCTTCTTTTGTCTTCCATGTATCACGTAACCAATCATTTAGCATCTTTGCATTGTCGTAGCTACAGATTATTTTGGAATCAATCTGTTCTCCATTATGGTCGAATACTTCCGATGTTGTTTCTTCAAAGATTACCGGATTGTCAAGATGCCAAATAAAAAAGCCAATTGGAAACTGCCCCTTCACATTATCAAAAGAATCAGCAGGAACTAGAAAACTTCGGCCAATTTTAGCTTGAAACGTTTTTCTGAACTCACGGAAATATGGACCTTGCAGCATCTTTAACTTTGAAAACTCAGCAAGAACTCCAGGGGAGAGCTCGCGAAATACTCTCATAAAGAACTGAACAAACAGCTCCCTTTTGGCATACGTACCGATGCCTACTGTATAATCTCGATGTGCCCGTGTCTTGTTGCTTACACCAACTTTAGCCTCTTTCCCCTTTGTATTGCCTGCTTCCGCATATGGTGGGTTTATATAAACAACAAGACGCTTTCTTTTTTCGGGGTCTTCAATAATTGCGCGAAGACTTTCAGGCAGTTTTTCAAAGTCGTCATTCAGAAAATCAAATTGAAAGACGTGTTTCTCCAAAAGATTCAACTCTCCGTCATCGATACGATTCTTCATTACTTGCACATCGGCAAGATCCAGTGTTGAAGCCCACACACGATATGGTTCCGTAAGACCATATAGCAAATTTCCTGTACCAGCACAACAATCCCAGACATAGTACTGTTGCTGCCAATCTTCTCCTAATTCATCTGCAAGGTATCGTTGCGATAGTTCCACCCATTGTAAAGGTGTGAAAAAAGCCCCTTGATACTGCCGAAGATTATGAGGAATAAGCAAATCGCGTCGCAGTAATATGATATCTATTGCCTCTTGTCGCGGAGGACGCTTGTATTTGTTCCAAAAAGCGCGATATGCTTTCATCTCATCTGTAAAACCGCATTCGCTAAATAGCACCTTACCGCTCTGAGTAATCTGTTCCTGTATTTTGTATTCGACACCACGCAGCACAACGGCAAGATCGGAACTCAAAGTAAAGTTGCCACGAGAAATAAGATCAGCAAAGAAAAAGTCGGCTACACGTGTTGCCGGAATGTCGCTCCAATCTGCGTTGATTGTAGGCTTAACCTCCTCTACCCAACGTTGAAAGACAAAGAGGTAATTGTTCTTGGTGATATTTATCCCTGTTTTTCCACCATCGCGAAAGTTCTTTTTGATAAACTGGCGGAGCGGTTTTTCGTCTTTTTTAAGATTAAAAGTGGCAATATGCTCGTGTAGAATACCTCCGAGCATCTCCTTCAGTAGTTTAAACTCTTTGGTACTATGATTGCTGGGAGTGACATTCCAGTTGAAATCGTTCAAATAGAAAATACTTACCACGTGATGAAACTCAATGAAAGCAATCTTCTCGGCATCAAAAGCGCCAAGAAACATTGGAGGCATGTGCTTTTCGTGAGTATGAGCTCTGCCAATAGTAATGATAAGTTGGATAAAGGAATCGATAAGGCTGTGAGAAGAACCCTTCTTCGATTCGGCCCATAGGAACCATTCGCGCTCAAACAATTCAGTTTGTGCAGGGTTCTCACGTCGCGAGGTAACAGCAAAATCGACATCACCAAGGATGTGTTTTGCATCATAATCGGAGAAGAAACTTTCACGTAAGTTATTCTTTACTTCTTCTTCGCGTATAGTGACATTTGGCTCCATTGCTTGTCAGGTTTTCAACTTACATAAAAAAGAACCCGTGAGACATTTCTGTTCTATCGGAGGCTCTGGTAAACCCTAGTACAAACAAGAAAAGCTCACGGATACCCGCGAGCGTTTTCCTTCTCTTGTGTACTAAGTGTGAAATTTACCAGATTTCCCGATAGCAAAGAAAAGCAAAAACGCTTCTAATTATATGTCTATGTTTATGCTATGTTCTTAATTGTTATGTTGTTTTCGTTTATAAATGTCTTTTTGTTTTCAAGGTGCAAAGATACATAAATATCTTCATACTTAAAACAGGCAGGTGGAAAAAGAACATGAAAGGCACGAATTCAGAGCACATCGCTCAGATGGTCCACGATGTCGGAGGCAAGCAGAGAGGCTTGCGAACGGTGGGCGGCGGCTTTGTCGCCGGCGGCGCCATGTAGATGGACTGCCAGGGCGGCGATTTCCTGTTGCAGCCAGAGCGTACTTTGGTGGCGGAGGGAGTAGGCGCTGTTCTGTGCTGCCAGTCCCAGCAGGATGCCTGTCAGCACATCGCCGCTGCCGGCGGTGGCCATGCCCGGGTTGCCGGTGCCATTGATAATGGGCTCCTGTCGGGGAGCAAAGATGCCGGTGCGGTGTGCCTTTTTCACGATGACCAGATGGTGCAGGTCTGCCATCTGCTGGGTCTCGGCATCGCCAAAGAGGCGCTGGTACTCACGCGTATGGGGTGTGATGACGGCCCCTTCGGCCAGATGCAAGGCTTCAGGATGCTTGGCAAGGTTGTTGAGTCCGTCGGCATCGATCACCAACGGCAGCTGTTCCCCTTTGCGCAGCCATTCCTGCCGTTTCTCCAGCAGGGCAAGCAGGGCGGCCTGGGTCCGCTCGTCGGTACCCAGTCCGGGTCCGACGGCGATAGCGTCAAACCGGTCGAGATTGGCTGGAAGCGAGGTGAAGAGATGGTCGTCGCTGTCGATAGATAGCATGGCCTCCGGGACTGCCGTCTGCAGGATGTCGACACCGCAGCGGGGTACATGGACGGTCAGCAGACCGACGCCCGAACGCAGGCAGGCACGTGCCGCAAGGACGGCGGCACCCATCTTGCCGTAGCTGCCCGCCACAAGGAGCGCATGACCGTAGTCGCCCTTATGGCTTTCGGGGTCGCGGCGAAAGAGAAATTCAGGATGATTCATCATACTATAATGAAATGAGGCAACACGCCATGGCGTGTTGCCTCATTTTCTATTGGATAAAAATTAGTTTTCGGGTTTCAGTGTACCTACCATGTAGTGTTTGAGGTTGAAATAGGTCTTGGCAATGCGTTTGATATCGGCCACGGTGATGCTGTTGACCATATTCTCGTAGTCGGAGATGTTGGCGTCGCGGTTCTCACCGTAGAGGTAGCTGCCCATGATCTGGCCCATCCAGAAGCTGTTCTCCTGCATACGGGTCTCACGTTCCTTGATCATCTGGAGTTTCACTTTGTTGAGCACTTCTTTGGAGCATCCTTTCTTGATGCACTCCTTGATCAGACCGATGGCGGCCTTCTCGACGCTTGCGCAGTTCTCGGGAGCGCACTGCAGGTAGAACATCCAGCTGACCTCACCGTCGAAATCAATGTCGTAGCTGGCGGTGGCGTAGGGGCTGTAGGTCTCACCCATTTTCTCGCGGATCACCTCGGTGGTTCTGATCTGGAGCGCTTCGCCAAGGGCGTTGACAACCAGACGCTCACGCAGGTCGCCATGGAAACCGCGGGTCTCGCCCTGGATAAGGACCATACCCTGCTTGTCGGTGCCGGCAAGTGTGAGGCTGTGGTTCACGCCTTCGGCCAGTTTGGGAGAGCGGTCGATTTTCTTGTCGCCTCTCTGCTTTCCGTTGACGGGGAGGCTGTTGAGATATTTGGCGATAATGGCGATTTCCTCGTCGGAGATGTTGCCGACAAAGAAGAACTTCTGGTTGGAGGCATCGCAGAAACGCTCGTTGTAGATCTCGTATACGCGTTCGAAATCGATGCGGTCGATGTCTTTGTCGGTAGGCAGGATGACCAGACGGGGGTTGTTGTTATAGGCCTTGCCGTAGTAATCCTTCATGAATTTGGCTTGGGGGTTGGCTTCGGCCATGCGGGCCTGGGTGCGGAGTGCCTCGATGTTGCGGTCGAACGACTCTTTGTCTTTGCGCGGAGCGTCATAGTAGAGGTAGATGAGCTGCATGACGGTCTCGAGGTCTTTGGGCGAGCAGTTGCCGCTGAATCCTTGGGTGGTGCCGCCGATTTCAGGGCTGATGCTGAGGGTCTTGCCCTGCAGCTTCTTGCTCAGCTGGGTGCTGCTGAAGTTGCCGATACCGGCATCGTCAACCAATCCGGCGACGCTTCCGGCCATGAAGGCCTCGTTGTCGGAATACATGCTGGTGCCGCCGAAAGCGAAGCTTCTAATCAGGATTTCGTCGGCTTTGTAGTTAGTCTTCTTCACAACGAAAGTGATGCCGTTGGGGAGGGAGTACTCGGTATAGTCCATGACGCTGTTTGTGGAAACGACGGTGGGAGTGACCGCCTTGACTTCCTTGGTGAACAGCGGCTCCTCTTTGTAGTTGTCAACCCACGGTTCGGTGACCTCCTTCTTGCTGTTGGCAACAATCTTGAGGACTTCAGCCTTGGTGGGGACTTTGTATCCGTCCTTCTCGGGGGCGGTGAGGATATAGATGAGGTTCTCGTCGGTAATCCAGTCTTTCACCACTGCGTTGACTTCTTCGAGGGTGATGCCGGGGACGAATTCACGGGCGTAGGCGTCTTCCTGACGGATGCCGGGGATGACTTCGCCTTCGAGGAAGTGGTTGGTGTATTCCTGGGCGAAGCTGTTGCTCTGGGTCTTATTGAGCTCCTTGGCGCTCTTACGGTAGCCTTCGAGAAGGCTCTCTTTGGCGCGCTCCAGCTCTGTCTTGACAAAGCCGTGCTCGTCGACACGTTTCATCTCTTTCAGCAACAGAGCGGTAGCATCCTCGATGCGGTTGTCCTTCGGATAGGCGGAGAGGTAGAAGGCGTCGGTGTGTTTGCCGATGAATCCGCCATAGCCGCCGCCGGCCTGGAGGAAGGGTGCCGAGGCTTTCTCAGCCATATCGGCGAAACGGGCATTGATCATGTTGGTCGCCAGGGTGCGGACCAGCATCTGACGGTAGTCGCCTACGGTGCCCTGAGGAGCTTTCTCATGTTTCCACATCATCTGGATACCGGCAGAGGAAGCCTCTTTATCGGTAGCGATGGCCACGAGGGGCTCTTTGTTGCCGGGCACCTCAAAGTCGGGACGCGGTTTGGGGTTGGCGGGCATCTTGTTGTCGGAGAAGTATTCTTTCACCTTGGCTTCCATCTGGTCGACGTCGATGTCGCCGACGATGATGACGGCCTGCAGGTCGGGACGGTACCAGTCATTGTAGAAGCGCATAATCACCGGGCGCTGGAAGTTCATGATGACGCTCTCCAGTCCGATGGGGATACGATCGGCATAGCGGGAGCCCTGGAGCATGATGGGCCAGTACTGCTTCTGCAGACGGTCCTGAGCACCCAGACGGCCACGCCATTCTTCGCGGATAACACCGCGCTCGGCATCGAGCTCCTTGGGGTCCATGAGCAGTTTGGATGCCCATCCGTCAAGGATTTTCATACCCATCTCCAACATCTCGTCGTCGTTGGGCATGTTGACGTAATAGACGGTCTCGTCGAAGCTGGTCCATGCGTTGACGTGGCCGCCAAACTGGACGCCCTTCGACTGCAATTTGCTGATCAGCTCGTTGTGGGGATAATACTCTGTACCGTTGAAAGCCATGTGCTCAACGAAGTGAGCCAGACCCTGCTGGTCGTCGTCTTCCATGACGGAACCGGCGTTGACGGCCAGACGGAACTGGACGCGGCCTTCGGGTTTCTTGTTGGCGCGGATGTAATAGGTAATGCCGTTGTCGAGCTTACCTAAACGCACCTTCTTGTCGACCGGCACCTTGGCGGTGAGGTCGGTTTTTTTCTCTTTCTTGGGGGTGGCCATACCCGGCTGGGCGAAGCTCATACCGGCCACTGCAAACAAAAAGAGAACGAAAATGAACAGTTGTTTCTTCATTTGTGTTTGAAATTTAAGTGATTATATTGATAATTGATTATTTCCGCAATTTGCAAAGATACACATTATTATTTAATAGTTGAAAAGGTTTGTTGATATGTTGATAGGTTTAAAAGGTTCGTTTCACTTGAAAGGGGCGCTGCGCTTGAGTGGGAGTTAAAAAGGACAAGATTCACTTCCTTTTAATACTTCCTATACTCACAATAAAACGATTGAGGGAGCTGAAATCTTACAGCTCCCTCAAATTTATTTTCATTGATGTTTGATGAATCGCCTTGTCCCGCTTTTCTCATTCATCGTAAGTCGTAGCGTGTAATGACCGTCGGGTAGCGATGAGACATCGATTGTTTCCTGTGGACCTTGGACTTTCTTTTGCAGCACGCAACGGCCGCTGTTGTCAAAGACTTCAACCAAGGCAGGTCCTTTGTCGTCCGTGGTCACTGTCAGGAGTGAACCGGTCGGATTGGGTGCGATGCCGAATTTCAGTTGGCGCAGTTCCTGAATCGCCAGGCTCGAGTCGTACCAGAAGATGGCGGTGAGCGTTGTGTCCTGTGTCACCATGAGGGTGCGGGTGCTGTGCCAGTCGCCGTCGCTCCACTGTTCGAAGATGCAGTGTGGCGCCGGGACGGCGGTCAGTGTCGCCTCGGTCTGTTCGGCATAGACTCCGCTGCCCTCCACAGTCCCCCATTCCATGTTGTTCGACTGACCGGACACGTTGAAGTACGCTGCTTCGGAGAAGTAAGCGATGAATGCAGTGTCCTGAGAGAGTATGACGGTACGGGGATTATCTGTGTTGCCGTCGTTCCAGTGACGGAAGGCATAGCCTTCGTTCGGGATGGCATGGATTACAGGATTTGCGTTGTCATCATAGTAACCGCTTCCTTCCACTGCTCCCATAGTGGAATCATCTGGCTGTGCATCCAATTGATAGTGAAATACAATCGGGAAGTAAAGCCCATAGGGGTCATGAGGGTATATATAGGTCGTCTCAAACCACGGGTCTCCGGTGAAGGGGTAGGGGATCCAATCGTAACCTGTCAACGCATAGGGCGAATTTGAAAATAACATGGTGTTGTGCTCCCCTTCGGCGTGGCATGCCAAAGTATAGATGAAATCCATAGTGTAAGGATACGGAAAAGAACCTCCAGGCCAGTGTTCCACAGGTACAAAGTCTGCTTTAACCTCTAAATAGTCGACGGGATGGTAAATGAATGCACCATAATCTCCATTGGCGTTAATTACTCGCTCTTTTCCACTATTATTGGATCCGGCTATGTAGAACTCCGAATCCATGATGATGGGACTTTTAAAGTATGCCTCATACGCGAAGCAATACTGTGAGGGAATCTCGCTACATGCTTGTTTCAGTTCAAAAAATCTTGGAATCACCGTGTCGAAACGCACAGAATCGATGACTTGCACTCTGAAATGTTGAATGGGAGATTGTGGCATGATGGTGTCGACATAGTCGATTCGTTTGATTAAATATAAGTATTCGGGCAATCGATCGTAGCTCAAATGATTCCATCTTGATTCTGGTGCCACCAGCCCTACCAGCCCCCGAACGCGGATGGGATGGTCGGTGTATTCCCGTTTGGCGAGATAACCACTTCCGACGTGAATGAAGTAGATGTTTTCATACAAAACAGAGTCATACCAACCGCCGTTTTGATACATAAAACACTCGTCATACCACTCCGTATAGTGATACTTGTGATGTCGGGCAGGATAGGGGTTGTTTGTTTGTGCCTGTAAATCAAAAGCGCAGGACAGGAAACCGACAATAGTCAGAAAAGCAATAAAACAATTCTTTTTCATGATTCGTTATTATTGAATCTGCTTTACAGTGTCTTCAACGATATGTCACACGAATGATGGTTTTTGTTGCGTTAACGACTGTTAAAAAAAGTTAAAAGCTGTCTGCTTACAATGCTTCGCTCAGGTAGCTGCGCAGCTGGACGGGGGTGACGTCGTGGTGGATTTCGCCACCGACGGCATAGGAGATGGCGCCGGTCTCTTCGGAGACGATGACCGAGATGACATCGAGCTGCTCGGTGACTCCGATGGCAGAGCGGTGGCGCAAGCCCAGGTTGGGGTCGATGTTGAGATTGGAGGAGACGGGAAGGATGCAACGGGCGGCAACCACCTTGTTGCCCTTGACAAGCACTGCACCGTCGTGCAGGGGGGAATTCTTGAAAAAGAGGGTCTCCAGCAACGCCGAAGAGACGACGGCGTCGATGCGCTCGCCAGTGCCGATGATATCGCCCACCTCATTCTGGCGGATGAAGACAATCAGGGCGCCCGTCTTGCTCTGCGACATGTGCATGCAGGCCTGGATGTAAGGATCCAGTTCGACTGCGGCGTTCTGGTCGCTCATGCTTTTCTTCCAGAAGCGGAACCGTTTGAGGACTGTGTCGCCACTCATGCTTGTCTTGGTCCCCACCAGCAGCAGGAAGCGCCGGATTTCAGGCTGGAAGACGATGATGAGCAGTATCAGTCCGATGGAGATAAACTGCCCCAGGATGGTGGACATCAGCCGCATGTTGAGCAGGGTGGAGAGCTGCCACAACACATAGATGATGATGACCGCCCAGAAGATGCGCAGCACATTGGTCTCACGCACGGCCTTGTATATCTGATAGGCCAGGATGGTGACCAGCAGGATGTCGATGATGTCGATCAAAGACAGCTTTGGAAAGCCTTGGATGGCGGCGGGAAGGAGGGTGAGCAGGGGTTGCATGGTGAACGGTTGTTTTTATCGGTTGGACAATGGGTGGGCAGTAGGGGAGGCCTGGGCGCAGCGGCAGAGCTGGCCGATGACTTCGATGGTTTGGCGGGCCTCCTTCACGTCGTGGACACGGAGCATCTGCGCCCCTGCCAGCAGGGCGGCGGCATGGAGCGCCGTGGTTCCGGTCAAGGCGTCGGAAGGTGTGGTTTGAAGTAGCTTGTAGATCATCGATTTGCGCGAGATGGCCACCAGTAGTGGCGTGGCAGGGAAGAGCAGGCGGAGTTGGGAGAGGCAGGCGAAGAGTTGGTAGTTGTGTTCCAGTGTTTTGGAGAATCCGAAACCGGGGTCTATCACCACATCGGCCACTCCTATGCGGTGCAGGCGGTCCAGCCGTTCGGAGAAGTAGCGGACCACCTCTTGGAAGATGTCGTCGTAATGGGGGTTGTCCTGCATGTGGTCGGGCGTTCCCAGATTGTGCATCAGTACGTAAGGGACCTGTAGTTCGGCCACGGTGGAGAACATCGCCTCGTCGAAGGCGCCGCCGCTGATGTCGTTGACCATGTTGGCCCCTGCCTCCACGGCAGCACGTGCGGGCAGTGCATAGCAGGTGTCGACCGAGATCAATGCCGACGGCAATGCCTTGCGTACAGCCTTTACTACGGGAACCAGCCGTTCCGTCTCCACTTCGGGCGACAGCAGCTGCGCCCCCGGACGGGTCGAGACCACCCCGATGTCGATGATATCGGCACCTTCTTCGTGCATCCGCAACGCATGTGAAGCCCATTGGGAGGGGTCCAGATGCTGCCCCCCGTCGTAGAATGAGTCGGGCGTGGCATTGAGGATGCCCATCACCGCCGGCCGGTCGAACCGCACCAGCCGTCCGCCGAAGCGTATCGTGAATGGAGAGAAAGAATTATTTTCGTACATGACAATAAAATAACGCGACACACGTTCTTTAATTGTTTTATATATATGGATTTTTTATAACTATTAAACTGTCAGTGTTTTAGCTAATCAGCACTTAAACTCTTAAACCCACAAACTCCACCATGTCCCGAACAGAAGAACAATTCGAAATAGAAATCAAGCGTTGCCGAGAAATCTACGAAAAGAAGACCCGCGACTACGGCACCTCGTGGCGTATCCTGCGGCTGCCGTCGCTTACCGACCAGATTTTCATCAAGGCCAACCGCATACGCAGTATCGAAGAGACGGGCGAGAACAAAATCGGCGACGATGTGCGCGGTGAATATATCGCCATGGTCAACTACGCCGTCATGGCGCTTATCCAGCTGCATGCCCCGGCCGACCTTCCGACCGAACTGCCTATCGAAACGGCGCTGGAACAGTACGACAAGCATCTGCGCCGCACCGTGAACCTGATGCTCGACAAGAACCACGACTACGGCGAGGCCTGGCGCCAGATGCGCGTCAGCTCCATGACCGACCTCATCCTGATGAAGCTGAAACGCATCAAGCAGATAGAAGACAACGACGGACAGACCCTGATTTCCGAAGGGGTGGAAGGAGGCTATATGGACATCATCAACTACTCCTTCTTCTGTCTGATTCGGATCGATGAACAACATGATAATATAAACACAAAATGATACAGGAAAATAAAACTACCGTAACCCTTCGCTACATCGCCCGCTGGTTTGTGGGCCTGGTGTTCCTTTTCAGCAGCTTCACCAAAGGGGTTGACCCACTCGGAACCGCCTTCAAGGTGGAAGAATACATGACCGCCTGGAATTTCTTCGGCATCTCGTTCACGGGCTTCGTCCCGCTGGCGCCGGTGCTCTCCATGACACTCATCATCGCCGAATTTCTGGTCGGTGTGCTGCTCCTGACCGGCTCGTTCCGGAAGCTGACGGCATGGCTGCTGCTGTTGATGATGACCTTCTTCACTTGCACCACGCTGTATGATGCCATTTCCAACAAAGTGAGCGATTGCGGTTGCTTCGGCGATTTCTGGAAACTCACCAACTGGGAAACGTTCTGGAAAAATGTGATACTCGACATTCCCACCGTCTATATCTTCCTCACTCGTCGCTGGCCCCGCCGCAAGCGGCTGGAACGGGATATCCTTGTCAGCCTTGCCGCTATCGCCGCCATGCTGATTTTCGGCATTTACAACATCAAGAACGAGCCGGTTCTCGACTTCCGCGCCTGGAAGGTGGGCAACAAGATGATTGACAATATCGAAGAGGGACTTCCTGTCATCAATATCGCCACCTACAAAAACACAAAGACCGGCGAAACCCAAACGTTCAACATGACCGAGTGGGAGCAATACAAATACATCCTTAACGACAGCACCGACACCTGGCAGATGGATACCATTGTCACCAAAGATCCCTATGATGTCAAGGCTGACGGTTTCTTTGCCCAGGATCGTGACGGGATGGATATGACTTTCGACCTTATTGCGGCCACTCACGAACCGGTGCTCCTCTGCACCATTCACCATATCGACAAGATCGACAAGAAAGGGGTGGAAGCCATTGCCGAAGTCAAGAAGGTTGCCGAGGAGAAGGGCGTGCGTTTTGCCGTTCTCGCCTTTGTGAAAGAGAGCGAGACCGATGATGACGCCCAGGAGGCCACGTTGCTGCAGTTCCTCTACAATAACAAACTGATGCCTGTCGACTATTACTTCGGTGACGAGAAAGCCATCGAGACCATGCTGCGCAGCAACCCCGGATTCATACTTATGCGCAACGCGGTGGTCCAAGGCAAATGGCACTACAATAATGTCGAGAAAATCAAAAACTTCCCCTTCGAGGAAATCAAATAGCTTTCGGCGTCTCAAATATCCAAACTTTTAAACTTTTAATCATTTCACTATCCATGCTTCAACGAATTCAATCTTTCTTTCTTGTCCTTGCCGTTGTAGGCATCGTCATGTTGTTCAAATTCCCCATTGCCACCTACACCCTTACCAACCCCATGGGCAACGGCGATGTCGTCTCCGAGCTGAATCTCACCAACCACGAGAGTGTTTATAGCTCCGACAGCAAAGACATCATGAATCTTACCTATATCGGTCAGGACTTGGCCAAGCTCAACGGCGGATGGGTGCTTGCCGTCATGGCCGGCGCCATCGGACTGGTGGCTCTGGTCAGCATCTTCCTTTTCAAGAACCGCATCCTGCAGATGCGTGTGGTGGCTTGTGGCGCCTTGCTCAATGTGATTTACCTTTTCCTGCTCTTCTTCTGGGCTATCAACGGTATCAGCGGTGATGGAGGTTACCTCCATGTGATCCAGCAGCTCGGCTATGGCGGAGCAGCCATCGATGTCAATATGTGGGCTCCGGGCACCATCATCCCCATTGTGACCCTGATACTGCTTTACTTGGCTCAGCGCGCCATCAGAAAAGACGAAATCAAGGTGCGTGCTGCCGACCGGCTGCGTTAATCCCCTTCGACATTGAAGACAACCTTCTATACTCTTCAGGAATTGCCACAGGTGGCGCAGCAGTTGCTGCACGACTTCCCCGAGGAGCGCTTCTATGCCTTTTTCGGCGCTATGGGTGTCGGCAAAACGACCCTCATCAAGGAATTGTGTGCGCAACTCGGTGTGAGTCAGAATGTTTGTAGCCCCACCTTCGCCATTGTCAACGAATATGCCGACCGTATGGGCGAACCGGTGTATCACTTCGATTTCTACCGCTTGAAGAAGCTGGACGAAGCCTACGATATCGGCTATGAAGAATATTTCTACTCCGGATGCTATTGCTTCACCGAATGGACTGAGAAAATCGAACCGCTGCTCCCCGACCACTACCTGCGTATCGAGATAGTCGAAGACCATGGGGTACGCACCCTCGAGGCCCAGACTGTCGATGCCTCTCAGGGATGACAGTACCTTTAGTTTAGGCAATTTTCCAAAGGCACGAGCCTTCAAACCACTCTAAAACGACCCCTTCGGGAGTCGTTTTTTTGCATTTCGCTGCCTCCTTAAGCGGTATTTCGTTTTTTTTTCGTATTTTTGCAATTTTGAACAAATTATATATATGCCGAAAACGAACAATAAAATATCTGAAAGTGAAGTACTTGCGCGGCTTGCGGCGCAAGGTATCGACAATAAAAAAGGACTGGACATCCGGTTGCTGGATTTGAGAGGTGTGACATCGGCACCTACGGACTTCTTTGTCATCTGCAGCGGCAATGTGCCTTCTCATGTCAGCGCCATCAGCGACGGTGTCTTTGAAACCATCAAGAAAGCCACGGGTTATAACCCTCACAAGGTGGAAGGCTACGATAACGCCGAATGGATCCTGATGGACTACTTTGACATGGTTGTCCATATTTTCTTGAAAGACAAGCGTGAGCACTACCGTCTTGAAGAACTTTGGGCCGACGGTGTCTCCACCCCATATCCCACTACCGCATCATAGTATTCAACTCTTTTTCGAACCTTTTCAACTTTTCAACCCTTCAATGGACGAGAACAAAAGAAATAACGACCCCCAGAGACCGTTACCCAACGGTAACCAAGGAAAGAAAAAAAATACGCCCAAGCGATCCGACTGGTTCATGTATGTCATCTACGCCATCATCATCGTCTCGCTTGGAGGCGTTTTGCTCGGAGGCAACGGCAGCGGACAGTCCAAGGACATCAAATGGAGTAAGCTGGACGAGATTCTCCGCAAAGGCGACCAGGAGAAGATTGTGGTCGTCGACAAGGAATACGCCGAAATTTATATCAAGGAGCAGTCGCTGAAAAACGACACCGCCTACCGCGACTTGACAAAAGGTAGCAGCGACTTGAAGAAAGCCGGCCACTACACTTATAAATTTGTCGATGTCGAAAGTTTCAAATCCGACCTGGACCGGGTGGCGGAACAGAATTTCGAACGGGACACGGCAGGACTGCGTGACAGCAACGGCTATATCGCCACCGAGCGTGTCAACCAGATCCGCCGGGACAGCCATATCGAGATCAGCGCCCGCGAAAGTGACCATACCTGGGAGAAGATGCTCTACTGGTTCGGTCCCCTGCTGATGCTGGTGCTTTTCTTCGTCATCATGAGCCGCGTGGCTAACAAACAGATGGGCGGCGGTGGCGGCGGCATCTTCAGTGTGGGCAAGTCAAAAGCCAAAATTTATGATGGGAAGACATCGACCAATGTCTCCTTCAAGGATGTCGCCGGTCTGGCGGGTGCCAAGGAGGAGGTGATGGAAGTGGTCGATTTCCTGAAGAATCCCAAGAAATATACCGCGCTGGGCGGCAAGATACCCAAAGGGGTGCTGCTGGTGGGTCCTCCGGGTACCGGTAAGACGCTGCTGGCAAAAGCTGTCGCCGGCGAGGCCAACGTGCCCTTCTTCTCCATGTCGGGCAGCGATTTTGTGGAGATGTTCGTCGGCGTAGGCGCTTCGCGTGTCCGCGACCTCTTCGAGGAGGCCAAGAAGAAAGCCCCCTGTATCATCTTCATCGACGAGATCGATGCGGTGGGACGCGCCCGCGGACGCAGCGGACTGAGCAACGCCAACGACGAACGTGAGAACACCCTCAACCAGCTGCTCACCGAGATGGACGGCTTCGGAACCAACAACGGCGTCATCGTTATGGCTGCCACCAACCGCGCCGATGTGCTTGACAAGGCACTGCTCCGCGCTGGCCGTTTCGACCGCCAGATTTACGTGGAACTCCCCGACATCGAAGAACGTAAGGCGATCTTCGAGGTCCACATGAAAGGCCTTAAACTGGGTTCCGATATCGACAAAGACTTCCTCTCCAAGCAGACCCCCGGTTTCTCGGGTGCCGATATCGCCAATGTCTGCAACGAGGCGGCGCTCTGTGCTGCACGCAAGGATAAGAAGGTGATCGAGAAACAGGATTTTCTGGACGCTATCGACCGCATCATCGGCGGCTTGGAGAAACGCTCCAAGGTCATCACCACCGAAGAGAAACGCACCATCGCCTACCATGAATCGGGACATGCCTCGGTCAGCTGGCTGCTGCGCTGGGGCAATCCGCTAGTCAAGGTCACCATCGTGCCGCGTGGCAAGGCGCTGGGCGCTGCATGGTATCTGCCCGAGGAGCGTCAAATCACCACCTATGAACAACTCTTCGACGAGATCACTTCCCTCGTGGCGGGACGTGCGGCCGAAGAGATCGTCTTCGGACGTATCTCCACGGGAGCTCTCAACGACTTGGAACGTGCCACCAAGATGGCCTTCTCGTTGGTGGTCTACTACGGTATGAGTCCCAAGGTGGGCAATATCAGCTATTACGACTCCACGGGTCAGAGTGAGTGGAACTTCACCAAGCCTTTCAGTGAGAAGACCAACGAGGATATCGACGGTGAAGTGAAACGCATGGTGGAGGAAGCCTATCAACGCGCCAAACAGATTATCCTTGACAATCGCGAGAAACTCGACCAGCTGGCGCAGCTGCTCTTCGAACGGGAGGTGATCTTCCGCGAGGACGTGGAGGGTATCTATGGCAAACGCCCCTGGGCCGACGAGAAACGGGACGGCTCGGACCATACGGACGCGGCCGAACCGGCCACCGCCACGGAATCGTCCGATGAGAGCCGTCAGACAGCAACAGACACAACCGAATCCAACCAAACCACATAATCCACGGTTCTATGAAAGACAACCGACTGAAAGAACAGGTTCTGAAAGAAATACGCGACGCGCTGATCAACAAGAACAGCATTGACAATCCTGCGTTGTCGGCAGCGGAAGGCAACACCTTCATCAACGCCGACAATGAAGACCTCAGCGTGCTGTTTGCCCAGAACTTCACCCGTCGCGGCGGAACGATGTATTACTGCTACAACGAGGCGGATATTCGCAACCGCATCCTCGATATCCAGCATCGGCATGGCGATGTCGTCATCGGCTGTGCCAGCGAGAACCTTACCAGTTTCCTGGGACATCTCGATATCGAGAACCGCTGCACCTGTGACCTCTCTATGCGTTATCCGTTGGGTGCTATCTTGTGTGAGGCACTCACCGCATGGCAGGGAGGCATTGTGATCTCCTCCAATCTGGGACTGGGCAGTACGACAACGGCGCTCTTTGACGCCACCATCGTGCTGGCCTTCACTTCGCAAGTGGTGCCCGACTGGGAATCGGCCAACGAACGGCTGAAAATGCTCTATCCCCACTTCCCCGACAGCCTGATGCTTACCCATCCGGGCAGCTACACCTACCGCAAGGGGCAGCAGAAACTCTATCTCATACTGATCGAGGACGAAGACTGATTGGCTATCTCTTTTGTTAAACTTTAAACATCACGAAACATACAACATTACCAAACAGAAACATGAGTAAATTCTTGACACGGACGTTGAGCGGCGCGGTATACGTGCTTATCGTTGTAGGATCGATTTATTCCGGACAGCTGCTGGGAGGCAATGGTAACCAATACCAGGACCAAACCATTGGTAATTTCATCTTCAGCACGGTGTTCTTTATCATCGGCATCATCGGCATCCATGAGGTGACCGCCAACCTGACCAAGAAAGGGGTGGTTGTGAACAAGCCTATGGCTTATGCCGTCGCTATCCCGACCTACCTCGTTTTATTGCTGTGGTTGAATGGCGACAACTATTTCTATGGAACCGACTTGAGTATGCTGCCGGCATTGTTGCTTGCCTTGTGGCTGGTTGTCTTCCTGGTGCAGCTCTGGCGTGAAGACGAACAGCCGTTCTCCACTATAGGATACACGCTGTTGCCTTCGCTGTGGGTGATGACCCCGTTGGCACTGATGACCCATATCCAGAATGAAAGTGCGGGATTGATCATGATGGTGTTCATCTTGATCTGGGTCAACGACACCTTTGCCTATCTGACAGGCATGCTGCTGGGGAAACATAAGATGTGGGAACGCCATTCGCCCAACAAAACTTGGGAAGGTACGATGGGCGGCGCCCTTTGCTGCATCGCCACAGCCCTTCTCATCGGACCCCTGTTCGATACCCGTGCGCTCAATTTCGACCGGGTCGACTGGACGGCGGTGGCATTGGTATGCAGTGTCATCGGTACACTGGGTGACTTGGTGGAGTCGATGTTCAAACGCTATTGCGGTGTGAAAGACAGCGGCAAGATCATGCCCGGTCACGGCGGAATCCTCGACCGTTTCGACAGCCTGTTGATGACCGCCCCATTCATTGTGGCGTATATGGTTGTCTGTCAATTGTAATATAAAACCTATTAAACCTTTAAACTTATAACCCTGCAATGTACATTCATAAAGAAGGCTACCGATTGCTCATAGTGCTGTTCCTCATCTTTTCCGCCATTACGGTGGCGATGGTGGTGTTCGGTCGTCCGTTGAATTTCTTCAACTACCTGCTTATTGTGTTGATGTACGGATTCTGGATCGCTTTGGCTTCGTTCTTCCGTATCCCGCACCGTATTTTCACCGAAGACGAGGAGCAGTTCATCTCTCCGGCCGACGGCACCATCTGCACCATCGAACAGACGTTCGAAAAAGAATATCTGAATTGCGAATGTCTGATGGTCAGCGTGTTTATGTATGGTACCGATGTCCACGTCAACCGTTACCCCATCAGCGGAACTATCGATTATGTGAAGTACCATAAAGGCAATTACTTCGTAGCTTCCTATCCCAAGTCGTCCATTATGAATGAACGCGCCAGTGTCGGTATGTTGCTGTCCAACGGACAAAAGATACTGATGCGTCAGGTGGCAGGTGTGATGGCCCGCCGTATAGTGTGCTACGCCCGTGAAGGCGAGAAGGTGAAACAGAACCAGGAACTGGGCTTCATCAAATTCGGCTCGCGAGTGGATCTCTTCCTGCCTTTGGATACCGAGATCACTGTCGGACTGGAGGATGTGGTGCGCAACGGCGTAACCCCCATCGCCAAATTGAAACGATAAGCCAAATGAAAATAAATACATAAAACAGCAACCCTTTTAAACCTTTTAAACCTTTAAAACCTTTTCAACCTTTCAAACCTTTCAAACCTTTCAAACCTTTAAAACCTTTTCAACCTTTCAAACCTTTCAAACCTTTCAAACCTTTTCAACCTTTCAAACCTTTCAAACCTTTAAAACCTTTAAACTCTTAAACCCTCTCACCCATGTCTCTTGTCGACCAGATCCTTTATGAAGACAACCATCTGCTGGCGTTGAACAAACGCTGCGGGCAGATTGTGCAAGGCGACAAGACCGGCGACCCCGCCCTGCCCGATATGATCAAGGCTTTTCTGAAGGAACGCGACGGCAAGCCTGGCAATGTGTTCTGCGGGGTTATCCACCGGCTGGACCGGCCGGTCAGCGGCGTGGTGCTTTTCGCTAAAACCGGCAAGGCGCTGAGTCGTATGAACGAAGCGGTGAAAAGCCGTGAGATGCAGAAGACCTACTGGGCGTTATGCAAAGAGGCGCCGCCGCAGACAAGCGGCCGTCTGGAGGATTGGCTGCTCCGCAATGAGAAAAACAACCGCACCTATGTGGTGAAAGAGGGTACCGCCAACGCCAAGATGGCGGTGCTTGACTATCGCCTTGTAGGTGTCAGCGGGGGAGGCTATCATCTGATAGAGGTGGATCTGCACACGGGTCGGCATCACCAGATACGTGCCCAGCTGGCCCATATCGGATGCCACATTAAAGGCGATTTGAAATACGGTGCCGAACGTTCCAATCCCGACGGCGGCATCTCGCTGCATGCGCGCAGCCTTACCTTTCTCCATCCTGTCAGAAAAGAGGAGACCACCATTGTAGCGCCCCCACCCGAGGAACCGGTCTGGGCCGATTTCAGAGAGGTGGCTGGTTGATTTGAAGGAAATACAATAATTTGAAAGAAAAATATACAAAATAAATAAAAAAATAGATGAAAAAACTGCTCACCCTTTTGTCAATTCTGGGCCTCGCTTTCAGCCTTTCGGCACAGAATTACCAAGTGAAACAAAGCGACTACTCGCAAGTCCGCATCAGCTTCTCCGCTCCGGAGCCCAATGTCTCGGACATGAAGTTCCTGGACGACTACTATTCAACCATTCAGATGACCGGTTTCGGCTCTCAAAGTGTGGCAGGAAAACCGGCACTGCCCGCCATGGTGAAACTCATCGAGGTGGCCCTGGGTGAAGGACTGACCTACACGGTGGAATCAATGACCTGCGACACCCTTGACGGTGCGACGCTCGGTATCAACCACGAAGTCATGCCCGCACAGCCCTCTCGCAGCAAAAGCGACAACTCGCCTGTCAGACTGGTCAAGGATGTGACCGCCTATACCACCGATGCTTTCTGTGGAGCAGACCCCATCGAGCTGCAATCCTTGGGTGTGTCCCGCAACCGCAACCTGGCACGTGTGGTGTTCAATCCCGTGCGTTGGAATCCGGTAACCAATCAGGTGATCGTCGTTAAGAGCCTTACCGTAAGTGTCCGGCAGAAGAATCCCGATATCGCTGCAACCCGCGATATGCAGCAGCGCTATGCCAGCCCTGCTTTCAACAGCATGCAAGGGGTGATCAACACCATCGGTGCCAAGGACAACTACACTACCGCTCCGCTGCGTTACACCATTGTTGCCCATAGCTCCTTCCGCGGACAACTCGACGAGTTCGCCACATGGAAACGCCGTCAGGGCTTTCTGGTCGACTTGGTCTATACCGACGACGCCAATGTGGGAAGCACCACTGCAAGCATCCAAGCCTATTTGCAGGGGCTCTACAACAACGCCACTGCGGCAGCCCCCGCCCCCACATACGTCCTCTTTGTCGGCGACGTGGATCAAGTGCCAGCCTTCTATCTGAGTTCGAACCCTTACAGTACGGAACAGCAGTACAGCGATCTCAGCTATTGCTGCTGGACGGGCAACGACTACCTGCCCGACTGCTACTATGGACGTTTCTCGGCACAGAATATTGCCCAATTGGAGCCCCAGATCTCCAAGACGCTGATGTACGAACAGTATACTTTCCCCGACGATTCCTACCTCTCCACGGCTGCCCTGATCGCTGGTGTCGACGGAGGCTACACTGGCGATAACGCCTACACTTATGGGGACCCGGACATGGACTATGTGGCAAAGACCTACGTCACTGCAGCCAACGGATTTACCAATATCGTATACTATAAAAACAACACCAGTTTTGCACCGACAGGTGTGACGGTGACTGGTAGCTCGCAAGCCAACGGTACCGCCGCTGCGCTGCGCACCCTTTACAACAACGGGTGTGGCTATGTCAACTATACGGCGCATGGTTCGGAAACCTCGTGGGGTGATCCCAGCTTTACAACCAGCCACGTCGCCCAGATGACCAACAACAACAAGCCGATGGTGATGATTGGCAACTGCTGCCTGACCAACAGCTTCCAGGTGGATGCTTGTCTTGGCGAGGCGCTGCTTCGCAAGGGCAACAATGCCGGCGCTGTAGGCTATATCGGCGGCAGCAACTCCACCTATTGGACGGAGGACTTCTACTGGTCGGTGGGTGTGCGCAGCAATATCAGCAACACCATGGATCCCTCCTACAATGCTTCGAATCTGGGTATGTATGACCAACTCTTCCATTCGCACGGGGAGGGTTACAATAAATGGTATACCTCCATGGGCGCTATGATTCATGCAGGCAATATGGCTGTCGAATCGAGCAGTTCTTCGTCAGGCATGAAAGAATACTATTGGCAGATCTATCACCTGATGGGCGACCCCTCGCTGAAGCCTTACATCCACGGACAGGCCCTCACGATGACTGCCAACGTTCCGGGAGCCGCTTCTGTGGGAAGCTCCAGCATGAGCATCACCGCTGTGCCTTATGCCTATATCGGTTTCACCGACGCCAACCATGAATTGGTGGGCGCCGCCTTCGCCGATGCCAACGGCAATGCAACCTTGAGTTTCGACCCCCTCGGCAATCCCGGCCTCTACGAAGTGGTTATCACCGCCCAGGGCTACCGGCCCTTCATCCAGAATGTGAATGTCATTGCCAATGGCCCTTATGTCAGTGTCACTTCCTTCACTGCCAACAGCCAGCTGACTGCCAATGGCGACGTGAACTTCAACGTCACCCTGCAGAATGTCGGCGTTGACAATGCGTCGAATGTCACTATCGAGTTCCAGAGCCCCAACGGCAGCATTCAAATCGACACCACCGGCATCATCGACCTGGGTACAGGACTGGCTACCGGACAGGAACTCCACCTCAGCAGTGTATGCTCCAGCCATGTGTGGGGCACCGCTGCCGACATGTCAAACGCTGTCGTCAAAGTAATCGTCCGCTGGGGCAACACAGTCGACGACCGCTCCGTCGGCACCTTCAGTTTCCCCATCCACGCCTCCGACATCCACTACGAAAGCCATTCGCTTGCTGAGAATCACACGGCTGATTCCAGCTTCACACTCACTGTGACGAACAGGAACCAGGGTCATGCCTCCCTCGAGAACGGCGTCATCACGCTCACCTGCCTCGATCCCGCCATCTGCATCGACAATCCGAGCCACAATATTGCAAATGTCAACGCAGGCCAGTCGATTACAGACTTCTATACCCTTACGCCTACTGGAGCAGTCCCCACCAACCGCACTGTTCCCATCATCCAAACCATCAGCGATGGATTCAAGACCGCCATGGATACCATTAAACTTACCTTTGGTGTTGACAATAGTCTCATCACCTTTGAAGAGGGAACCTTCGGCAGCACACCGTGGACCCAAGGTGAGTATCCTTGGGAAATTACCAACCAGAACGCCTATGAAGGTACCTACTGCATGCGTTCACGCACCTGGAGTACCAGTTCATGGAGCGGCAACAGCGGCAATGGTAATACGTCGGAAATCAGTGTGGTCTGGACCTCTACAGCCGACGACAGCATCACCTTCTACAAGAATGTCTCGTCAGAGACCAACTATGACTTCTTCCGGTTCTACATCGACGGTCAGATGATGATGGAACTTAGCGGCACCAACAATAACTGGAGCCGCAGTGCGTTCTTTGTACCCCAAGGCACGCATACCTTCAAATTCAGCTACGAGAAGGACTATTCCCAGCGCTCGGGCAGCGACTGTGCATGGATTGACAACCTTCACCTGCCCCTCAACGGCACCGCGTTCCGCTACCTGCTCGACAGCGTCTGTCAAGGCACGCCGTACACTTTCCTCAACGACACCATCAACACCGAAGCGCTTACCGGCAGTCATATCTTCAGCGACTCGTCAGCGACAGAGATTACCTATCTGACGCTGGTGGTCTTGGAAGCCCCCCAAGTGGCTATCCTCGGTGGCGATGTGACCATCCGCGCGGGTGAATCCGTCCGTTTGGAGGCCAGCGGCGCCCAACGTTATCTGTGGAGCACGGGCTCGACGAATCCTTCTATCGACGTGTATCCCACCGAGACCACCATTTACAGTGTGACGGGATACAATGGCAATTGCAGCGCTGAAGCCTCCACTACCGTCACCGTAAACGGCACCATAGGTATCAACACCCCCGGAAGCGAAATCAACCTCCAACTCTTCCCCAATCCTGCCGACGGACAGGTCACAGTCCAGGGTAAGGACCTGAGCGGGATCGTCGTTCTCGACATCACAGGACGGGAGATTATGCGCCGGCAGACCCAGGGCGATCGGGTGATGCTCGATGTCCAGTCATTTGAAAAGGGTGTGTATCTCCTTGTTGCCACCGATGCCGAAGGCAACAAGATGGTGAAGAAATTTATTAAAAAATAACGGTTTTTTATTAAAACCGCAATCCAAGTCATCCGGATGCGCGCTTCGTGCCCCATCCGGATGACTTGTTTTGTATTGTGACTATTTTTTGATAAAAATATGTAAATCAAATGGATAATTGAATAATCGAGTGTAAGGAGAGGAAAATAAGCAAAAAAAAGTAGACAAAAAAGGGCTGGTTTTTGTGAAATTATTGTACATTTGCAACCTGAAATTGATTCATCCGACTCGATCGGATTGGAGCAGATGAAGGTGGTTTAACTAAAAAGTTTTTGCAAAATGAAAAACAAGTACTACGATTTAATCGACCAGACTTTTGAGTTTCCGCAAGACGAGTTTCGCACCGAGGATGGGGAACTCTACTTCCATGATATTCCTTTGATGGAAGTTATCAAGCAGTACGGGACACCCTTAAAAATCACCTATCTGCCTAAAATAAGTTCACAGATCCAGCGTGCCAAGAGGCTTTTCAATGTTGCCATCGCCAAAACCGACTATAAAGGTACATACAACTACTGCTACTGTACCAAAAGCAGTCATTTCAGCTTCGTCATGGAGGAAGCGCTGAAGAACGATATCAATCTGGAGACCTCCAGCGCTTTTGACATCAATCTGATTCAGGAATTGTATAATTCAGGGCTTATTGATAAGAATATCTTCATTGTCAGCAACGGTTTCAAACGGCAGCAGTACATCGACAATATCGCAGAGCTCTACAAGGACGGATTCCATAATATAGTTCCCATCCTCGACAACAAGCATGAGATGGGACTGCTTGACGAAGCTGTGCAAGACCCCGAGGTGCCCATGAAGATCGGTATCCGTATTGCTGCTGAGGAAGAGCCGAAGTTCGACTTCTATACCTCGCGACTGGGTATCCGCTACAATGATATCGTCTCTTTTTACGAGGAATGCATCAAGGACAATCCCAAGTTCACTTTCAAGATGCTGCATTTCTTCATCAACACCGGCATCCGTGACACCGCTTACTACTGGAATGAGTTGTCCAAGTGTGTCAATGTGTATTGCGACTTGAAGCACGTCTGTCCGGAGCTCGATTCACTCAATATCGGCGGCGGATTCCCCATCAAGAACTCGTTGGCTGCCAACTACGACTACGAATACATGGCGGAAGAGATCCTTGCCCAGATAAAAAATATCTGCACCATTCGTGGTGTCGACGAACCCAATATTTTCACCGAGTTCGGCTCTTTTACTGTGGGCGAGAGCGGTGCCACCCTCTACAGTATAATGGATCAGAAACAGCAGAACGACCGCGAGTTGTGGTACATGATCGACTCGTCGTTCATCACCACGCTGCCCGACACTTGGGGTATCAACCAGCGTTTCATCATGCTTCCCGTCAACCACTGGGATTGCGAATACCAGCGGGTGTTCCTCGGCGGACTCACCTGTGACAGTGAGGACTACTACAATGCCGACTCCCATGCCAATGCCATCTTCTTGCCCAAACTGCAGAAAGACGAGCCGCTCTACATCGGTTTCTTCCACACAGGCGCTTATCAGGAGAGCCTCGGTGGGTATGGCGGCATACAGCACTGTCTTATCCCCGCGCCCAAGCATATCATCATCGACAAAGACGAGAACGGCGACTACTCCACCAAGCTCTTCGCCAAAGAGCAAAGCCACAAATCCATGCTGAAAATACTAGGATACTAAAAAACACGTTACTTATCGAAAACCTATTAATCCTTCAATCATCCCCATGAAAACCATTCGAATCATTTGCATTGCATTGACGGCGACGCTCCTTGTCATTGGCTGTCAGAAGAAAGGCAATTTTACCATCGATACAGAGGCACCGGCAGCTCTCAAAAACAACAACGACAGTATCAGCTGGGCCCTTGGAACCATCACGGCGCAGAATATCATTGCTACCGGTATAGAGGTCGACCGGGAGGTGCTTATCCAGGCCCTCTTGACAACGCTTGACAACAAGACGCAGCCCCTGACGCAGGAGCAGCTCATGCAACTGCAGCAGCAGATAGAGAAACAGCTGTATGTCTCAGAACAGGCCAAATATCAGTCATCCCTCGAAGAGGCTCGTGCCAGCGAAAAGACCTACTTTGCGCAGTTGCTGCAGAACAATCCCAATGTCAAGAAGAGCGACAAGGGCTTCTATTATGAGGTGTTGAAAGAAGGCACCGGACGAAAAGCCGAACCGGGTTTGATTATCGACTTCGACTACAAAGGCACCTTCACCAACGGACAGATTTTCGACCAGACTTACGGCAACCGTTCTTCCATTGTCCATTTGGTCGACGAGTCGTTGATGCCGGGTCTGCGGGAAGGCTTCTGCATGATGAAGGCTGGCAGTACCTATCGTTTCTATTTCCCTTGTGAGATGGCCTTCGGCGCAAAAGGGACCGACGATATCCCTCCCTTCACCACCGTCATCTACGAAGTGGAACTTCATGACGTGCACGAGTAATTGACAAATAATAATACACGTATTATCCTGCTCTATTGTTGAAGAACAATAGAGCATTTTTTTGTCGATTTGCGTAGCATTGACAAGAGTATCACTTGGTTTGTGAGTCTGACTGTTGGAAAGCGCGGAGCATTTCTCTCTTGCGGCCGTAGCCTGGCAGTTTCTGCACTTGGAAGCCTGCGGCACACAAGGCCCGTTTGACATCGCCTTTGCAACAATAGGTGGTCAGGATCGCTCCATCGACAAGTGCCTGGGAGAGTCTGCCGAAGATGTCGGCAGTCCACAGCTGTGGCTGGTATTGCGGCGCGAAAGCATCGTAATAGACTGCATGGAAGTGTGCGTCGGACGGAAAGCGGAAATCCACCATATCGACTTGCAGTTTGCATAACGAAAACCATGGGGTAATCGGCACGGTCTCACCCCAAGGGGCATCATGCAACTGCAGGAAGTGTTCACGGGGGATATCCAAACACTGCGGATAATTCAGCTTTTCATATACCTCGTTCGGCAGTGGATGCAGCTCCACTGCGGTATAGCATACCGGACGCCGGTACTGTTCGGCGGCGAGCATCGTCAACAAAGCATTGAGTCCTGTGCCGAAGCCCATCTCGAATAGCGAGAGCGGTTCGGCTGTCGGGAAATGGTCGAAAGCTTCATAGAGACAGGGGCGCAGATAGACATGACGCGCTTCCTCGATGGCTCCCTCGGTGGAGTGGTAGTGCTCACCCACCCCTTCTAACTCAAGTGTGTGCGAGCCGTCCGCGGTAAGCGTCAGCTTTGTCATAAGGAAAAGCGTGCGATGGTCTTACGACCGTTTGCGAATCAGAATCGTGGTCGGTTTGCCCTCGACAATTTCAATCTGCTGGGCGTCGTCACCTTCAACAGTGTCGACCAGGTTGAACTGCTCCGTCAGTGTCTCGCTGCAGATATAGTCTCTGTAACGATTCACGGCATCGTCCCATTCGCCGTGCTGAAGCGTAATCTCGATACGGTCGGTGACATCGAAACCTTCCTTGCGGATGTTCTGGATGCGGTTGACCAGTTCTCGTGCAATGCCTTCGTCGATGAGTTCCTGTGTCAGGGTGATGTCAAGTGCCACGGTGAGGCTGCCTTCGTTGGCAACCACCCAACCGGGGATGTCCTGTGTGGCGATTTCGACATCGGAGAGCAGTATCTCGACTGGCTGCCCTTCGACGGTGAGATTGCAGCGGCCGTCGGCTTCCAGCGCGTTGATTTGTTCCTGCGAGAAGGCGGTGACTGCGGCGGCGATGGCTTTCATGATCTTGCCGTAACGCGGACCGAGGGTCTTGAAGTTGGGTTTGATGCTCTTGACCAGCAAGGTGTTGTCGGCAGCAAGGAATTCTACATCCTTGATATTGAGTTCGCTGCAGATGAGGTGTTTTACCCGTTCCACCTGCTGGCGGAAGTTGTCGTCGTGGACCGGTAGCACGATCTTGGCCAGAGGCTGACGCACACGCAGGTTGCTTTTCTTGCGGAGCGAGAGTCCCATGGAACAGACTTTCTGCGCCAGCTGCATGCGCTCTTCAAGCGATTTGTCGATCATCTCCTCGTGCACTTCGGGGAAGGCGGCATGGTGGACCGATTCTGCCTTCACGTGTCTGGTGACGCTGTTGAGGTCGAGGAACATCCGCTCGCTGAAGAAGGGAGCGATGGGCGACATGAGGCGACTGAGCGTCTCAAGGCAGGTGTAGAGCGTCTGGTAGGCTGAGATCTTGTCGTCGCTGTAGTCGCCTTTCCAGAAACGGCGGCGGCAGAGGCGCACGTACCAGTTGCTGAGGTAGGCGTCGACAAATTCCGCGATGGCGCGGCCGGCACGGGTGGGCTCGTAGTCGGCAAAAGCCTCGTCGACCGTCTTGACCAACGTGTTGAGTTCGCTGAGAATCCAGCGGTCGATTTCCGGACGCTGTGCCAGCGGGATATCAGGCTCTTTGTATTCGAAGTGGTCGAGGTTGGCATAGAGGGCGAAGAAGCTGTAGGTGTTGAAGAGGGTGCCGAAAAGTTTGCGGCGTACCTCGTCGACACCTTCGGCGTCGAACTTCAGGTTGTCCCACGGCTGGCTGTTGGTAATCATGTACCAGCGGGTGGCGTCGGGACCGTATTTCTTCAATGTCTCAAAGGGGTCGACACCGTTGCCCAGACGTTTGGACATCTTGTTGCCATTCTTGTCGAGCACCAATCCGTTGGAGATAACATTCTTGAAAGCCACGCTGTCGAAGCACATGGTGGCGATGGCGTGAAGTGTATAGAACCAGCCACGTGTCTGGTCGACACCTTCTGCGATGAAATCGGCGGGGAACTGGTCGTCGCGGAGGGGCTCGCCCATATAGTGGATCTGGGCGTACGGCATGGCACCGCTGTCAAACCACACATCGATGAGGTCCGGTTCGCGATGCATCGGCTTGCCGCTAGGCGAAACGAGCACGACCGTGTCAATATAGGGACGATGGAGATCGAAGGCGTTGACATCGTCACTTGCATAAGGATTGTCTTTCATCAGTCCGGCGGCGACGGCCTTGTTGATTTCCTCGCGTAGCTGCTGGATGCTGCCGATACAGATCTCCTCACGGCTGTCTTCGGTGCGCCAGATGGGCAGCGGCGTGCCCCAGTAGCGGCTGCGGCTGAGGTTCCAGTCGACGATATTCTCGAGCCAGTTGCCGAAACGGCCTGTGCCGGTGGCTTCGGGTTTCCAGTTGATGGTCTTGTTGAGCTCAATCATGCGGTCTTTGAGTGCCGTCGTGCGGATAAACCAGCTGTCAAGCGGATAGTAGAGCACCGGCTTGTCGGTACGCCAGCAGTGGGGATAGCTGTGGGTGTGTTTCTCACTCTTGAAGAGTTTGCCCTCGCCTTTGAGCATGATGACCAACTCCACGTCGAGGCTCATATCCTTGTCGGTCTTGGCGGGGTCGTAGGCGTTCTTGACAAATTTGCCGGCATAGGGGGCATACAGGTCGACGTTCACATTCTCTTTCACCCAGGCAGGGTCGAGGTCTTCGACGGGTGCAAAACGGCCCTGACGGTCGACCATGGGCATCTGCTTGCCGTCGCGGTCGTAGAGCAGCAGGTCGGCGATGCCGGCTTTCTTTGCCACGCGGGCGTCGTCGGCACCGAAGGTGGGAGCGATATGGACGATACCGGTACCGTCCTCGGTGGTGACGTAGTCGCCCAGAATGATGCGGAAGGCCTCTGTGTCGGTAGCGGTGCGGTGCGTCTGTGCGGCACTGTCGACTACGGTGGGTTTCACCCAGGGAATCAGTTGCTCATAGTATAGCCCTTCCAGTTCGACACCTTTGCATTCAGCCAACACTTTGTATCTCGGTTCTTCGCCTTCTTTGGTCGGGAACATCGAAGCGACCAGCGCTTTGGCCATAATGATACGGCAGGGCTGTTCGGTGTAAGGATGGGTGGTCTCAAGCAATACGTAGTCGATGGAGGGTCCCACACAGAGTGCGGTGTTTGAAGGCAGGGTCCAAGGGGTGGTGGTCCAAGCGATAGCGTAAGTGGTCGAATCGGAATTCTGGGTTTTGAATTTTGAAGCCACAGCGTCGGAACTGACCATTTTGAACAGGGCCACACAGGTGGTGTCCTTCACATCGCGGTAGCAGCCCGGCAGGTTCAACTCGTGGCTGGAGAGACCAGTCCCGGCGGCGGGACTGAAGGGCTGGATGGTGTAGCCTTTGTAAAGCAGCCCTTTGTCGTAGAGTTTCTTCAGCAGGAACCAGAGCGTCTCGATATATTCGTTTTCGAAGGTGATGTAGGGGTTCTTGAGGTCGACCCAGTAGCCCATCTGCTTGGTCAGTTCGTCCCAGAGGTCTTTGTATTTGAGCACCTCGGTGCGGCAGGCGCGGTTGTATTCGTCCACGCTGATTTTCTTGCCGATGTCCTCCTTGGTAATGCCCAGGTTTTTCTCCACGCCCAGTTCCACAGGCAGACCGTGGGTGTCCCATCCTGCCTTGCGGTCGACATGGAATCCTTTCTGCGCCTTGTAGCGGCAGAAAACATCCTTGATGGTGCGGGCCATGACGTGGTGGATGCCCGGTTTGCCGTTGGCACTCGGGGGACCGTCATAGAACACGAATGCCGGATGGCCTTCGCTGAGCTGCTGTCCTTTCTCAAAAGTCTCGTTTGCTTCCCACCAGCGGCGCACATCGTCACCAATCTGGGTCAAATTAAGCTGCTTATATTCGTTATAATTCATAATCAAATAAATATTATATACATATTATTCAATTAGTTGCACAAAGGATACCTTGCACAACGAACCTGCAAAGTTACAAAAAAAATTAAAAATCAAAATATACAGTTCCAGAATCTCGCCGGATGGTCGGAATCAGTCTCGAGAACGGACTGAAACGCTACCGGGCGGTGGTGGACTGTGAGGAGCCGGAGGTGGTGGGGGTGCTGCCGGTATAGAAACCGTGCCAGCTTGTGCCGCCGCTGAAGGTGGAAGTGGTCCAATAGTTATAGGTCCCGGTGGTGATGTCAGGACTGCAGAAAACGATGGTGTTGTTTCCTCCGGGAGGTGGCGGCGGCTTGGCACCGGGGTCGGTGTAGCTCTCTATAAAACCATTGCCGGTGGGCGTCGTGTTGAGATACATCAGCACCACGTCGCCTGCGCTGTTTTTGACCGTCAGACCGTTGGCGCCTACATTGTTGATTTGTAAGTAGTGCTGGTAGCCGCTGACGTTGGGGCTGTCCCAAGCACCCATATTGCCCCCTTGGCAGACGATGACGCCGCCGTCGATGAAGAAGCGTCCACCCGCGTCGGTGGCCGCGTCGATACCGACTTCTTTTCCCTTGACGATAATCAGGCCGCCATGGATATTCGTATTGCCATTGCAGTCGATGGCGTCGTTGCCACGCGAATAGCACCACAGTTTGCCGTTGTTGATCTCAAGATAGTTGGTGGCATTGAGTGCGTCGTCAAAGGCATTGGCTTCGATGACGCCGCCGTTGACGAAGAGGCTGTCCTTGCTCTCAATCGCCTCGCCGTTAGGGTCGCCCGAAGTCTGCGCACAATAGGCGCCGACATAGCCGCTGTTGAAATAGATGTTGCCTTCGATTCTGATGCATTTGGGCAATCCTTTGAAATAATCGTCGTCGGTATTGCCGCCACCCGGCCAACCGCCGGGGCCGCTACTGACGGGATTGACTGCGTTGCCGCTGGTCTGCACATAGAGCCGGATGCGGCTGTTGTCGTCGCCGACATGGCCGACAATGAGTTTGCCGTCGGCTTTCAGTCCGCGTCCGCCGAGACCGGTGCTGCGTGCATCGATAAAGCCGGCGTTGATAATGATATTGCTGTCAGCGCTCATGCAGGTGCAGGTATAGCCGTCGACGGCATTGGTGCCTGTTCCGCCCACGCAAGCACCGTTGCCTGCGGTGGTGAGGAGGGTGTGGCCTCCGTTGAAGATGATGTCGTAGTCGCTCGAAAGACAGCGTCCGCCGTCATTGGTGGCATCGCAATCGACAGAGAGACTGCCTCCGTTGATGACGATATTCCCTACGGAACCCTCTTCCGCATCGCCCGTCTTGATACCCGTGCAATAGGAGAAATCATAGCCGGTGGCATACGAGGCGTTGGTGTCGATGGCCAAGGTGCCCGCTGCCACCACATGGACGGTGCCGCCGTTCATATAGAAATGCTGGTCGGTCTTGATGCCTTTCTTGGTGTCGGCGGTGACGGTGACAGAGACGGTGCCTCCATTGACCGTGACCCCCCGCTTGCCCTGCAGTCCATTGGCATATGAAGAAGTGATGTCGAGACTGCCCGAGCCTTGGAATGTCAGCGTGCCTTTGCCGTAGAACACCGCCTTGTCGGCATTGCTGTCGGCATCGGCAAAGGTGTTGTTCGTCCCGTGGACAAGATGCACCAAAGCGTTCTGGTTCTTGTCGATATTGACAGCCGCCGTTCCCACCGATGTCAGCTGTACTCCGTCGAGACGAAGGATGACAGGTGTGCTCAGCTTGTTGAACAAAAGACTGCCATTGTCGCTGGTGCCATGGAGGTTGTAGACGACATTGTTCATGGCGGTGACGTAGGACTTGACTGTTACGCGAGCGCCCGACGTGGTTACGTTGATGCTGTCGGTGCTGTAGGGGTTGTTGACCGTCACACTGTTTCCATTCCAGTAGATGTCAATCATCTGATCCGTGTTGATCGCAACGGTATCGATAGTGATGGTGGTGTCGCCGTTGTCCACCATGGCGAAGGTCAGGCTGTCGATCTGGTCCGCATGACGGCTCCAGGTGGCGTCGCTGTAGAAAACGGTGATATAGCCGTCGTTGTTGGCTTTGATGCTGTCGAGACCGTGGGCTGGGGTTTGGAAGAGGACCTGCCCCGCATAGTGGGCTCTCATCACGCGTGTTTGCTGGGCATTGACAGTAGGAGTCAGCAGCAACAGCGCGGTGCATATCAGTAGCATAATATGTTTTTTCATGGCAGACCTCCTTATTGTTTGACGATTTTGGAAACTTTGTTGCCGCAACGGAGCAGATAAAGCCCCTGCGGGAGCCGGCTGATATCGATCGATGTGCCGTCAGTTGCCAGCTGCTCCAACAGTTTGACACCGGCAAGGCTGTAGACGGCGACTGGCAGAGGCGCGTCGCCTATGCCTTGAAGCACCACTGCATCACGCATCGGATTGGGCATGAGGTGCAGCTCCGATTCAGCAATGTCGTCGATGTCGTCGGTGATTTGTCTCAGTGTGATGACTTGGACTTCCGAAAGGGGGAACGACGTGTTGTCGACAAACATGGAGTCGTCGTGGAAATAGAGTCCGTTATTCTCGTTGATGACAAAGGTCTGGGAGCCATTGACTTGAACTTGTACCTGCGCCTGTGTCGCAAGGCCGCAGAGCAGAAGCCAGATCAGGCAGATCGTTTTTTTAATGTTTGACATATAGATTTGGATTATTAATGGTTTAAAAGGGATTTTTTTTTATTTTACTATTTGTTCGTCCTCATAAAAACGCGGTCGTTCGTCGGGCTCAGCCTGACTTGCGGGCGTACCGGTCAGTTTTACCGGGATTTCGCCCATCATGGGGTAGGGCTGCTCGTCGATTATCAGTCCGTTCTCATCGACTTTTATGCTACGGTTTCGAGGAATTATTTCACCGACATCAACAGTGATTTCCGAGGAACCACGTGCCAGTGAGATGTCCATCACGGTGAAGCCTGTCTTGTTTATCGTTACACTTTGTTTAAAAGAAGAGAATCCTATGTAGGATATTTCGAGGGTGTAGTCGCCAAAGGGTAGTGACTTGATGGTATATACGCCTTCCCAATCTGTTATTCCATAGGCTACAAGTATGTTGTTCTGCAGGAGTTTGACATTACAGCTTATCAGTGGTTCGTTGGTTTTACCGTCAAGAACCCTGCCTCTCAATGTGCCGCTGCATTCTGCCCGGTTGACAGTGTCGCTGTGCTGCAGTGGTTCGACAACGGGGATGTCAGACTGGGCGTTTGCGCCCAGGGATAATCCCATGACCAGTCCAGCAACAGCAGCCACCTTGCCCGAACGTATCCGTTCAGCCAAGGCGCTCTCCAGATAACGTACCTCCTCTTCGCACCGAGGACATGTCCCTCGACATTCCCCTTGAAAGGTGCATGCTGCTATTTTCAAAGGAATATCGTTCTCCTCGGCAATACGCTTCCGGACTTTCTTGAGTTGGTTGCAAATGCTTTTCCCGTGACTCATGGCAGGCAGAGTTGTATAAGATTGGGTTTGTCAGCACTTGAATTTGTATTCCAGCTTCGAGAGTTCTTCGTTGGCTTTAACGATCTTTTTCTTTAGACCGGATTTGTAGTCGGTAAGTTTCTGCATCAGTGTGGCGTCGCTCTGGGCGAGAATCTGCATGGCCAGGATGGCGGCGTTCTGGGCGCCGTTGATGGCGACGGTGGCGACGGGGATTCCCGGAGGCATCTGCATGATGGCGAAGGTGGCGTCGAGTCCTTCGAGGACGCTGCCCTTGATAGGCACGCCGATGACGGGAAGTACGGACTCAGCGGCGATGACACCAGGCAGAGCGGCCGCCATGCCGGCGCCGGCGATGATGACTTTGATGCCGCGGCGTTGTGCGTTGCGGGCGAAGTCGGAGACTTCGGCAGGGGTACGATGGGCGGAAAGGGCGTTGACCTCAAAGGGGATCGCCATCTCCTCGAAAAACTGGCAGGCTTTCTCCATGACCGGCAGGTCGCTGGTGCTGCCCATGATGATACTGACTATAGGTGTCATTGTTGTATGTATTTGCAAAATGTTAGAAAATCATAGCGAGAAGTACGTAGAGCCAGTGGGCGGCGATGCCGGCACAGAGGCCGCCGATGGTGTGGGCGCCGATGGCTTTGCCGATGAGTTTGCGGTAGCCGAGGCTGTCGAGCATGGCGGTATGGGTGCTGAGATAACCGCTCCAGCACATGCCCATGGCGGTGAAGACGGCAATGGCGTTGTTGGTGATGATGCCGGTGTCGATGAAGGTGGGGACCAGACCGATGGCGGCACCGACAGCGCCAAGCGCGGTGATGGGGAACGACACCAGCGCACCGCTTTCGAAGCCGAAGAGCCAGTAGAACACCACATTGATCTTGTCGGCAAGCCAGGTGATAACAGGTACGCCTTCATAGGCGGCACCAGTGTAGCCTTCGGCAGGATGACCGAAGGTGAGCATCATGACGAGGGTGGAGATGCAGAGCACGCCGGGAATGATGGCCACGCCAATACCGACACCGCTTTTCCCACCGTCGAGCATGGCGTTAAGGAAACGTTGGAAAACAGAACCTTCGCTCTTGAAGGAGATATTCTGTTCGGTGCCCTCTTCCTCGGTGACAGGACAATCGAGTTCAGGATAGCTTTTCAGCGTGAAGCGTTGCATCAGGCGGGTGCTGATAATGCTGCCAATGACGGCGCCGAGCAGTCCCACAAGCGCTCCGCTACCGAATCCTTTGCCCGTCATGAAAGCGATGACGACAAGTCCCATGCCGAAAGCGGTACCGAAATTGGTGAGGCTTACCAGCTGGTATTTCTTGAAATAGCGTGCAAAGTTATTGTCTTTGGCCAGGGAGATGATGGCGGGGTTGTCGGAAAGGAAAGTCATTACGGCACCCAATGCGGCCACGCCGGGCAGGTTGTAAAGCGGTTTCATCAGGGGGCGCAGGATGTTCTCCATTAGGCGTACCACGCCGAATTCGGTGAACATCTTGCTGATGGCTCCCATAAGGACACATATCGCCATGATGTAGAACACGGTCTCCAGAAGCAGATGGTAGGCTGTCTGCATGAAGGTGTTGAGCATGTTGGGCAGTGTCATCTTGTAGGCCAAGAGACCGAAGAAAACGAAGAAGACAACTAAGAAAATCAGGGCTTCAAAGCTTCGTTGAGTGGTGAATTTGAAACGGCTGGGCTTTTTGTTCTCCGTTTTCTCGTGGTGATGGAACACCTCGAAAGGATTCAGCACGGAAAGGAGGCTGTGCCGTTTGTTGCTATTATCGTCCATAATGCTATTAGATATGAAGTGAAAAGTCGTTTTACAATCCGCGTTCTTTGAACATGCGGTGGATGTTCATGTGCCAGGTGATGCCGATATTGACGTTGAGGGAGTGGACATTGCCGAGTTCATTCCCGTTGATGTCCTCGGCATAGATGTCGCGTTTGGCGACAAAACCGTGCAGGCGTACATCCTTGCAGAAGGCGGGTTTGTATTCAAATCCGATGCCATAGGTGACTTGGCTGGTTCCGGCTTCCATGAGACAGTCTATGCTGGTGCCCATGGCGCTGAAATTGAGGAAGTCTTTCTCGGAATGGTTCTGCTCGTAGGCTCCCTTGATGAAGATGTTCACATCGTCGGTGACCAAGAAGTTCATGCAGCTCACCACGGCAAAGTTCTTGCCCCAGTCGTCACTCTCGAGCGAGTGGTGGATAAGGTCGAGGTAGATGTCCCAACGGTCGTACAGCAGTTTGTGACCCAATGCGATATAACCCATCAATCCATTGTCGTCGCGCTCGAAGAGGTTGGCGGAGTAGAGGGTCTTGAAATGACCGAAAGTACCCGACCAGAACAGGTTGTAGGAGAGGTGTCCGCTATTCCAGGGCTCTCCGTTATAATGGACATAGGGTGAGTTGGCCACCTGCGCTAACAGCATCTGGTTGCCGTCGTCGCTTTTGAAGGCTGCCGACACCGCCAGCTGGAAGCAGTAGAAATAATCCCAGTAGTGGGTGCTGAAGAGCACGTCGATGGGAGCTGCATCGTATTCGAAACCACCCACAGCGAGGGCGTCCTTACCCAGACGGAACATCCAGTTTTTGTTGGGCGTATAGTTCAGGTACAGGAAGTCGGTGTTGTCAAACAGCGACGAGCTGCCGGGGTTGGCGATGATACGTTGACGGAAGAAGTAGCTGAACTTGTCGGAGAGGTTGCCGCCAATCACCAGATTGAAGTACTTGCCATGGAAACCATAAGGGTCGCTTTCCGTTCCGAGCGTGCCGATGGATTCGCGGTTGTGCATATAGTCGAAATCAGCACGTGCTTCAAGCCGTAATTGGTTGAATACAGGCGACAATACCACCTGCGAGAATGCCTGACTGGAGAAAAGGAATAGGGCAACGAGTGTCAGACTGCGGGTTAAAAATTTTGTTTTCAATGTTATTTCCTAATTTTAATAAATGTTTGCAAACTGCAAAAATACATAACTTTGTCGGATTGTCAAAAAAAAACTGATTTTTTGACCTTGAACGGAAAAAATGTAGTATCTTTGCCACCAGAATAAAATCAATTAGATATGCGTAAGAATAATACAATCAAAGCTTTGTGCTTCGTTGCACTGTTTACTTTTGCTGGATTTGGAGCCAATGCGCAGTTGACGCATCTGGAACAGTCCATCTTTTTGAACTTTAACGCTGCCATGGCGCAGTTCAACGATGATGTTGTCGCCAATGGTGCAGGTGATTTGGTTCCTATGACACGTTTCAACGTGGGTAAAAATGCCGGCGTCGGTGTGGGCCTCGGCTACCGTGTGTCCTATCGTTTCGATGTGGGATTTGGTGAGGTCTCTCCTTATATCCATGCCGATTTCCAATGGAACCGTTCGAAGAGCGACATGCGCGACCGTTTCATGGACGCCAACGACGGTAGTGCTCCCAACTATTTCAATATCCCGATTTATGTGGGTGTGAACTATCGCTATCAGTTGACCGACATCTTCACCCCGTTTGGTGAATTTGGCATCGGCCCCGATTTCCTGATGATTACCAACGAGTCGGGTACCACTCCTGCCTGCGGTGATTTCAAACTGCGTTATCAGTCGACGGTCAACGTTGCTTGGCAGATTGGTCTGGGTTCCTATTTCGGCCAGCATGTCAGCGCCAGTCTGCATTACAGCGGCTATGGCAAACACGCCATCAAGTACACCAGCGCTACAGAACTGCCGGTGGCTCTTCAACTGGAGGACGCTTCCGATACCAAAACGCAGACCCGCAGCATCGGTCTCCTCTCGCTCCGTATCGGTTTCCATTTCTAAGAAACTGTTTAAAATTAACTATGACATAATAAAAGGAGTCTGTTTTGCAGACTCCTTTTTTTTATTAGACTTTTTACCAGACGAATTCTATCTCGGGACCGTTCATGATGTGAAGCTTCATCGGGGTGCCGGCAGGGGGCAACTCCATCTCATCTGTCTGCTCGTTGTATCGGCGTAGCCAGAAGGGGTCGATGGGTATTTCGAAATGAATGGGGTTGCGATTTCCGGTGATGGCGTCGACATAGACTTTCTGTAGAGCCACAAGTTGTCGACGCGGTGACGTTATGCCGTCGCCGTCAAGGTATACTTGGATTACTTCGCTGCCGCCTCTGCGGTCGTTTTCAATGTCTAGTGTCAAGGTGCCTCGCACCGTCAGGCTGGTGCGGTCGAAAGTGACGCTGTCGTAGTGGAACTGGTTATACGAAAGCCCGAATCCGAAGGGGAACAGCGGCTCTTCAGTCATATAGCGGTAGGTGCGTCCCTGCATGTCGTAGCTGTCGAAATCGGGCAGTTGACGGGTCGATTTGTAGAATGTCACGGGGAGCCGTCCAAAACCGTCGGTATAACCATTCAGGGCATCAACCACAGCGTTGCCCATATCCTGTCCGCCATACCAGGCCACAAGGATAGCGTCGACATCGTCGACAACTTCTTCAAGACCGATGGCACTGCCGGTGCAGAGGACAAGGACAATGGGTTTTCCGGTCCGTTTCTTGATTGCTTTGATGATGTCGCGCTGCGGTGAGGGCAGTTCGATGGAAGTGCGATCGCCTTTGTAGAAGCCCGGCAGGTTGACCTGCAGTTCCTCGCCTTCCAAGGCAGGGGAGAGTCCTCCGCAGAATATGACGACGTCGCTTTTTTCTATCTGTCTCCAGAATTCTCGTGGAAGTTGGTATTCTTTGTCGGCCAAATGGCAGGCGGTGTCAAAATAGACAGATGCAAATCTCGCGCCATAAGTCGATGAATAAAACATGCGGTTTCTTATTTCTTCATGAAAGGCTTTAAGGATGGTTTTCTGATAAGGCGGTGTACCGTTGTAGTTGCCCAATGCCATTGCCGAATCGGCCGCGTTGGGTCCGATGACGGCGATTTGCTTCATCTTTTTCGGATCTTCCAAAGGCAGGATGCCGTTGTTTTTCAGCAGAACCAAGGACGCTTTTGCCACTCTGGCAGGGTCTTTGTACAGCCCGGGGTGCCCGTGGTTGTATTCAGAGAACCATTCAGGGCGGATGCGGAGGCGAGTGCGCAGTACGCGGCGCAGGTGGGTGTCAATCTGTTGCTCGCTGATGTATCCGCTGTCGACGGCCGTCTTGAGCGCTGCCAATCCGGAACCGCATTCCAGGTCGACTTCCGATCCGAAGGCTGCCGCTGCCGTTGCCGTTGCGGTGGGGTGGGTGCGATGGCGTGGGATGACGGTGTCGGGTTCCCAGCAGTCGTTGAGTGCCCAGCAGTCGGTGACGAGGATGCCGTCGTAGTGCCAGCGGTTGCGCAGGATGTCGACCAGCAGGTGGTGGTTGGTGCAGCAGGGTTCGCCGTTGAGGCGGTTGTAGGCACACATGACCTGCTGGACGTCGCTGTGCTTGATGATGTATTCAAAGGCAGGAAGATAGGTCGTCCATAGATCGCGATTGGAGATGGTGGCGTTGAACTGGTGGCGCAGCCCTTCGGGTCCGCTGTGGACAGCCAGGTGCTTGAGGCATGCAGCGGAAACGAGGTAGGGGGTGTTTCGTGTCGTGGTGTCGGGAATGACCCAGTGGGGACCTGCCTGGGTTCGTAGCTGTGTGCCCGTGCCTTGCAACCCTTTGACGGCGGCCAGACCCATCTGCGCCGTAAGGTAGGGGTCCTCGCCGAAGGTCTCCATGCCGCGTCCCCATCGGGGGTCACGGAAGATGTTGATGTTGGGAGTGAAGAAGGTGATGCCTGTATTGTCGCCATACTCGCCTGCAATTTGCGATTCGCGGTGTTTACGCACCCCTTCGTCGGCGATGTAGCTGTATACCTCCTCAACCAATCCGGGGTCGAATGTGGCAGCGAGTGCAATAGGCATCGGATAAACCGTGGCGATGCCGTTGCGTGCGATGCCGTGCAGCGCTTCGTTCCACCAGCTGTAGGGCTTGATGCCGAGACGTTCCACTGCCGGGTTCTGGTGCTCGAGGAAAGCGATCTTCTCGTCGAGGGTCAGTCGTGCAATAAGATCCTCCACCCGTTGCGCAACAGACAGCGTGGTATCCTGGAAAGGATAGGTCTGCGCGTGGCAAAAAGGGGAGGCCTTGACTAAGAGCAGACAGAGAACCCAGAATAAGTTTTTTTTCATGGTGAATGGTGCTTTTGGGACAAAAAAAGCCTCGCTTGTGCGAGGCTTGTATAGTGCCTGAGTCTACAGGATTCAGATGTTCTCGGTATAGGTGATGAAACCGTCCATCTGCATGGAGAGCGGCGATTCCGGATAGTCGGATTTGACTTTGTTGAAGTTCTCCAGTGCTTTGGCTTTGTCGTTGTTCATCAGATAGACCATGCCAGCCTTGAAATAGGCGAAAGGAGCGGTGATGGGGTTGTCGTCCATCGAGGCAGCCTTGTTGTAATGTTTGATGGCTGCGTCATTGTTTCCTTGCTCCACTTCGGCATCGCCTTTCATCATTTCGTCCAAAACAGGGGTTAACTGGTCCTTTCCGTTGTATTTGTCAAGGTATTTCAGCGCTTCTTTGTATTCGCCAAGATGGAGGAAGCAGATGCCAGCCTCGTATTTGGCGCGGTTTCCGGTGGGAGTGGAGCCGTATTTGTCGATGATGGCCAGCAGACCGATGCTGTATTTGTCGTTGCTGGTCGAGTCACCGTAAAGTGCACGGCGGTAGTCGCCCATGGCTTCGGCTTCAGATGCCTCGGTGAAATAAAACTCAGCAGGATAGGCCTCGGTGTTGGCTTTGGCTTTACGCGGTTCGGAGATGAACTTCTTGACGCCGAAGATGCCCAAAATAATCACCACAATAACGATGACACCACCGATGAGCCAATTTTTGTATTTTTCGATAAATTGTTCGCTTTTAGAAATGAAACTGATGTTTTCAGTGCTCTGTTCTTCAACGTTTTTTTCCATTTTTGTATGTGATTTTTTTTATTTTTTTCCTAATTTTTGAGTTTGCAAAATTAGTTATTTTTTTTCTTATGCAAGAAAATATTTTTCTTTTCTTTTCCTTTTGATGATGGTTGTGAAAAATAGATAGTGTTTAAATTTCTGTATATTAGCAAAATATGATTTTTTTTGATTTTTTTTAACAAAAAAAAATATTTTTTCGTAAAAAATGTTTATTTTTGCACTTTATTAAATAAGTTCTGATTATGAATACACATACCAAATATTTGGGACTGGATATTGAGAGTCCCATTATCGCGGGAAGTTGCGGATTGACCAGCGATATTGAACATTTGAAGAAGCTGGAGGCCGCAGGAGCCGGTGCCGTGATCATCAAATCAGTCTTCGAAGAACAGATAATCTATGACATCAAGCGCAATTTGAGCGTGATGGCTCCTACCGACAATTACGGTATGAGCTATGAGTATATTGCCGCCCATGTGGCTGACGATTCGCTGGGCAAGCATTTCGACCTTATCAAGGAAGCCAAGAATCAACTGCATATCCCTGTTATCGGGAGCATTAACTGCTACTCGTTCGAGAACTGGATGACTTACACCCAGCGGTTCCAGGAGGCCGGATGTGATGCATTGGAGTTGAACATGGCGATCCTGCCCTACGAAACAAATCTTTCGTGTGAGGATGTCGACCGTCTCTTCTCCGACATTATCAACACGTTGCGCAAATCGGTCTCTATTCCTGTCTCTGTCAAGGTAAGCCAGAACTTTACTGATATGGCCAACTTCATGCAGCGTCTTTCATGGATGGGCATCAACGGCATCACGCTGTTCAACAAGCCGCTGAATGTCGATATTGATGTCAACACCATGCAGCTTCAGCATGCTCCGTCGCTGTCCACCCCCGAAGAACTATACAATACGTTGCGTTGGGTGGCCATCTTGAGCAAGAAGCTCCGTTGCGACATTTCCGCTTCAACGGGAGTCCATACGGCCGACGATGTGGTCAAGATGCTGTTGGCAGGTGCCGGTACGGTGCAGGTGGTCTCGTGCCTCTACAAGAACGGTGTCGACTATATGCGGACACTGAACGATGGTCTGGTAAAATGGATGGAACAGAAGGGTTTCGAATCCATTGACCAGTTCCGCGGACAACTTGCAGTGAAGGTCAACGAGCAGGCATCGCTCTTCTTCCGAACCCAATTTATGAAGCATTTCGCCCAGATTTAAGGCATGAAGTGATTCCAAACCATTCTTGTTTTTGAAAAAGTATCTTTATGGAAGTCACGCGACTTTTTGATTTGCTTGAGTATCGCAAACAGACGCAGCCCGACCGCGCGGTGTTTGTTGCCAAGTATGACGGTGAATGGCGAAGCATTTTCATCGACGAATACATTGAAGTGGTCAATAATCTGAGTTTCGCCTTGCTGGAATTGGGTCTTCAGCGTGAGGACAAAGTGGCGGTGATCTCCTCCAACTGTCCTGAATGGAATTATCTGGATATGGCCGTCCAGCAGATTGGCTGTGTGTTAGTGCCGATCTATCCAACCATCAGTGCTGATGATTATCACTTCATCCTTGAAAACGCCGAAGTGAAGCTTGTCTTCCTGGAAAATATCGACTTGCTGCGCAAAATCAAGGATATCGTCCCCTCGTTGCCACTCGTCAAGGGCATTTACTCCTTCAAAGCCTCCGATACGCTTCACGAAACGCTATCCACGCTCTCTCTGCAGGGGGGTACGCTCAACGAGTTGATAGAAACAGGGAAAGCTCATCCTGCCCCTGATTCGGTGCGTCAGTTGCGTGATGCGATCAAGCCCCGTGATGTGGCTACCATGATATACACAAGCGGCACCACTGGGTTCCCTAAAGGGGTGATGCTCTGTCATGAGAATATCCTTACATGTGTCAACGGTGTCAAGATGACCCCCAAGCCCTACTTTACAAGAGCCATGAGTTTTCTTCCGCTTTGCCATATCTATGAACGCATGATGAACTATCTCTATCAGTTTATGGGCTATGAGATCTATTATGCGGAGAGTATTGCCAAGGTGGTCGACAACCTGAAATATGCCAAACCGTACATGATGACGGCTGTCCCGCGTTTTATCGAGAAAATGTATGATGGCATTTTCCGTAGTGGACAGAAACTCACAGGATTCAAGAAGAAATTGTTTTTTAAAGCCTTGGATCATGCAATGGCTTACGACCTGGACGGAACCACTTTTTGGTACAATTGCCGTCGTAAGCTTTATGATAAACTGGTATACGGTAAGATACGTGACAATTTTGGCGGCTGTCTGGAGATGTTTGTCTCGGGTGGCTCCGCCATCCAGCCCCGTCTTGCAAAGTTCTTCACCTGCATCGGTATGGATATCTACGAAGGCTACGGCCTGACGGAGACCTCGCCTGTCATCGCTGTCAGTTCTGCACTTCCCCACGGCCGTAAACTGGGAACGGCGGGTTTGCCGTTGCCTGGCATCGAAGTGAAAGTGCTTCCCGAAACCAGGGAGATCGTCTGCCGTGGAAGCAATGTGATGCTGGGCTACTACAAGTCTCCGGAACTTACTGCCGAAGTGATTGATGCCGATGGTTGGCTGCATACAGGTGACACGGGTGCTTTTGAACCCGAGGGTCAGTTGCGTATCACCGGACGTACAAAGACGATGTTCAAAACCTCGATGGGCAAATATGTCAATCCGGAGGTACTGGAAGAGAAATTCAAAGAGTCTCCTTTCGTTTTGGATATGATGGTGGTCGGCGAGAATCAGAAGTTCGCCGCCGCATTGGTGCTGCCTGATTTCGATTTTCTCAAAGAGTGGCAGGAACGCCATGGTATCCATTGCGAAACACGGGAGGAGATGGTTAACGACAAACGCACCCTTGAACGTTACCAGCGTGTTATCGACAAGTACAACGTTTTCTTCGGCTCTACCGAGCAAATCAAACGTTATAAGGTGATTAACGATACTTGGACCGAAGCCAATGGCTGCATGACACCTACGTTGAAGATCAAACGCAAAGTGATAGAGGAACGGTGTAAAACGGAAATAGAAAGCCTTTTCAAATAATACTAACCGGAATCTCTCGGGATTCCCCTCAATACTATTACACATGGAAGAAAAAGTACCCAGTTTTTTCCGCTTCGAAGACCTGCGAATCTATGGTAAGGCGATCGATTACACCCGTTGGCTGATTTCTACATTGAAAGAGTCGCGGACCGAATGTGAGCGTACGCTTTGTCAGTCATTCACCCATTCGGCTATGGATATTGCGCTCAATATCGCTGAGGGTTCGTCACGCAACAAGGGGCAGTTTGACCACTATCTCAAGATCGCCAAGACGGCTATCAGAGAGTGCATCACCTACACCGCCGTTGCCCATGGTCTTGGTTTGCTGTCAGATGAAGACAGTGAACGTTCGCGCGAGCTGCTCATGGAACAGACGCGCATGATTGGAGCCTTGATTATTTCTCTGCAGCGCGGTGTACGCCGTTCCCGTGAGGAATATGAGGCACCGGCATCGACCGAAGAGTATCTTCAGGAACCCGTCTCTGACAGCGACTTTGACAGCGCTTTTGGTGAGTTGGACAATTGATTGCTCCGTATTTTCTAAGGTCGATGATAAACGGTTTGCTACGGCTCACAACCGATAGCAATCGGAAAATTTAAAAAAGCCGGGAGGCGTCTTCCGGCAGTATGTTTTTTTTGTCTGATATCAACTACAAAATAATGACTGTTTAATATCAACTACAAAATAATGACTGTTTATGAGTTACACTACTTTGTACCCCCACTTGAAACAATTACGCCATACGGAAACAGGCTGTTTCTTCCTTATCGCAGGCCCATGTGTGATTGAAGACGAGAAGTCGCCATTCGAAATCTGTGAGCGTTTGCTTGAAATTACAGAGAAGCTCCATATCCCTTTTGCATTCAAAGCCTCCTACCGTAAAGCCAACCGGTCGAGGGTGGATTCCTTTACGGGAATCGGCGACTGGGAAGGGCTGGAGATATTGGGTCGCATCCGCGAAAAGTATGGTATTCCTGTGGTGACAGACATTCATAATGAAACCGAGGCCGCCACTGCGGCACAGTTTGTCGATGTGCTGCAAATCCCGGCATTTATGTGCCGTCAGACTTCCTTGTTGGCGGCTGCTGCTGAGACGGGTCGTGTGGTCAATGTCAAGAAAGGACAGTTCCTCTCCCCCGAAGCTATGCAATACGCAGTCGACAAGGTGCATCATTTCGGAGGACGTGAAGTGATGCTGACCGAACGGGGGACTACCTTCGGTTACCAGGACCTGGTCGTCGACTTCCGGAGTGTCCCGATCATGCGGCGAAATAACGTGCCCATAGTGGTCGATATCACCCATTCCCTCCAAAAGCCCAATCAGCCCAGTGGTATCAGCGGCGGCAACCCCGAAATGATTGAGACCATTGGACGCGCAGCCGTATCGGTATGCTGTGACGGCATCTTTCTGGAGACCCATCCTGACCCGAGGAATGCCAAATCCGACGGTGCAAATATGCTCCCTCTCGATCTCGCCGAACCGCTTCTGGAACGCCTTCAGAAACTCCACCAACTAGCTTGTCAACTTTGATTAATTAAATAACCACACGCTCTCTTCCCATGCTGCTGAATCTTACCAAACCCATTGTCTTTTTTGATTTGGAAACCACAGGCGTTCAGGTGGGTTCCGATCGCATAGTGCAAATCTGCCTCTTGAAAGTGTCCCCCTCCAACGAAGAGGCCGAGATGACCCGTCTGGTCCGTCCGGTCACTGCTTCAGGCGACACGATGCGTATCCCTGCGGAGGCTACTTCGGTCCATCATATCACCGATGCCATGGTTGCTTCCGAAAGAAGTTTCCCCGAGCAGGCTCAGGAGATCGCCGATTTTATTGGCGACGCTGACCTTGCAGGCTACAATTCCAACAAGTTTGATGTGCCTTTGCTCGTCGAGGAATTCCTACGCGCTGGTGTCGAGTTCTCCCTCGAAGGCCGTCGTCTGGTCGATGTCCAGAATATTTTCCATCGAATGGAACAGCGTACATTAGTTGCCGCTTACAAATTTTACTGTGGTAAAAATCTCGAGGCAGCACACAGCGCCGATGCCGACACTCGAGCCACCTACGAAGTGCTCAAAGCCCAACTTGACCGCTATCAGGATGTGCCGTTTGTCGACCGCGACGGTACCACCAGTTATCCTGTTGTCAACGACATCGAGGCACTCAGCCGTTTCAGCGGCAACTCCCAGTGGGCCGATCTTGTAGGACATATCGGCTTTGACAAGTCCGGTCGCGAAATCTTCAATTTCGGCAAGCATAAAGGGGTTACCCTGGAGCAAGTATTCACCCGTGAGCCTGCTTACTACGACTGGATGATGAAAGCCGACTTCCCCCTTTCCACCAAACAGGTGGTGATGAGAGTCCAGCGCCGGCTTGTTGAGGAGCGCCGTCAACGAGACCAAGAAAAGCTGCAGGCACTTAAGTTGAAGTTCGAAGGCTGACGATGAAGATTATCTGCATAGCACGAAACTATGGCGACCATGCCGCCGAGATGGGAGCCCCCCAGTTCCCCCGCGGCTCGCGTGAGGCTTTGTCTCCGGCATTCTTTCTCAAGCCGGATAGTGCTTTGCTGTTAAAAAACCAGCCTTTCTTCTATCCGGAGTTCAGTCGGGAGGTCGAACATGAAGTGGAACTTGTTGTCCGCATTGACCGGGTGGGGAAAAGTATCGAAGAGCGTTTCGCCCATCGTTATTACAGCTCGGTGGCGCTCGGTATCGATTTCACGGCCCGTGATCTCCAGCGTGAAGCCAAATCCAAAGGACTCCCTTGGACGCTCTCCAAAGGATTCGACGGTTCGGCGGTTGTCAGTGATTTTGTGCCCCTCGCTGATTTGGGAGGTGACGTGCAGCGTCTTTCTTTCTTCCTGTCTCGTAACGGAACGATCGTGCAGCAGGGCAATACAGCCGATATGCTCTGTACGGTGGACGGTATGATAGCTTATGTTTCGCAGTTCATGCTCCTCCGCACGGGCGATCTGCTCTTTACGGGTACCCCCTCGGGTGTGGGTCCTGTCGAGATAGGCGATGTGCTTACAGGAAGGTTGGAAGGACGGCAGATGTTCGAATGTAGAATAAAATAATATATGATTATGAAAACCAAATTTTTGTTTATCCTTTGCCTCTTCTGTGCCCCTTTCATGGTTGTTGCGCAAAATGATCAAGACGGCAACTACGACACTTCTGAGGTTCAACAGTTTTTTGTGCCTGATTACGACCAGATCGGCAAGGTGATAAATGATAAAAAGTCACCTTATTATTATCCCAAGCTTGTCAAGAAACTGGCAAAGGCAGACACCTCGATGACGCTCGATGATGTGCATTATCTTTATTATGGCTATGTCCTTCAAGATGATTACAACCCGTATATTCATCTTGATGAGGAGGACAAGGCTCGCGATATTCTCAACAAGGAGGATGTCTCGGAGAAGGATGCACGAAAGGCCATTAAACTGCTCGACAAAGCCATAGAGAAAGTACCCACCCATGTGCGACTCTATTTTTACCGTTATGTGGCGAACACCATCGTCTATGGCGAAAACTCCAAGCAAGCGAATGCGGATGTCTTTCGCTATATAGCACTTATCAGTGCCATTGCGGCTTCAGGCAACGGGATGGATTTTGAGAACGCCTACCATGTGGCGATTGTCGCGCATTCCTATAATCTGATGAGTTATTTTGGTCTGCATAGTGTGCAGCAATCCCTTCAGTCAAGCGGGGACCAGATGTTCGATGTTTTCAAACTTGAAGCAAACGACGACGGAATCGAATCCCTCTATGTGAATGTCACGCCGTGTCTCAACTACTGGAGCAAGGCATTGGGCGAATAATCTTTTTGCGATAGTTTTTCTCTTCGAAAAATGACTGTGGCGGAGACGGTCCTCTCTGCTACTTCTCCAACGTGTATTCCAGAAACATCGTCTGGGTGATCTGCTCGCCTGTCACACGCAACGTTAACGGCAGAAAAGAGGAGACGGTAGGTTCTGCTTTGCGGTTGTCCATGCGCAAGTAAATGACCAGTTCGCGACCGGGGGTGAGTTTGCTATAGCCCACCACCTTGACATCGGGCGAGCCGACACTGATGAAGTCAAGTGTTGTCTCGTCAAGTGCGGTATGTTTCAGATGCACTTGTATGTCGGCATATTCTCCTGTGAAATAGGTGCCTATATGCATGGCACGTGTGGGTAGATGCAGGCAGGAAATCAGGCTGCTGTCGTCTTCCAAGTACTGGTAGTCGAGAATCTCGATGCGGCGTTCCTTGGCGGCTTCAACACTATAGATGGATTTGTTGGTGTGTCGGGGATCGGAAGACACTTCGCGGCCGGCGTGACTGCTTCCGTAAGCCACTTCTCTAATCTGCAATGAGCCGCCGTTGGTGCCCATGTATTTGGTCAGGATTCCTTTCTTGTATTCCATTATCTGGTTGACGATCGATGCGATGCGCCGTTTGGAGATAAGTTCGTTGTACTTGGAGGTGTGGATGGGACTGGCGTAGCCTTCGACGGTCATGCTGATGCGGTGACCCGCTTTGAGGTCGTCAAGCAGCAGATTCAGGAATTGTTCGAAGCGTTCGCAGTTGTACTGTACTTCATAGTCGAAGAAATAGTCGATGGCATCGCAAATCGAGTCGTATACCACATTGCCGTTGGCAATGGTGTGCGCTTTCTTGTAGTCGTTACGAAGGAACATGTAGCGGTTGTATGTCTGGAAGTAGTTTGTCGAAGTGGTGGCAAGTTTGGATTTGGGGTCGGGTTCGTCGTTGTGGAAGTAAAGTCTGATGGGTAGTAGATGATGGATGGCTGCTTTTTGTTGTGAGACAACGGGTTGTACCTCCACGACACGCCGGCGGGGTGTTTTCCTCACCTGTTTCCATTCGTAGATGTCGTTGCAGCAGGTATTGCCGTCGATAAAAAACGACCCTCTTCGGTTGGAGGTGAGATAGCCCGAATTGGGAATGTCTGTATTGACGGAGAAGTAGATGTCGTTTGCTTCGCTATTGAGTGTGGATCCCAGGTTGAGCGGCAGCTGCCAGTTGTCGCGGGTGCCCTGCGAGCAGAAAACGTCGTATCCTCCGAATCCCAGATGCCAGTCCGAGGAGAAGTAAAGCCTGCGGTTGTTGTTGTCATAGAAAGGTGTGATTTCATTCCCTTCGCTGTTCACGGGTGTGCCGAGATTGACAGCTGGCGAGGGTTTGCCATTGTCGTCGATGACCGAATACCAGATGTCGTAGCCGCCCAGTCCCCCTTCACGGTTCGAAGAGAAGAAAAGCAGGGTGCTTCCGTCGGGCATGTACCCTATGGCCGGTTGCGTGTTGTTGCAGCCAGCGAGGTTGATATCGCCCCCCAGTTTCTTGGCTTTGGACCATTTGCCCTTGTTCCGGTGCGAGACATAGATCTCGCAGGGGATATCCGCAAAGTCGTCAGGGGAGCAGATGGTGAAATAGATATTCTCGTGAAGCGGATCGAATGCCACATTGCACGAGTGTTTTTCCTTGTTGTTGAGTCCCCAGCTGTTGAGTTCGCCCTTGTTGGGTTCATCGCCAGAGAAGTCCGCCTGAAAGATCTGCATGAGCACCAGGTCCGAGGAGATGGCGTCTTTAGAACCGGGTTTGGCGGCTTCGTACATGGCGGAATAGAACAGCAGCGAGTCGCCCATAAGCACGGCGCCCGACTCGCTGGCTGCCGAGTTGATGTTGCGTCCCAGATGCTGTACTCTGAAAGTCAGTGAGTCGGGGATGCTGTCCAGTACCCACTGGCAGGCTCGTGCTTCCTGTCGGGCCCTTTGAGCCAACTGCCCGTCGTTGGCATAGTTGAGGTAGCGTGTATAAAAGATCAGCGCCGAGTCGGCCTGTCCGTTGTTCCGGTACATCGCCGCCAGAAAATATTCACAATGGGGGAAGCTGTTGGCTGCCGACGAATGGAGCACGGTGCGGTAGGCGCCGATGGCTTCGCGGTAGCTGTTCGACAACCGGAGCGATTCGGCTATTTTGTAGGCGATTGCCGGTTGAGGACTTTTTTTGTAAGCGGCTTTGTAGTAGTCGACCGCCGTTTTGTAGTAGCCGAAACGGAAGGCTTCGTCGCCTTCCCGCAGGTCGTCACTCTGAGCGAAAGTGACGGAAACCGTGGGGCTTAGAACGGAAAACAACAAAGAGATAATCAGTATTTTTTTCATATGGAAGTGATATTATCGATAAAGTTCATTACATAATCGGGCAAGGGATGGCTTTGCGGCGTGGGCGGTTGGACTTCGCCAGCCGGTAGACGATGGCGAGTTCGAAAGCGCCGACCGATTTGGAGGCGGGGGTCAGTTTGGAGAGGTTGGCATCATAGGACAGGGCGAAGATGAATGCGTTGTATTCGGCCGAGAGTTCGACGGTAGCCGCGTCGCGCCAACGGTAGCGCAGTCCGGCAGCAAGAGCCAGGAATCGGAACGACGATTCGGAGAGATACCATTTGGCATCGCATCCCACAATCATCTCGCGGTAGTTTTTCTGGAAGGAGGCGGCTACGACAGGAAGGACTGAGATATCGGGCAGGACACGGAATTCGGCACGGCCGTAGACGTTGAAACGCCGTTCGATATGCGTGTCGTCGAGTTCGAGAAACGAGATGTCGGGGCGGTTCAGGTTGCGTCCCGAGAGGCCCACTTTGAACAGGCAGTCGTCGTTGGGTTGGTAGAACCAGGCACAGCCGGCTCCGATGGAGACGAAGTTGGCGGTGGTGGAGGGGATGGCGTCCGAAGGGTCTTCCATGTCGATGTCGCCGGTGTTGAATCCTGCCTGTCCGGCACCCAGTTCGAGGGCAAAGGAGAGGAAGTTGTTGTTGTCTCCAGCCAGAGCCTTGTAGTAGGAGATCAGCAGGTTTGCCGCGGTGGTGCCGTAATGGAGTGTCCCGGCGCGGTCGGAGAAAAACAGCAGTCCCAGATTGAACCCGTCGCCTTGGTGCCGACGTCGGAGCATCGAGAGTTCGGCGCTGGCGGCGATGGTCTGGAACGCTTTGCTGACCGAGGACCACTGGTTGCGGTAGGCAAGGGCGAATCGTCCTGTCCCGTCAAAGAATCCCGAGTAGGCGGGGTTGAAAAGCAGCGGGTTGATGTCTATTTGGGAGAAGTGGATGTCCTGCGCCTGTGCCGACGGTGTGACGGCCAACCACAGCCACAGCACCGACCCCCAGAGATAGGGCTGGTGCCAAAAGCGCTGTTGGTTCCGTGCAGGTGACATGGGTGTGTGTTCGGTGTTTGGTTTACAGTTCTCCGTTTTTCGCCGGTCCGTCCCCGTCGGGGAGGACCTCTCACTCCGTTCTCCGTTCAGTCCCGAGTGTAAGGAGGGAGGGAGATGTCGGCGAAGTCGTTTTTAAGGTACTTGAAGTAGGCGGCAATGCCGACCATGGCCGCATTGTCGGTGCAGAAAGGCAGTGGAGGGATGAAGACATGCCAGTGGTGTTTCACTCCCAGTTGCTGCAGCCCATTACGCAAGGCGGAATTGGCCGAGACGCCGCCCGCGATGGCTACTTGGCGCACATGGTGTGCGATGGTGGCTTTTTCCAGTTTTTTCAGTAAGAAGCCGACGATGCATTTCTGGATGGAGGCGCAGAGGTCGGCCTTGTGTTGCTCAATGAAGTCGGGGTTTTCTTCGAGCCGGTCGCGAAGGAAATAGAGAAAGGAGGTCTTAATGCCGCTGAAACTGAAGTCGTAGAGGGGGATATGCGGAGTGGCGAAAGTGAAGGCATTCGGATCGCCTTCCTGTGCAAGTCGGTCGATAATGGGGCCTCCGGGATAGCCCAGATCCATGATTTTGGCCGCTTTGTCGATGGCTTCGCCTGCTGCGTCGTCAATAGTCTGGCCCAGCACCTCCATTTCGAAGTGGCTTTTCAGCAGGAGTATCTGCGTGTGACCGCCCGAGACGAGCAGGCACATCAATGGGAATTGAGGAGGCTGGGAACCGGCGTCGGTACGGATGAAGTGGGAAAGGACGTGAGCCTGCAGGTGGTTGACCTCTATCAAGGGGATATGGAGTGCCTGTGCAAACGACTTGGCGAAAGAGACTCCTACCAGGAGCGAACCCAGGAGACCGGGACCGCGGGTGAAGGCTACAGCGTCCAATTGCCCTTTGTCGACTCCGGCCTTGCGAAGCGCGCTGTCGACCACGGGAACGATATTTTGCTGGTGGGCGCGTGAGGCCAACTCGGGAACCACGCCGCCGTATTGTTCGTGGACTTTCTGGGAGGCGATGACGTTAGAGAGCAGCATGTCGTCGCGCAGAACGGCGGCGGAGGTGTCGTCGCAGGATGATTCTATAGCGAGGATGAGAGACATCAGACAGTGATGGATTGAGGTTTTCTTGGTTTGTTTATTAAAGGTTTTCCGTGCTATGGGCTAAAGAGTAAGCGATAGTGCGTCGATGTTATTTTGATTTGCAAAGATACAATTTTTTTTTGGAAAAATGAGGAGTTTCTCAAATATTTCTTGTTTCACAAGAAAGTGTGTGTTGCTCCGGTTGGTTGTCATTTTCCCCGAGCGGTGACGGAGACGCTTTCTGTGACGGGAGAAAGATTCTATGTTTTTTTAGGGTTTTGCCATAATAAAATAGCGCTTTTGCAGTTATTAGAAGCGAAAAAAGTAAGTGCTATCAAAAAGTTTTGGAAAATAACAGGACGTCTTTTCGCGGCCATAGGCTTGGTTGTGTATGTAACAGTGGCGTTGGTGAACTACTCGGTGGTACAGTCGCTGGTGGGTTCATTGGCGAGCAGCCGACTGAGTGAGGCGTGGGGTGGGGAGGTCCGGATCGCATCGATGGGGTGCAATCCGTTCAACCATCTGGTGCTGCGAGATGTATCGCTTGTCAGTCCCACAGGGGACACAATCTGTCGGTCGGGACGGATTGTGGTGCGATTCGACCGTTTCCCCGTAGATGGGGAAGGGTTGGAACTGACCCGTGTCTTGATCGAGGACACCTATTACCATTTGCAACAAGACAGCACGGGTCTGAACCTGCGCTATATCATAGACTATTACAAGAGTGAGAGGCCGAAGAAAAAGCGGCAGGCACCTTTTGTTGTCCGAATCGATGAGGTGGTGATGGAGGGAGTGACCTACCGTCAGGACCTGAGGGAACGGGCATCCCACCGATGGGAGGGTGTGGGTGTCGATATCCCCCACATGGAATATTCCGGGGTGAGCGGCCGTATCCGTAATCTGCGTGTGGATAGAAGTCATATTACCTGCCAGGTTGACCGGCTGACCACGCGGGAGCGTTCAGGATTGGAGGTGCGTGACTTCCGGGCGAATGTGTATGTCACGCCGACAGGCATCGGTGCAACGGATCTTCGTCTGGAGACGGCAGACTCGCGGCTGGAGGGCGATGTGCTGCTGGACTATGAGAGCTGGAAGAGCATGAAGCATTTTATCGACAGTGTACGTCTCACCTGCCGTTTCGAGGAGGGTTCGTATGGCGGAATGCGTGATGCCGCCTATTGGGCTCCAGTGCTGTGGGGTATGGATGAGCAAGTGGCAGTGTGTGGAAGTGTCGACGGCCCGGTGTCGGATCTCCATGTCGACGGCATGCGTCTGGCCTTTGGCGATGAGAGCCGTATGGAGGTGACAGGCTATATTAGCGGTCTGCCGCATATGGACACGACAGTAATAGGAGTGGATATTCGTGGTATGCATACCTCGTATGCGGATCTTTTATCGGTCAAGCATCCGAGGAATATCTCCCTGAAGGCGGCAAGTCTTTTGAAACAACTGGATAAACTCGACCTTGATGTCAGTTTTAACGGAACGATATATGATTTTCATACCGCTATCGACATGCGGAGCCCGTTGGGAGACTTGAGGGGCGATGTGACGATGGCGATGGATCCTAAAAAACATGATTTCCGCTATGCGGGAGAGCTGGAGAGCGACGGTTTCGCCATAGGGAAGGTTGCACCGAACGAATGGGTGGGACGTACAGGACTGGCGCTTACTTTTGAAGGCAAGGGGGTGGACCCCAAAACTATGCGTGCCTCATGCGAAGGACGTCTCCACCATATCGTTATGCGCGGACAGCGGCTGAGCGGCGACGCCCGTTTTACGGGGGAGGCCAACGAGGGCTCGCTGACGGCGGAGATGCATCTCGACGATCCTCTGGCGGATGTGGATGTCCGAGGGGGTGTCGAACTGCACCGGGAACGCCCAGTCTATTCGGGAGGGGTGACGATGGCCCATGTGGACTTGAAGCGGCTGGGGCTGTGGACTGTGGAGGGAGACAGTGCGGCACTGCTTGAGGGAAGAGTGGAGGGCCGCTATTCGGCTCCCGGAGAGGGACGCCATTTTGCGCGGGTGCAGCTGAGTGATGTGCTTCTGCGCAGCAGCAGCAAACGGTTGGCGGTGACGGATGCCGTGCTGACGGCGCGGGAACAGCACCACTGGAAGAATGTGACGCTGCAGAGCGAAATAGTGACGGCGCAGCTGCGCGGCTATTACAGCTACGGGAGTCTTCCGCAGCTGGTCAAGAAGATTACAGAGGAATATATACCCGGCGGTGGAGGTGCCAAGGGAGGTGGCGACTTGGTCGACGCGGATCTGGCATCGGCCGAGTTCGAGCTTGACGTGGAATGGTTGGACAGCGGCGATTTTCTACGCCAGCTGATACCGTCTGTCGCCATTGCACGTGGGACGCGGCTGCAGGCGAACTACAATTATGCGGAGTCGCTGAAGACGCTGATGAGGAGTGACTCGTTACGTGTGGGTCCTGTACGGATGCAGCATGTGGGTTTGGACGGTGCGTTGACGGGCGACCGTTACCGAGTGCGTCTGAGCAGCGACGTGCTGCAGGCAGGAGAACTGCGGCTGGCGGAGCAGGCCGATTTTACGGTGGAGACGGAGAGTGAGGGGGCGTGGTGTAGGTTGCGCTGGTTTGACGAAGGTCGTGAGGCGGGGAATGTGGAGATGGGTCTTGTCTGCGATAGTGCGGCGACGCGCCTGACGGTGAGTCCGTCGCGGCTGACGCTGGCGGGAGAGGAATGGTTGTTGCGCGATGCGGGCGACGGTATCGTCTTCTTCCCAGGCGGTTTCCATGTGGGAGATGTACGTCTGGAGAGCGGTGAGCAGTTGCTTTCGATTCATGGCGACCGCAGGGGGCGCAGCGACGACCGGATGGAAGTTGTTATGCGTGATTTCGGTCTAGATATAGTGAATCCCTATCTGCAGACTTTGCAATTCAAAGCAGGCGGTGAGGCTGACGGGGTGCTTGTGGTAGGAGGACTGGATGCGGTTCCCTATCTCAATGCGGACCTTTCGGTTTCGGAACTGAGCCTGAACGACGAACGGCTGGGTGATGCGCGGGTGCGATCGACATGGAATGGGGAGATGAACCAGTTGAACCTGCATGTGGTTACGCAACGGCTGAATCCGAGCGAGGCAGGCGACACGTGGAGCCGGCCGCTGGAATGTGCGGGGTATGTAGGGTTGGCCAGTGCCGATCCAGAATTGTATTTCAACGTCACGGTGGACGATGTGGCGCTTGAGACGGTGCGACCTCTTTTGAAAAGCTTCTCGTCGGAGGCGAGCGGCCGCATGGGTGCGGAGCTGGAGGTTGGAGGGACGCTGTCGCATCCCGATATTACGGGAACGGTAGCCTTGAATGATGCGCGAGTGAAAGTCGACTTCCTGAATGTGACCTATCGTATAGACGACACGATCACGCTGGACAGCGGGGTGGTGCGTCTGGACCATCTTCGTGTTGAGGATCCGCACGGCGATGTAGCGTTGGTGGACGGTGTGATACGCCACAACCATCTGAGCGATATAGTATTTGATCTTTCCTTGCATAGCGACCGGTTCGTGTGTATGCATACGGGAGCAGGCCAAGGAACGCCCTATTACGGCCATCTGGAGGCGGAGTGTGACGGACGGGTACGCGGTCCCGTGAATGACATGGACATCACTATCGATGCGCGCACACTTCCGGGCTCGACGCTTTCCATCCCAGTCAGCGACAACAAGTCGGTGAAGCGGGCGAGTTATATCCATTTTGAAGGGGATGAGGAACTTCCGAACGACGAGGAAACCTATATGAGTCTGGCGGATCCGTCGGCTCCCTCTCAACAATTCCCCTCCGACGAGCAGGCGGAGAACCGATGGCGTCTGACAATCCGAGTTGATGCGACTCCGGATCTGGCTTTGCAGTTGCCCATACGTACCTCTCTTATCGATGCGGATATCGCCACATCGGGTCATGGGGAGCTGGAACTTGCGGTGGGTGCTGACCGTCCTTTCTCCATAATGGGAGACTATGAGTTACAAGGAGGCAAGATGGGATTGAATCTCCTGGGTGTGGTGAGCAATGAATTCGCCATAGACGAAGGCAGCTCGATCACATTCCCGGGAGCGATAGCGGATGCGATGTTCGATATCAAGGCTGTCTACAGCCAGCGAGTCAATCTCTCTACGCTCACGGGCAGTTTGAACGGAGGTGAATCGCAAAAGCCTATCCAAGTGGAAAATGTGATAGCGTTGAGCGGCACGATAGAGAGTCCTGCGGTCAACTTTGACATCCGGCTGCCGAATGCGGACCAGAGTGTTCAGGAGGAGGTTTTCGCCTACATAGACCGAAACAACGAACGCGACATGTTGCAGCAGACGGCATCGCTGCTTATCTTCAAACGATTCTACAACAACAGCGGCAGCGGCAATGTGGACGGGGGGACGGATATGGCCAGCGAGGGTTACGGCCTTGTAGCCAATAGTCTGGGCAATGTGGTGAGTGGTATGGTGCAGTTTGTGGATGTGAACTTTGCCTACAAGGCGGGCAATGCTTTGACGACGGACCAGTACGCAGTGGACATCAGCAAGGAATGGAACAAATTCTATTTCGAGACGACGCTGGGATTCGGAGGCGAGGCGCGTGAGATGGAATCGGTGAGCGGGAACAACAACATGACAGGCGACATGCTGGTGGGATACAAAATCAACCCAAGGCTTCACCTTTTTGTATTCAACCGAAGCAATACGAACGACTACACTCGTTCGGACCTTCCCTACAAGCAGGGAGTGGGTGTGAAGTATACAAGGGATTTCGACCGCTTTAGCGAGTTGTTCCGGAGGAAGAAGAAGTAAAGTATAAAGGTAAACAGTAAAATGAAGATACTGGTCATACGATTGAGTTCCATTGGCGATGTGCTGCTGACAACGCCGCTGCTGCGCTGCTTGAAAAAACAGGTGACGGGTGCAGAGGTCCATTTCCTGACCAAGGAAGGCAACAGCCCGCTTTTGCAAAACAATCCTTATGTGGACCGGGTGTACACACTTCAGCCTTCTGTCCGTGAAACGCTGCAAATGCTCAAGAAGGAACACTATGACTATGTCGCGGACCTCCACAACAATCGACGCAGCCGACGTATCCGCATTGCGCTGCACACAAAAGGGGCGACCTACAGGAAGGAGAACTTCCACAAGTTCATGTTCATACTGACAAAGCGGAACGTGATGTCGGGTCGTCATGTGGTGGAACGCTACTTCGACGCGGTGCGCACGCTTGGAGTGGTTCTTGACGACGAAGGACTGGAGTGTTATCTCCCGCCCTCGCTGCAAGACGACCGGTTCCTCACGACGACCATCGGAGAGGGAGGCCAAAGGATGAGCGGCCGCTCAGGAGGGCAGGTGCGTGCGGGTGAATTGGTAGCGCATCCTTATATTGTGATAGCTTGTGGCGCCCAGCATGCAACCAAACGCATTCCGCTCGACAAACTCCGTTTTCTCTGTACGGCTATCCGCAAACCCATCATCCTTCTGGGAGATGCGGGTGACGCTGAACGGATGGAGGATTGGGGGCTTCATTTCCAGCCGCATGTGACCAATCTATGCGGGAAGACTACCCTTATGCAGACGGCCGCCTTCGTAAGCAGGGCAGCCTTAGTGGTGACACCGGACACGGGTATCATGCATCTTGCAGCTGCCTTCCATCGTCCGACAATTTCACTTTGGGGGGCGACCCATCCCGATTTTGGATTCAGTGCTTTCCGTACCGTGCATGCTAAATTTTACGCGGAGCAGCTCAAGTGTCATCCCTGCAGCCGTATGGGCGGTCGACGATGTCCGCACAAACATTTCCGTTGCATGCACGAGCACCCTTGGTCGCATATAGCCCGTCATATAAACGAACATTTAGATAATGGTAAGAGTTAGCGTTTAACGTTTAAAGATGTCTCTTGATACATAGTCAATGTTTGATCTGTAATTATTATTTTACTTTATAATTTTCAATTATTTAACTGCTATGAAACTTTTCCGTAAACTCTTGGTCTTCTCGTTTTTTTTGCTTGCAGTCTTCACGCTTCCGGCACAAAACAAGGACTCACTCGCTGTAGTCAATGCCCAGTGGGAGATTGACAGCATCAATGGATTGGTGCTGAAGCGATATCATTTCGCCCATAAAGAGTGTATTCAAAGCAACCAGTTTGTCTGTGTGCTTGAGATAGGACCCAAAGCCCCCTATCGGTTGGCATTCTCTTATGAACCACGACGGACACCGACCACCACACACGCCGTCCGTCATGGAGCAGTGGCGGCCATCAACGGTTCGTTTTTCGACATGGGCAAGCACCATCCTATCTGCTATCTACGCATCAATGGCGAAGAGGTGGGGGAGAACACGCCACAGGCAGTGGATTCAGTACATCGCAAATACTATCAATACGGTTCCATGGTGATAAGGAAAGGACGTCCGGTGATTTTCATACCCGACAGTGCGCGAAATGCGGAGCGGAGCATGCCCGACCGCAATATTATGACGGCGGGGCCGCTATTGGTATATCATGGCAAGTTGATGCCGATGCGAAAGGACAAGACCTTCGTCACCAGCCGTCACAACCGAACGGCGATAGGAGTGAAAAAGGACGGAACCGTGTTGCTGGTAACCATCGACGGCCGCATGAAAGAGTCGGAAGGGATGTCGCTTCAGGACTTCCAGAAGCTGATGCGCTATCTGGGGTGCTATGATGCGCTTAATCTCGACGGCGGCGGCTCGACAACCATGTATGTGAAGGGTTACCCCCACGAAGGGCGTGTAAACCACCCGACGGACAACGGGCGTTATGATTTTGACGGAGAACGGGGGGTGTCGAACTGTGTGCTGGTGCTTCCCCGCGAGGCTAAGAAACAACAGCAGCCGCAGAAGAAATAGTTCAAACCCCTTCGGAAAAGAAAGCTTTGTATGAAACGTTTTGTCATTTGCAACGCTTCCGCGGGTGCAGGGAAGACATACACGCTTGTGCGTCACTATATTGAAACGGCTATCCAGTCGGAACGACAACTGGAGGATGGTTTCAAGCATATCCTGGCCATCACGTTCACCAACAAAAGCGCCAATGAGATGAAAGAGCGCATACTGAGTGATTTGCGAAGCATTGTGGTGGGTGACATTTCTAAGGAGAATCTTACCAGGGAGCTGGCCGAGCGACTGGGGTTAGAAGTGGAAGAGGTCAGGAGACGCTGTTCACGGCTGCTATCGGCCATAATGCACAACTACAGTGATTTCTCGGTATCGACGATAGACAGTTTTGTCTATCGTTTGGTACGTTCTTTCGCTTATGAGTTGCGTCTGCCAATGAATTTCGATGTATTGATTGAAGACCAGGAACTGCTGGAGCGCACGGTCGATCAGTTGTTGACTCAGGCAGGCGGTGAAGGAAACGATGCATTGACAGACCTTCTCTGTGCTTTTGTGGAGAGTCGGATGGATGACGGAAAGAGTTTTCAGATTGCACATCATTTGACAGAACTGTCCAAAGAGGTCCTCAAAGAGGAGACACCGGAATATCTTGACTGGCTGGCACAGTCGGGAATTACAGGATACAAGGATTTCCACAAGGAGCTGCAACGGGCCAACCGACAAGTGGAGGAGGCCTTGATTGCCGATGGGCAGGCTGTCGTCGACGCCTGTACGGCGGCTGGGCTTACCGTCGCGGATTTCCCTTACAAGGAATCGGGAGTCTATGGATATTTCGACCGTTTCGCCCGGGGCGATATGCAAGGCATCAATAAAACCTATGCCCGGGTGGAAAAAATGGTGGAGAGTGGCGTGGCCTACGCCAAAACAGCCTCTCCCGATGTGAGAACGCGCATAGAATCAGTTACACCGACTCTGATAGATGCTTATCGTCGGATGCAGCGACTGATTACTGACGAACGGAAACGGTACAATACGCGCAAGTTGTTGATGACTAATTTGTTCGGTATGGCATTGTTGGAAAATATCCGTCAGATCAAGGACGAATACTATCGCGAGAACGAGCATGTACATATCTCGGAATTCAATAAGTGCATTGACCGTGAGCTGCATGATGAACCGGTACCGTTTATCTACGAACGGGTGGGTAACCGTTATTACAGTTATTTGATCGACGAGTTCCAAGATACCAGCCGCCTTCAGTTTCATAATTTCCTCCCTCTTATCGTTGAGGCACTTTCCAGGGGCGGTGCCGATGGACCACGCTCTTTGGTGGTTGGCGACGGCAAACAGGCCATCTATCGGTTCCGTCAGGGGGATGTGCGTCAGTTTATTGATCTGCCGCATGTGAATGGAGATTGGGAAACAGACCGGGTACTCTGCGAAAACGCTGAGAAAGTGCGATTGGATACTAACTATCGGACGATGAAGAATGTGGTTGATTTCAATAACCGGTTTTTCTCATGGGCGGTGCGAACTTATTTTCTTGAAAACAAGGCGCTCAAACAGTTATATTTGGGCGACGAAGAGGTCAAGGAGGATGCCCAACTCCCGTTATGGCAAAAGTCCAAACGAGAGGGAGGCTATGTGGAATTGCAATTTGTTGAAAAAGAATTGATCTGCCAGCAGGTGGCTGAAGCAGTACGCCGTCAGGTAGAGGATTTGCATTACAGCTATGGCGATATCCTTATTTTGGCGCGAGACAATGCAACGCTGGTGACCATTGCCGATTATCTCATGTCGCATATCGACGACCCGGCTTTCCGTTTGGTGACGAGTGAGTCGTTCCTCCTCTCTAACAGCCGTGTGGTACGTTTCCTTCAGGCGATGCTACGCTATTTGGCTGATCGGTGTAACAGAGTGGCTGCAGCTGCAGCGGTGGAGTTGTATGAGGAAATCAAGGGGTCGGACACCTCCCATGTAGGGAGTTCCTTGTCGCTTTTGCGTTCATGCGGTTATGATCTGACCCGTTATTTCGAGACAGCGACGAAGGGTGAGGTGCGATTCGACAGGGATTATCTTCGTGCACTGTCGCTCTATGACTGTTGTGAAGAGCTGCTTCGTGTCTTCGGTCTGGAAGGGAAAGAGTCTACCTATGTAAGCACATTGCTTAATGTGGTAAATGGCTTCATGCAGCATCACCGTTCGGATCTGAACGCCTTCAACAGCTATCTGGAAGAGAAAATCAGCAAACTCTCCTCGTCGACGGCATCGGACGGGAATGCGCTACAGCTGATGACAATCCACAAGGCCAAGGGACTTGAGAACCATATCGTGATTTATGCCATGCCGAAACCGGATACCCATGTCACCAAACTATGGGTTTCGATGAAAGACAGCGAGAAGTTGTTGGGGTCGGAAACTGTTGCCCATTTGCCGGTTGCGTATGTTACCATGCAGCAACAGGACACGATTTTCAATTCGCAATTCGATGAGGAGCGTCAGCTGGCCGATATGGACAGGATAAACCTGCTATATGTGGCATTGACCCGTCCACGTCAGAAACTGTTGGTGGTTAGCGAAAACTCAGCGTCGGACGGGACTGACAACAATAGTCTTTTGTGTCAGTTTGCCCATGCCGACACATCGGGATTCCGTAAAGTGGGTGATGAACGTTTCGCTATCGGTGAGGATTTCAATTCTCCAGAGGATCAGAAACAGGAAGTGGCAGACGGTGAGGCGGTGTCTGATTCAGAGCGGTTGTCTAATGTGGTGTTCCCGGAATGGGAACATCGGGTGATGGTGGCGGAACAAAATCAGTCGACGCTTTCCCCGTTAGATGATGACAGTCGTCGGTGGGGTCTTTTGATTCATGATCTGATGGCGCATATTATGTGTCGCGAAGAGGTAAGGCCTGTGGTCGACAAATACTGTTCTTCGCACCAGCTGGCTCCGGAAACGGCTGCCGATCTGTGTCGGCGTATCGAGACGATGATGGATAGGGAAGAGAACCGCTGTTTCTTTGAGAAAGGGCAAAGGGTGTTGTGTGAAGCTCCCCTTGTGGTGAATCAAAAAATATTGCGACCCGACCGGATTATTTTCGGGACAGACCATACGTGGGTGGTCGATTTCAAGACGGGGCAATACGACCCGACGCGACATAAAGAATACCAACAGCAAGTGGCTGGATATGTACAGGCAATTGCTGCGATGGGCTATCCCAATGTCAGTGGGACGATACTGTATCTCTGATTATTTTTTCTTGTACTCACGCCCGATTGAGCCGGGATCGATCTCGGGGTCGCTCATCTCCGTACATAAACGATACTTGGAGCCGCTGGTGTAATCCAAAGAGGAGCAAGGCTCGTTTTCGGACACATAGTCTATCTCTTTGTAGACAGGATTGACTCCGTCGCTGACGTAGCAGCGACAGGACTTGGTGTCGCATGAGGCAAAGAGGGCTACAGAGACAAGAAAAGTCGCAAAAGCAATCTGTTTTGAGTTGAAGGGATTTCTTTTCATGATAGGGTATAAAAGGTTTTAAAGGTTTCAAAGGTTTGATGGTATTTCCATATGCTCCAATTCATTTCCCCCAGAACATCCGCACAACGACCATGGTGTCCAGTAGAGGTTCGTCGGCATCGGTGCAGTAGCGGAAGGAGGAATCGAAAGGGTGAGGGGTGTCGTACCCCAGTTCGGAGCAGGGAGTGCCTTTGTCGATAACAGTCTCCTCAATGGGGACGTTTCCCCAGCGTTCCAGCAGATAGCAGCGGCAGGTGTGCGTGTGGCATGCTGCCGTCAGCAATACAAGGAGCCATGCCAGTGCGATGCCGGTAGGAATGGATGTTATTCGACGGAGTTTTTTCATGGTTATTCGACAGAGATTTCGTCAACAAAAATCCAGGCTTTCTCACCGGCGCTGACGTGCCAGCGGGGCAGCGGACCGAAATTAGTGGCGGTGATGCGGACAAAGCGCGCCGAGTCGGGTGTGTTGCGTACAGTAAAGGTATGGGTACCCTCGATCTCCTGACGTTCCAGAGTGGCGGGGAACTCGGTATTGGAGCAGGTCCCAAAGGGTCGGTAGTTCTTGCCGTCGAGCGAGAGTTCCACAGAGACTGCGGAGGGGTAGAATATCCATGCCCGCATGTTCTCCAAACAGTCGACACCTACGGAAGAGACAGGACGGGCTTGAAGTAGGTCGACCACCACCTTGCAGTCCTCCTGCCATCCTTGCCATCCGCCGATGCGGAAGTTGGAGGTTCCATAGAGTCGGTCGATGAGGCCTTTCTCTCCGTTCTCGTAGTACTGCGGGGCGGGTTTGGTGATATAAGTGAGTTTGCGGTCGTTGAGGGTCCGCGTCATGCGGTGTGTGATGATGGCACTATAGCCTGTCTTTGAATTGTATGCTCTTGCTTTGATTACAGCATCGTTATCCACCGTGAAGGGTGTGGTGTAAAGCGTCGAATTCTCGTAAGGGTCCGATCCATCGGTAGTGTAGTATATTTTGTTGTCGCCAGTGGCCGTCAACGATACTTGGACGCTGCCGTCGAAACTCTGTTGCCAGTCGTCAAACCGCGGGACAGGCGTGATAAGGTAATATTCATGGATGGCGCTAGTGGGACGGGCGTCCTTTCCAGCGGCCCATTCCTTGTTGGGTTTGGATCCCATTTCGAAATCCAGCGTGCATCCGCCCAGCAGTTGCTCGACGGTGACGAACGACTTGTTGTAGTCCGTTCCGTTGAGTTTCAACGACTGTACGTAGCAATTGTTCTTTCCTTGTCCATGGGCGTTGATGACGATATCTTTGCCGTTGGGCAGATGAATGGTCATTTTGTCGAACAGCGGCGAACCGATGACGTACTGTCCGCTTCCTGGGCAGACGGGGTAGAATCCCATCGCGCTCATCACGTACCAGGCGCTCATTTGTCCGCAGTCTTCGTTGCCACAGAGTCCGTCAGGGCTGTTGTGGTAGAGTTCGTGGCAGATGCGACGCACTAGTTCGGCAGTCTGCCATTGGCGTCCGAGATAGGCGTAGAGATAGGCGGCATGGTGGGAAGGCTCATTGCCGTGGGCATACTGGCCTATGAGACCGGTGATGTCGCTTTGGTCGCGACCCGACATTTGGGAACTGCCATAGAAGAGACTGTCGAGGAACAGGGCGGCTTTGTCGTCGCCGCCAAGCATCGCTACCCATCCTTGTATGTCGTGAGGCACATAGCTGCTGTATTGCCAGCTGTTGGCTTCGGTGAAGTGGTTGTTGACTTCGGTGGGATCGAAGGGGGTGACGAAGGCACCGTTGCGTCGCGGATGCATGAATCCTTTGTCGTCCATGATATTTTTCCACGACTGACAGCGACGGATATAATCATCGTGGGTCCATGCCCAGCCGTTAACGCATATCCCTGGATGGTTCTTTCTGGCAACATCCTCCAAGAGGATCGCCATTCGTGCGATACACCAGTCGTCGTAAGCGTATTCAAGGGTTTTGCTGACCGATTCGTTTTCGTATTCGCTGCTTAGGAAACCATCGCGGGCATACTCGGTACGACCCAGCATGGGTAGATTGGATGTGGCAATCATGGCTTCAAGCAGTTCGTTTAGCGTATCTTCTGACAGGTCGTCGAGAACACCGGTACGGTAAGCGTCGAGAATAACCGAGGCGCTGTGGTATCCTATCATGCAGTGTGTCTCGTGGCCTGAGAGTTCCCACATGGTCAATTCGCCACTATGTTTGAAGTGGTCCAGCATGGTGAGCACAAAATCGCGGCTCCGTTTCGGGTCGGTAAGGTTGAGTAGCGGATGGAGCGCGCGATAGGTGTCCCAGACAGAAAAAACGGTATAGATGTCTCTTCCCGATGCAACGGTATCGATAGGACTGCTTTTCTTCGGCTGTTCTCCGTTCTCCGTTTTCCGTTCTCCGTCCATGACACGGTAGCGTCTGTCAGCGTCACTGTATTGGTAAGGAGACGTCATGCAGTGGTACAGTGCCGTATAGAAATTGGCGCGGTCTTCTTTGCTACCCCCTTCCACCTCGAATTGCGACAAGGCTTTCTCCCAGGTGGCGTCGGCCGCTTTACGGGCTTCGTCGAAAGAGCGTTCGCAGTGTTCTCCAACGCTGGTGATAAGGTTGTTATAGGCGCCTTCCTCATCGACCGCCGAGATACCGACATATAGTGTTACCTCTTTGTCGGTGTCTTTGAAAAAGACCAATGCCTTGCAGTCCTCACCCTCCATCGGTTCAAGACCTTCTACCGGTCGTCCGTTTTTGTAGAAGACCACCTTTTCGATAGGACTGTCGGCGGCAATGGCAAAATAAAAATGCTGGTTAGGATTCCATGCTGCCGAAACACGGTGCCCGGTGATGACTGAAGCACTTGGATCTCCTTCGAAATCAGGAGTGGTCTCCATAAGGGTGATACCTGAATTGACTACCACATCGCGGTGCTTCAAATCGATGACCACCCCTTTTTTTCCGGCATGGGGATAGGTGTATTTGTGCATGGCGCAGCGGTCGATGACTGTCAGTTCGGCCATGACGCGGTTGCGGTCCAACACGACGCGGTAATAGCCCGGATGCGCCTCCTCGTTGCGGTGCGAGAAAGTGGACAGGTAGAAACTGTATTCTAAGCTGTCCGGAACATCTCCGTTGTCGGCCGAGAAAGGCATTATCAGCAAATCACCGTAATCGCTGCAGCCAGTGCCGCTCAGGTGGGTGTGCGAGAAACCGTACACCGTATCGTCGCTGTAGTGGTACCCGCTGCACCCGTCCCACCCGTCCAGTCGGGTGTCGGGACTCACCTGTACCATGCCGAAAGGCAGCATGGCGCCTGGAAATGTGTGTCCGTGTCCGTCGGTTCCGACGAGTGGGTTGACATATGATGTCAGGGTATGTTGGCAGGCTACGGTCAACAAAAGCATTCCTGCAGCAATCGCTGAAACAAACAGTCTTTTCATGAATGGGATAACGCTTTAAGGATTGTGATGGTAATGAAAATTACAGCTAATGATAAAATTGGAGTTGTTTAGCTTTTCATTTTGATGAGTGCGGCGGCACCGAGGATGGCTACCTCGTTGGCTTTCAATTCCGACATGCGGATCTCACAACTGCCGGCATAGATGTTCAGCAGGTATTTCTCGAAAGCTCTGCGGAGGGGTTTCAGTAGCGGTTCGCCAACCTTGGTGGGACCGCCCATCAAGAAGATGGCTTGCGGAGCCGAGAAGGTGACACTGTTGGCCATGGCGAGACCTAATTGGTCGCCTACGATTTCCCATGTCTTCAAGGCAACAGGATCGCCTTGGTTGGCAAGGTCGCCAATCATCTTGCTGTTGACAGCGTCTGAAACGGGAATGCCTTTCAACTCACAGTAGGTTTGTACAATGCCGCGTGCCGAAGTATAGGTTTCCAGACAGCCTTTACGACCGCAGCTGCACTGGCGTCCATTGGGGATAAGGATATTGTGTCCTAATTCGCCGGCGCCACCGGTACTGCCGTGTACCAGTTTGCCATCCAGTACAATACCGCTGCCTACACCGGTGCCCAAGGTGAACATGATGAAATTGTCAAGACCTTTCGCACCTCCGTAGACCATCTCGCCGAAAGCGGCAGCGTTGGCGTCGTTGCTTAATACCACAGGTACCTGCATGTATTTGTGGATTTCCTCCTCGAAATTCAACACCCCTTTGATGGTCAGGTTTGGAGCGTTGTCCACACACCCTGTGTAGAAGTTGCCGTTGGGAGCGCCGATGCCGATACCTTCAATTTGCTCTACACTGTTCTCATGCATCAGTTTCCCGATACATGTCATGATATCGTGCACATAGGGCGCAAGTTCTGTGTATACGTTGGTGGAGATGCTGCTGCGTGCAATGATGGTACCATCTTCGCGTACAAGTCCCATATCGGTGTTCGTGCCACCGATATCAATGCCAATGCTATAAGTATGAGTCATTTATTTGATTTTTTTTGGATTAATTACTTTTGCAAATATAGGAAATTTCGCACTAACGGGTTATCAGGAGTTTCCGCTTCACACCGTTAATGTTCACGACATAGCATCCTTGGGGCAGATGGCTGACATCGATTTGTGCAGATCCGTTGATCTGTCGTTTCATGATCAGTTCCCCTTTCATGTTGTGAATGGTCATTAATGCGTCAGTGGCGTCGGTGACCACGGTAAAATGTGAGTGTGCGGGATTGGGGTAGAGTTGGAACGAAGGTCTGTCTGCATCTTGAATGCCCACAGGTACTTCGGGTTCGCCGCTGCAGAGATATATGTGGTACTGTTTGACGGTCACTCCGTCTTCAGCCGTGACGGTAATGCTGGCTAGGCGTGTGCTGTCGTTAATCGATTCCAGTTGGATGTCGACAGAGGCGTCGTTAGCCTGTGGGGTGACGGAAATGTCGGAAGCCAGGAAGTCGGAGAGGTTGTCGACATGGACAGCGTAGTCAAACTGGCCTTTGTTGAAACCGGTCAGCGGCGTACCCTGCAATGCAATGCCGTTGAGCCATGCGCTGTAGATAAATACGATGTCATCGACAGACAGCGAGTCATTGGCACTCCCTTCACCGGGGATTTCGTTGGTCGTGATGTTGATCAGGATGTAGGAGGCGTCATCGTTGCCATCATAGATGAAAGGTACCTTGAGGAGTGTCCACTCCATCTCGGACGGTGAGTCGGAGGTGCGGTAGGTGCTGGCCACAGCATGACCTTTATACAGGTCGGGATTGTTCACATCGTTGGGGGCTTTGAAATCGCGGTCCCCATGGATGATGGCCTCTACATGTGCTTTTGATGTGCGGTCGGCAGCATAGAAACTGACCCATACATACATTGAATCGGGAGTGGCGGTGAAGGGCTGGCAGTGTTCGCTGTTGCTGCGTTGGGTGTAGTTGTAGTTTTCACTGCTCGTCGCCGACACGGCACCGGCATGGATGCGTCCAGTGGTCATGTTGCCGTTGGCTTTGATACCCATAATCGACTTGGTGTAGATGGTGAGGTAGAAGGAGCCGTTGCTTCCCGGACGTCCGCCTGCGCGACGGTAATGGTGGTTTGTCGATGCCAGCGAGGCGTATGTGCCGTCGCTCGACGAGAAAGAGTTCCAGTGGGTAGGTTCGGAAGTGTTGCCCCCGTCCCATTGCTCGAAGCTAGGGTTGGGCAGCTGGAACGCATTCTGTGACTGTGCAGTTGCAATAACTGAGAAACAAACAAAAGCAAGGATAATCTTTTTTATCATAAGCGTTAGAGTTTGAAGGTGTATGTGTTGCAGTTGAAATGATGGTCGATGGCTGCGTCTGGTCCGAAGATGCCATATATCGTGGAACCCGAGCCGCTCATTGCCGCATAGAGGGCTCCGGAGGCGTAGAGGGCCTGTTTGATTGCTGCGAGCTGTGGATGCTTGACAAAGACGGTCTCTTCGAAGTCGTTTACAACCAATCGGTTCCATTCCTTGGCGGGACGCTTTACCGCATTGATCAAATCGCAGGGCTGTATATCGCTGCGTTGTTCGCGTGGAGTGATGCCGCCGTAGGCTTCGGCGGTGCTGACTGCCTCGTCGGGTTTGACCATCAGTAGTCTATACCCGGACAGGGGATTGAAGCCTAAAGGAGTAAGGTGGTCGCCGATGCCTGTGGCGAATGCTGTCTGGTTGTTGATGAAGAAGGCGCAGTCGGCACCCAATCGTGCCGCCAATGCCTCCATTGTAGTTGTAGGCAGACCCAGTCCACTCAATGTGTTTAGCATCTTGATGGTGAATGCAGCGTCGCTGCTGCCGCCGCCGAGACCCGCGCCGGTGGGTATATTTTTGGTGAGTCGGATGTCGCATACGGGTATGCGCTTGCCAAACTCCTTCTGCATAAGGCGATAGGCTTTGACGACGAGGTTGCTTTCTGTGTCGCCGTCCAAAGCGATGCCGTCCTGGGTGAAGCTGAAGGATTCGGCAGGGGAGATGTCCAGTGTGTCGCATAGCGGCACAGGCACGAAGACGGTCTCCAGGTCGTGGTAGCCGTCGCTGCGCCGCCGCATTACGTGCAGTCCGAGATTAATCTTGCAGTTGGGATGACAAATCATACTAAAGAATCGATTTTCATAAAGTTGTACAAAGTCTGACGACTACGACTCGCAACCGTCGTACGCTCTTATTATTCTGGTCACCAGTCGGTGACGTATCACGTCGCTATTGTCCAATTCAATCACGGAAATACCCTCGATGTCTTTCAGAATATTTGTGGCGTGAACAAGCCCCGATTGCTGGTTGCGGGGGAGGTCAATCTGGGTGATATCGCCCGTGATGACAAATTTGGCGTTACGTCCCATACGGGTGAGGAACATCTTCAGTTGCGACTGGGTTGCATTCTGCGCCTCGTCTAAGATTACAAAAGCGTTGTCCAGCGTTCGGCCGCGCATAAAAGCTAGCGGTGCGATTTCTATGGTGTTGTCTTCCCAGTAGGAGAGGAGCTTCTGTTGCGGAATCATGTCGCGCAATGCGTCGTAGAGTGGCTGAAGGTAGGGATCCAGTTTGTCGCGCAAATCGCCAGGCAAAAACCCCAGATTCTCACCCGCTTCAACGGCGGGTCGTGTCAAGATGATGCGACGTATCTCCTTGTTTTTGAGTGCGCGGACAGCTAATGCAACCGCGGTGTAGGTCTTGCCGGTGCCCGCGGGACCGATGGCAAAGACCATGTCATTCTTCTTCACCGCCTCCACCAGTCGCTGCTGGTTGGGGGTGCGTGCCTTGATGAGCAGGCCGTTGCGGCCATGTACCAGTATTTCGTCGTTGGTCTCTGTCTCCGGACCGCCACCGCTCTCGAAAATCTGCATGATGGCATTCTCGTTCAGCCGTCCGAATTTCTCGAAGTAGGTCATCATTGCGTTGAGCTTCTCCTCAAAAGTGGCGATGTCGTCTGCCGCACCGATAACCTTCAACATTTCGCCTCGTACAATCAATTTCAGCTTGGGGAACAACAGCCTTACAAAATCCAGCAGTTTGTCGTTGGCTCCCCAAAAGCGCATGTAATCAATTTCTTCAAGTGAAATAATCTTCTCAGATGAGGGTTCGTTCATATCGTATTGTCTCAATTTTTCCGACTGCAAAAATACGAAAAAATTTTGTCAAATCGTATATTTTGTGTACTTTTGCACTTTCATAATCAGGAAAAAAATACTTAAAATTTAATAATATGGTAGATTATAAGAAGATAGGGCTTGTGAACACCCGTAAAATGTTCGCCAAGGCTGTGGACGGCGGTTACGCTATCCCCGCTTTCAACTTCAACAACATGGAACAGATGCAGGCCATCATCCAGGCTGCCGTCGAAACCAAGTCTCCCGTCATCCTGCAGGTCAGCAAGGGCGCCCGCGATTATGCCAACCCGACCCTCCTGCGCTACATGGCAGAAGGTGCCGTGGAGTATGCCAAGGAACTGGGATGTGCCCACCCTGAGATAGTGCTGCACCTGGATCACGGCGACAGCTTCGAGACATGCAAGAGCTGCATCGATATGGGCTTCAGCAGTGTGATGTACGACGGTAGCGCCCTGCCTTACGAAGAGAACATCAAGATATCCCGCCAGGTGGTAGAATATGCACACCAATATGATGTCACCGTCGAGTGCGAACTCGGTGTGCTGGCCGGCGTTGAGGACGAAGTAGCCTCAGAGGTAAGCCACTACACCAAACCTGAAGAGGTGATTGATTTCGCCACACGCACCGGATGCGACTCGCTGGCCATCAGTATTGGAACTAGCCACGGTGCTTATAAATTCAAGCCGGAACAGTGCACTGTCGATCCGAAGACCGGCCGTCTGCTTCCTCCTCCCCTGGCATTCGATGTACTCGAAGCCATCGAGAAAAAACTGCCCGGCTTCCCCATCGTGCTTCACGGCTCAAGCTCTGTGCCTCAGGACGAGGTCGACACCATCAACGCCAACGGTGGCTGCCTGAAAGCCGCTGTGGGTATTCCCGAGGAGCAGCTCCGCAAGGCCGCCAAGAGTGCCGTCTGCAAAATCAATATCGACAGCGACAGCCGTCTGGCTATGACTGCCGCCATCCGCAAACACATGGCTGAGCATCCTGACCACTTCGACCCGCGTCAATATCTGAAACCCGCCCGTGAGAGCATGAAGAAGATGTACATCCACAAGATTGTGAATGTCCTCGGTTCTGACAACAAACTGCTTGAGAAGTAGTATTCCATAAGACAGGCAAAGTAACAGTCCGGTGAATTGATTTCACTGGACTGTTTTTATGATAATCAGACAATGACGATTAGTTTGGAGAAACCATCTGATTGCCGGAGGGTAGAGGAACTTACCCGTGTCTTGTTTTTGGCAGTAGTAAACTATACATAACAGTGGAGAAATGAAACAAGAAATCGATCCCCAAGATACAAGTCGTGCACGAGCTTTTGAGTTGTGGATGTCGTCGCCCATGCCGATGGTCACTGTCACCAAGACTTTCGATGTGACACGACTTGTAAGGTTTAGTCGTAGGAATTGTTTGAAATTCAACATGTCCCTGTGCTGGTGTATCGGTAAGGCTGCCAGCCGGATGGAGGAGTTTTATCTGCTGCCAGAGCATGGCAAGTTCTATAAGTTCGACCAGTTGGCCGTCAACGTGATTGTGAACAACAAAGAAGGCGGCATCAATTCGTGCGACATCCCTTACTCCGATGATTTGGAGCGATTTGGCACGGACTATCTGGCATTGACCCAAAAGGCAAGCGAGAAATGCCAAAGTTTTTTCGTCGAGGATGCAATGGTGATTGGAACCTCGGCGATGACGGCCACGGAACTTGACTGCATTGTAAACCAATATACAGATGAATTCAGCAATCCTTTTGTTTCATGGGGAAAATACCGCAAAGGATGGCTCCGCACAACTTTGCCCATCTCCTTCCAGTTCCACCATGTGCAGATGGACGGTGGTCATGCCGCGCAGTTTCTTGACAGACTTCAGAATACAATTTTCGCAATATAATCATGCCCGAGCATTGGGAAATATACGCCGACTGGAACCCATGGCACGGGTGTACCAAGATAAGCCCTGGGTGCAAGTACTGCTATGTCTACCGGCAGGACGAGATGTATGGCAGCGAGATTGCAAGCAGCCTGTGCCGCAAGACGGGCAATTTCAATCTGCCTGTTAAACATAAGCGCGACAAATCGTGGAAGATAGAGAGCGGCAAAGTAGTCTTCACATGCTTCACCTCCGACTTCCTGCTCGAGGACGCCGACGCGTGGCGCCCCGAATGCTGGGAGATGATGCGGCTTCGGAGCGACCTCTGTTTTTTCTTCTTCACCAAGCGCATCGACCGCTTCATGCAGTGTATGCCCGACGATTGGGGCGACGGCTACCCCAACGTTATTGTGGGCTGCACGGTGGAGAATCAGGCGATGGTCGACTACCGCATGCCTATTTTCCGCTCGCTGCCTATCCGCCACAAGGCCATCATCGCTTCGCCGCTGCTGACAGCTATAGACCTGACGCCTTATCTGGACGAGACGATAGAGGAGGTATCGGTAGGAGGCGAGTCGGGCGTCGACGCGAGGCCGTGCGATTACGATTGGGTGCTTGCCCTCCGAGAGCAGTGCGTGGCAAAGGATATCCCTTTCCGTTTCCACCAGACGGGCGCACATTTCATCAAGGACGGCAAGATGTACCGTGTGCGCCGCCGCCACCAGCTCAGTCAGGCCCACAAAGCTAACATTGACTACAAAATTGGCAAGTACATGGTGCCGGAAACGGTCCGGTTCCAATGGAAAGACGGCGATTACCATGAGTAAACGCCGTCAAAAGGAATGGGAAAAGCTTACACTTTTTGGTAAGTTACCCAAACGTTACTGTAAAGATTGTACAAAAGTCGGAAATGGGTGTCGTCTAGCACCTCCAAAACGGGTGCAATGACTAGTACGCCTCTTTCGGGTTCGTATAGGTACAGGTATTCCGCAGTTTCAGTGACGTAATAGTTGTATGTAATGCCATTGTGAATAACGGTTCCTTGATACTGGTAATCCTCTACTTGGCCAAATTCTTCGGTGTGTTTGTATACAACCACATTGGTGTCGAATTGTTTTGTGAATTCAAGATATTCAGAAGGCTCGATATCACCCTGCCATCGGCCGTGAAGTATGTTCAGGACTTCCTGCTGTTTTTCGGTGAATTTGTGTGCCGATGGTTTTGTGTCATCTTTTTCGCAGGCGGCCATCAGTCCAATACCGCACAATAGGGCTGCAGCAGCACACAGCATCCATGTTGCTTTTCTGAAATTGCTCATTGTTGATTAATGTTATAGGTTAATGAATAAAATTGATTTCACCTATATGTAACACAATTCGGTCTTTTTTTACAGAGTAGGTGAACATTTTTTTCAAAAAAACATCAAGATGCTATAATCCTTTGGCGCGTCCGGGAACCAAGCGTGCGGCGCAGGAGTTGAAGTCGCTGGAGAAGAGCATCAGGTATTCGTCGTCGCGCAGCTTTGACGGAGAATTGAGGCAGAGCCCTTTGAAGGGGCGCTCTATGTATTGGCGGTGGATGCTGCCGGACTCGCTTACCGTGAAAAACAGCAGCGCTGTACGTGCTTGGCTGACGTTGGCGGCTTTGCATGGTTTCTCGGGTGCCAAATCCATATTCTGGGGATTGTCGAGTGTGGCGACAAAAAGCATGCCGCGCGATTCAAGAATGGTGGTGAATACATTCTTGACTGTCTCCGGTGAACTGATGACTTGACGACGTACAATGGGATGGCTCACAATATGGCCTTCGTTGTCGATACGCATACAGAGCATTCCGCCGAATTCCGATTGGGTGTGGATTCCGTTGACCAGCAGATTGTAGTACCGCTCATACACCACCAAAGCTCCATCACTGTCATAGCGTGACGCACCGAAAGTGAGTTTGTCGGTACTCAACACCTTCAGTTTGCTGCGGTCGGGGACATTGCACAAACGGCAGATGTCGGCTTGCGTGAAGAGTTGTTTTTCGTAATGCACAATTTTCTGGCTACGGATGTCGAACACTAAGGAGAAAAATCCCTTCGACCAGTTCCTGTAATTGTCCTGCTGCTCTCCTTTGATCAGACCGGTACAGTAGATTTTGTCGTTCTCATACTTGACGATGTCAATTCGGAGGATGCTGTCGACCAATTCGCTGTAGCTGTATGTCTTCTCGTTGTCGCCGTCGAGGATAGTGAAGTTGAACGTGGTCTCGTCATCGTCGACAGTGTTAAAGTAACTAAGGAAAACCACCTCCCCGCTGTCGCTGACAAAGTAGTCGTCCAAGTCTTCAAGGGTGATGTCCATATTCCACATCTCTTCCAGTTCGGTATCATACAGGTTGACACGTACTTCAGCCGACTCCGATTCAGGGATGACAAACAGCATGCTTATCCATTCTCCTGAAGCCGACGGCCGCAGGGCACGCTTCATCTTATGACTGTCTTTGTGGTTGATGGAATACAGTTCGGTGCGGTTCCCTACAGGTTTCAGTGTGGTGGGGTCGTAGCGTTCCCTGTACATATCGAAACGGTTGCCGTTTTGTGTGGAAACAAGCAAATCGATGGAACTCTCATTGAGGAAACCTCCATAGTAGGTCACATTTTTGCCGTTGTCCAACTCTGTGCGTCGCAACTCGTTCAAGTCGTTGTCATATGCCACCAGGATGTCTTTGTCTTCCTTTTGGTCATGACGCATCAGGTAGATCTGCTTGTCGTTCCCGCCAACAACACCGAGATGGGAGACATCGTTGCGTTTTTGCTTCAGCGTCTTGGATTCGGCGCCGGTATTGAGTTGCCATTGCTGGGCCCACAAGCCTCCCATCAGCAACATAGCCATACTAAAGAGAATGATTTTTCGAGACATGATATTGTGTTTTTTTTGTTATACGGTTTTATTTATGGGGAAGGAATCCGAGCGTGAGTCCGATGCGGAACACGTTATAGAGGAACACTTGGCTGTTGAAAGAGTTTTCGGTCATCGTTTTGGGATTGACGATAAGATTGTACTGTAAGGTGTATCCAAGTGAGAATTGTTTCGATATCATATAGTTGCGTCCGATATCAAGATGTATTCCGAAATAGGGGTTATGCTTCTCGTATCCGTCCACCGCCTCGGCCAATTGGTAGTCGGCATAACCGAGTCCCACGGCGAAAGAGCGGCCGAAAGGTGCAATGTCGTTTTTCAGGAAGTTGCGGTAGTTGATGAAAATACTGTATAAGTCACTGTTCACAGTTTCATTATAGCTTGTGGGGAGATATCCCACCGATACTTCAAACATATCTTTATTGCTGACGGCGTAGCCGACGCTGAGGTTCGCTCCGAGACCGATGACAGAGCGTCGCGGGAATGAATTCCATTCGATTTTTTCACTGCCGATTCCGATGGTACCCGTCAGGGTTGTCAAGAAGTGAGAACCCAAATAACCGGTGTTCTTGCAAGTCGAGTCGAGGGCGGTACGGAAATGTCGGTAGATGGCGTTGGTGACGCGTGCATCCTCGTCTTGGTAGTTGTATGTATAGGTGCTTTTTTTGAGCGTGTGGCCGTTATGGGCGTCGATTTGCATCGACTGCACTATGGTTATCTCGGTTGCTGAGGCCAGCGATTCTATTACAGCGGGAAGCAGCGGAGGGACCAGTATCAGGTAAAAAGAGAAGCCAGACACCTTGCGCCCCAGATGGTTGATGTTGAAGACCTTGGTCATGTTGATGCTGCTGACATTATAGCGTTGGCTGATGAGGTCCATGGCGGGTTGCATACTGTTGAGCATGTCGAAATTGCCTTCGGTGTTCCAGTATTCTGTCACCCACTCTACAATGTCGACAAATTCGTTGTAGCGATCCGACGAAGTGGTCTCATGAAGACTCTGGTCTGAAAAATTCTCCGAGGCGATGCCGTTTGCGGAGGCTGCCTTTGCTATCTGGCTGAAAAGATGTTCCTCGTTATGGTACGATTTACGGTAGTTGATTTCCCACAAGTGTCGGTTGAACACCAGATAACTGGGATTGTAGATGATTTGTCGTTCGTTGGATGTGAAATTATTTTCGGGTGTCTCATGGGTGCGTAAATGACTGTCCAGATAGCGCTCAAAGGAGGGATCGCTCAAAAAGAGGTCGGTAAAGGCATAGGTGCGTGCATCGCGCATCTGCTGGTTTTTCTTCTTTTTCTTCAGTCGCTGGTATTTTGTTTCGTGGCTGTTGTCGACGGTGTCGTTGGATGCAGTGTCGACGGAACTGGCGAAAGAGCTTGTCGTGTAATTGTATTTCTCATACAGGTCGGCGAAAATGTCGCTGCACATGTCGCTTAGCTGCTTGTCGTCAGGGTAACGGTTGTGCATGGTGTAGAGCGAATGGGCGGTAAGGAGGGCGAGGTCTTCGCGCTTCACTTTGCGGAAGAAATAATAGCTCTGCTGCACTTCACCTTCAAAGTCTTTGTAGTCTCCCACGGCGCTACTGTTGTTGGTGTAGGTCTTGTGTTTGGAAAGACCGTAGAGTGACTGGCACATGGCGCGATTGACATAATGATTGTTGGGCATGACGCATTGCATAAGGTAACAATCGTAGAAAGCGCGTGCGTATTCGGCGTGAATCAGATCTTGGCGGATACACTCCATGCGTGCCAGTGTGCGGATAAAGTCGAATTCTTCGCGTGAGGTCATCAGGTAGTGTACACCTCCATTCTGTCCACCGATAATCGCAGCGGTGCGGGTACGCCGTTTCAGAATGTTGGGATGCGTGCTGAGGGAGTCGTCGTAGTCGTCGCGTGCTGTAATGGGTGCCACCTCGTCAAGGAAGTATTCCGAAGGCATCTTGAAGTAAGGCGTGTTGAAGAAAGCAGTGGCGAAAGGTACTTCGTCAAACGGCAGGTAGCTGTACTGCAACACGTCGAAGAAACCCTCGGTGACATCCTTGCTGTAGGGGCTGTTGAGATAAAACATGGTGAGGCCCAGACTGTCGGCTTCGCTCTCCATCTCGCGGGAACGATTGTGGAACTTGATGAAATCTCTCATTTCGCGCGTTTCGGCTTCGATGTCGTCGCTGTCGTGTTTGTCGCGGGTGATATGTTCCAGACTGTGTTTCCGCAAATAATGGATAATCTCGTGGCTGATGACGAATGCCAGCTGGGCTTCGTCTTGCACCTGTGCGATGAGTCCGGTGCACACAAACACCATCCCTTGTCCGGTAGCGAATGCATTGACCTCGGGCGATTTGATGGTGTAGAAACGGAGCTCGTTGCGGAGTGTTGGATAGTCTTTCAAAAGTGTGTCGGCAATACGTTCCACCATGTGTGTCAGTGGATCTCCGTAAAGGATGCGCCCTGAAGCCATCAACTTGTTGATGTGGTACGAGGCGGAGAGGACTTTGTCGCTGTTGGGCAGTTTCCCGTCGGTGTAGTCGCGTACGCGCTGTTTGTCGAGAGTGTATAGTTCATCGAGACTGAGACGCAAATCGGAGGGGACGGGTCCTTCAGACTTCAGCCCAACGAAATTGTCTAAATCATAATCCCTGGCCCATTGGGATGAGGGATGCTGAGCCCAAAGATTTGAAATGAGGGTAGTGAATAATAGAATAAGGATTATTCTTTTCATTTTGAATTAATTGTATTGTTTGGTGCTTTGACTTCCTGAGAGTTGGATAAAGTGCAAAGTTACGTTTTTTGTCAAAATATGTAGCAAAAAAGAGCGATAATTTACATCCGTGAAAAATTTTTTATAGGTGCTGTAAATTTTTTGATAAAAATGTTACTACTTGGGAAAGAATACCGGACGTCTGCATGAAAAAACAATAAAACAAGCAGGTTGAAGTTATTCTTGATATATAGTTCCGATAAAATAACAAATGACAAACAAAGAGAAACAGGACCGTTTTGTTGCCATCGTCAAGGAGCATGAGCGATTGATTCTAAAGGTCTGCGCCATGTATACCAATTGTGGCCGTGCCGACCTGCGGGACCTGTACCAGGATGCGGTCTGTGCTTTGTGGGAGTCGTTTGACACCTTCAAGGGCAACAGCAAGATATCGACCTGGATTTATTCGGTGACGCGCTATACCATGTTGAATTATATGCGTAGTCACCGGGTGGAATCCGGTTCGGTGAGCATTGACGAGATGCCGGAACGCAGTGCTTCGGACGAAACGGAACGTTTGCTTGATGAAGTGCGTGAGGCGTTGTCCCTCCTCAGTCCCGAGGACCGCGATCTCTTTGTTATGTGGATGGAGGGTTTCGACAACGACGAGATAGGTCAGGTGGTGGGCCTTCGTCCGGGAACTGTGGCGGTTCGGATAACGCGTATTAAGAAGAAAATTAGAAAAATAGTTAATGACGAAGGAAGGGGGATTAGATTATGAGGCAAAAGGAAGATATACTGGATCTGGAAAGAAAATACCGTAAACTGGAACAATCGTTGGAATCGATTGATTTGCCGTCGTCTGACGAGCTGCGGACTTTGTTGGAACAGCATGACCGCGATGCGCAACAGGGGGCTCCATTTGTGCCTTTGTCTCGTCCGGTGCGTCGTTCGTTGCAGCGTCCGGTATGGCGATACGCCGCCTCGCTGCTGCTGTTGATAACGATGGGACTGGTGGGCTGGTTTTTCCTACGTCAACCCTCTTCGACGGATTCGGGAATGTCGCCTGTTGCTGTAACCCAGACGGACGACAGTACGTCAGAGGATAATAAATGTCCTGATTCGCTGCGGCCTGTAACGCCATTACTGGATTGGCAGCGGGAGGAGGGCCTGATGGCCTTCGAACAATCTCCGTCGGAGCCGCTGCAGCGGTCTCAAGACCGTCCGGATAGTGAGACCGGTCGCTCGTCCATCCTGTCACACACCAGAGATACCGCTGGCATGCTGGTTAACAACGACGATGATCTGCCGAAATCGAGGTGCCTCCCTGTCGACAGCAGTGCCGATCCGCATGGCCTGTCCGACTATCCCGACCGGAAAATGCTGAAGGAGGTCGATCTCCAGAAAGATGAGAACAGCGACCGCAGAGCTTTGCGGGAGAATCCAAAGAAACCTGCAAAAAGAAAACGCAAGTTGCAGGTGGATAAGAACGATAAAGACAATAGAAATAACGATATCAACGTTATTGTTCCCGAAAAAACAGCTGCCCGTCCCCACCAGGTACCCCTCGGAAACGGCCGCTTTATCACAGTATATCATTAGTTATTTAAATACAAACACTTTAATCCTTTATCATTTATGAAAAAAATCCTACTAATTTCCCTTCTGTCATTGGCTCTTTCCGCCAATGCTCAATTTTATACTTCGCTTGGCAACTCTGGGGGCGGTGGTAAAATCTGGCTCAATTTCGGTGGAGTCTCTACCTTCGGCAAGCCCATTGTTGGCTATGGTTATGGGTATGAGGAAAGAAATGTCAAAGCGGAGACGACAGAGTTTAAAACCGAGCCTGCTTTTATGCTTGTTTTGGAAGCTCATGGCAAATCGTCAAGCGCTATCGACTATGGCTGTAGCTTTACTTTTCAGTACAGTCAGTACGAGTGGATGGGCTATTTCCCTGGCACGACGATCGACAACGCAAACTACAACTATCGTTTCGGAAGGAAAACGAAATCGCTTTTCATTGGAATGGGAATTGAAACGGAATACAGTCCGGTGGACCGTCTCGTTCTTTCGGGAGGTCTCGGTATCGGTGCCGACTTGCAGTTCTCTCGTCAGCATCGGGCTGAAGCCTATCGTGTTACGAACGGGCAACTGTATAATGACCCCAATGTCAACAATTGGCACGATGTCAAGGATGACATGCCTTTTGACATAGATTTCAGTGTTTATGGTCGTGTAGGGGTTCAGTACTATATCACCGAAACATTGTTCGCCGGTGTTACCGCTATGTACAAGCAAACGTTGGCCTCTACTTCTTCGAAGAAGGATGAAACCACGTCACATGATTTGTCGGTAGGATACAATTATTATATTTTTGATGGCCATTTGAGCCGCTTATCCTATTATCTCACACTTGGTTTCGATCTTTAACCAGTAACTTTTTGACTTTATCCGTTACTTTCTATATTATTTCCCCCTTTTTTCGTTTATATTCAAAAATTTATGTACATTTGCACTTTCTTTCAAACTTGAAAGAAAGTGCTTAAATTATTGAACATAAGATAAATAAATAACTAAATGAAAAAACTTGCAGTGGTTGCTTTTGGTGGCAATGCCTTACTGCGCAGCGGCCAAAAGGGCACTTATAAAGAGCAACTTGAGAACGTGGAGCGGACTTGTGAGAGTCTGTGCAACCTCCTGAAACGTAACTATAATGTAGTCATCGGACATGGCAACGGACCCCAGGTGGGCAACGTGATGTTGCAGCATGAAGCGGGTCGCGCTAAAGGTATCGAAGCGATGCCGATGGACTTCTGTGTGGCTGAGACGCAAGGCTCGATTGCTTACATGATTGAAATGGGACTACGCAACGTGATGGCTCGCAACGACATCCAGCGCAATGTGGTGACGCTGGTTACACAGGTGGCTGTCAACAAGCTTGACCCCATGTTCAAGAACCCTACCAAGCCGGTAGGACCCTACTACACCACGGAACAACTCGAGAAAATGGAGAGTGGCGCGTGGAAGGTGGAAAAGGAAAAAATGGTGTCGCCTTCGGGCGTCACCTACAAAGCAGACCCCAAAGGCAACGGCTGGCGTAAAGTGGTCGCTTCCCCACGGCCGGTGCGCATCAACAACATCAAGATTGTTGAGAAACTTGCACGTGCCGGTAGCGTGGTCGTTACCGTTGGCGGCGGTGGCATCCCAGTGGTTGAGGAGAGCGACCGCGTGACTGGCGTCGAGGCTGTTATCGACAAGGACCTCGCCAGTGCACTCTGTGCCATTGAAATCCGCGCCGATGAGTTCTTCATCCTCACCGATGTCCCCAAGGTCTATATCAATTTCCGCAAGGAGAACGAGCAGGCTCTTGACACTATCACCATCGCCGAGGCCAAGAAGTACCTTGAGGAGGGCCAGTTTGCCGAAGGCAGCATGGCCCCCAAGGTGCGTGCAGCCATCATGTTCGTCGAGAACGGCGGTAAAGAGTGCATCATCACCGAGGCCGGCCAGCTCAACAACCCCCATTGTGGAACCCGAATTGTTCGATAGTCGAACATTCTAATTGTGAATTTTGAATTTCGAATTTTGAAATGGAGAATCCACTATATACAAAGAGCAAACGGTTGGCATTGGATATCATCCAACTGAATAAATATTTAGTTGAAAAAAATGAATATGCGATGTCAAATCAGGTTCTTCGCAGTGGAACAAGTATTGGAGCAAATATCAGAGAAGGTAAACGCCCACAGAGCGACGCTGATTTAATCAGCAAGTGGTCAATTGCGCTAAAGGAAGCAGAAGAAACACAATATTGGTTGGAATTGTTGTTTGAATCTGGTTATATTAGTGAGAATATGTTTATTAAACTTAATAATCAAACAGAAGAAATTATTAAGATACTCGTTACTGTGATACGCAACAAGAAAAACCGGTCATAATTCGATATCCATAGTTCAAAATATACTGATAGTAACACTTAAATCAAACTATATGAAAAAATGCCTAATATCTTTTTTCTTATTGTTACAGTTGTCAATGATAATGCCGTTTGTGGCTAATGCACAATCGGATAATGCCAACTTCACAAGACAAGAAGGTTTTTTTATTCGTCCTGAATTATATGGCGCAATCTTGGGAGAACTTGGTTATCAGTTCAATCCCAATTTACAATTGTCAATGGGCTTTGGTGTTGAAATTGGTGATAACCTTGCTTTACCAGAGTTGATTATTGGAGCAAGGGCTTATGCCACAGATACGAAATGGACTGCTTTTTTTGATTATCATATTGGTTTGATATTTGTTGATGTTTATGCTTTTGTTGATCATAGGTTTACCCTTGGACCTAGCTATAAGAATTTCGATTTTGGAGGCGGTATTATGTATATGAATATTGATGGTGCTGGCTATTGGGGACCTTGTTTGAATATCGGATATAACTTTAGAATCGGGAATAAAAAATAAAAAAATACTTCTCAAAATAAAAATATAAAATAGAAATTCAAAAATTATCAATACATCGATATTAAATTCGAAATTCAAATTTCAAAATTCAAAATTAAAATATCATGGCTTACAATTTAAGAAACCGCAATTTTCTGAAGATTTTAGACTTCAGCCCCAAGGAACTCAACTATCTGCTCGACCTGGCTCGCGACCTGAAACGCGCCAAATATGCCGGCACTGAGCAGCCCCACCTCAAAGGCAAGAACATTGCCCTGATTTTCGAGAAGACCTCTACCCGCACACGCTGTGCTTTCGAGGTCGGTGCCAAAGACCAGGGTGCCCATGTCACCTATCTGGGTCCCACCGGCAGCCAGATTGGCATCAAAGAGAGTATGAAGGACACCGCCCGCGTGCTGGGTCGTATGTTCGACGGTATCGAATACCGTGGCTTTGACCAGGCCACCGTCGAGGAACTGGCTGAATATGCTGGTGTTCCCGTCTGGAACGGTCTTACCGCCGAGGCTCATCCCACTCAGATTCTGGCCGACCTCCTCACCATCCAGGAGCACACCGACAAGCCCCTCAATCAGGTGAAGTTCGCTTACATTGGCGATGCCCGCTACAATATGGGTAACAGCCT
>CAMIVE010000003.1 GCA_946401725.1 uncultured Bacteroidales bacterium | reverse complement strand
TCTACCTGTGTTGTCGTAATATACAATTGTTTGGTTCAGGTGCTTGAATGTGACGCCGCTAAATAGAAGTTTCATATTCATTGCCCAGTCCGAGACTATTGAAAATGATTCGTCGTAGAGGTTGCCGTCGAAGAGGGTGCGGCGGTAGAATGTGGCCTGATGACAAATGTTGCCATAGGGGAAATAGAAGAAACCGAGTTCGTCAGGGTAAGAAATGGGATTGAGGCGGTCATTGTCGTTCACCTGTACCATGTTGCCATAATAGATGTCCGATTTGTCGTCAATCTGACGAAAAACATGCTCCAATGTATTAGCATCGTATAGCCAGTCGCCACTATTAAGGAATTGAACATATTCACCTGTCGCATGGGCGATACCTTTGTTCATTGCAGAGTATACGCCATTGTCCGGTTCACAACACCAATATCCAAATCGGGTGGCGTTCTGTTCTATAAGTTCCTTACTGCCATCAGTACTACCACCGTCTACAATAATCCACTCGTAGTCAGTAAAGGTCTGTGATACCACACTGTCAATGGTGCGGCGAAGCCCTTCGCAGTTATTAAGGTTGACAGTTATTATTGAAAGCTTCATCTGTAAATCTTCATCAGTATTTTTTCAATCAGGTGTACGCTGGTCGTATATTGTTTAGCTTGAGTGCTTATAAGCCAACGGTTGACAGCTTTCTCCCACTTACGGCGAGGATCGCGTAACGATTTTTCATGCGTAATACCTAATTTCTGAGCTTTTTCTTCCCAGTTGACATCCCAGATGTTGAGGTGGCGGAAGTAGGATGCTCCATGCTCTATCATGTAGGCTATCACCTGCTTGTCCCACATCGGATTTTGTTGGTGGACGATAGAAGTGATATCGATTCCTAGTTTTTCGTATTTTTCTTTCCACCAGGGTTCCCATGGTTTCCATTGACTGCTAACTATGCTGTCAACTTGGTGGTAACGACGGAAGATGCTGATAGGGTAGCTTAGTCCATACACTTTCTCGTAGCACATGTACCACCTGTTGCGATCCAAATAGCGGTTCCAGTCCATCAACTTATAGTGCAGTATGCATATATCGTGGCACAGCAGTACGTCGTGTCCGTCCGGAACAATAGTTCTGGGAGCGTGTATTTGTCCTCGTTTGAAAGGCTCACCGTCATCTACGTATCCGGTGTAGGCATCACCGAATGCCCAGTAGGTGCCGTTAGGGTGCAGGTTGTGAAGTGTGAAGGATATAATAGTGCCCGGTTTTGCCGAACGTATAGTGTCCCACTCTTTGGAATCGAAATTTGGAGTCAATATTTCGTCAGCATCGAGGGTTATAAGTACCTTGGGCCCCTCAATCTGTCGCGCCCTTTCGAATAGAGGCGTCCGGTAGTCGCCCTCATTCATTTCACCTGTTCGTGGATTATCGATGAATATTACTTTTTCGTATTTCTGTGCTATCTCAGCGGAACCGTCGGTGGAACCTTGGTCGCCTATGATGATATGGTCGGCCCAAATGCTGGCGCATTGTAGGAAACGATCCAAAAACCAAGCTTCATTAAGAACGGATGTCAGGCAGATGAGTTTGGGTTGCATTGTATTGACTAGATGTTTTTATATGGTTCTTTTGGTATTGGTAATAACTTGCGTTTGATGTTGACTAAATCTATACAGCGTAACAAATAGCCTAATATTCTTTTTCTCTTGCCATTGTCGGCATCACCGACCAACCAATGGTTGAGCCAATAGTGATAACAGTGTAATGGCAATATGTAACGCCAACTATACCGTATTGCGTAATCGTACCATGCCTCACGTAAGGATATGGCAAACGAGAAATTGGAGTGAGAAATGCTGTCGCCATATATGCGCCAAAACACTAACGCTTCGTTGACTATTCCAATTCTCCATCCTTTTGTTGCGAATTTGATGGCTATGGGCCAGTCTTCTATCATCGGGTATTTCTCTTCGAAGCCTCCAATTTGAATCAAGTGTTCCCGTTCAACAAAAATCGTTGGACCGTTGATGCCATACAGATACTTTAACATAAAGCGGCCTTGTCTCCAAGCTGACGTATTGGGGACTCTTGTCGCATATTGCATAACTTCTTCCGTTTCGTTTTGCAGATGTTTGGTAATGCAAGTGTATAAGAATGTGTCAGACCTAATGTTTGCAACAAATCTTTCTATGCAAATGTCTTCCAGTATGTCATCTCCCGCTATGTATTTTATCCATTCACCACGGGCATTTTTAAGTGCGTAATTATAGTTACTGCATATTCCGCCATTTTGGGGCGTCTGGATTACTTTAGCATCCTTGAAAATGGATTTGTTTTCGCTAACCCAACTATTGCATATTGAAACTGTATCGTCTGTAGAACAGTCGTCGCTGACTATCAATTCAATGTCTCTGTATGTCTGCCGTTTGACACTTTCCAATGTCTGCAATACATACTTGGCTGAATTGTATGTGATTACTATAACGGAAACAAGCATATTTTCAGTCATTCGTTTATACGTCGGATAGCATCTGAAATCCTATCGTTTTCTATATCTCTTAATCCAACTGAATCGTTGAAATTATATTTGTTCAGTGCATTGTTTTCGTATGCCTGATGTAGTTCTTTGTTGAAGAGTATTATTTGATTGGATGCGTCCAACTTGACAGACTCATATTCGTTGGCACTTAATACGATGCACGGTTTCTCAAGTTGAATGGCAAGATGGTAAATGAATGTGTTTACAGTGACTACATATCTACAATTGTTGACAATGGTTGGATACTCTATCAAAGGATAGGTGTAGCCGTCGATGATGTTTGATGTTTGATGTTTGATGTTTGATGTTTGATTGGTTATTAGTTTTTTATAGTCGCCGTTGAAGAAGATGTTGTACCCCTGTGATAGAATGGCTTTTACTATAGTTAGAACTTGTTCTTCGGAGAGTTTACCTTGAGTGTTGCCACCTTCGACAACAACGACGTAAGGCTTTGCTAGTGCATCGTTTCGTGATTTGTCGGTAATTGGTATTAGGGGAGGGGTGTGCTTGAAGTTTGTTGGCAAAGGAAACCAACTGTTCATCACCTTATTGTTTGCTGTTTCATAGTATTCCTTGGTGTCTTTGCAACCTTTGCCGGAATAGTAAGCTTTGGCCTTAACCAATCCTGTTAGGTGTCTCTCGCGGAAATCAACATATACATCCGCGTGAAATAATCTGAAAAAGGCAGCTTCAACTTTCAATGGGTTGTCGGGCGACTCAAATGCACGGTATATGTCAAAATGGTTTCTTTCTGAGTCTGCGTCCAACTCATAAACAAATGGATCCCATTGGACCATCCCAATTACGATGATTTTGCATTTTCGGGGAGTGTAATGCTTACGGATGGCTGCATAATAACTTCTGATCCATAGATAGTCGCCCAATCCTCCACTCTCAGCTGTTAGAACAACTATTTTTTGCCTTGACAGAATCCACCACCAGACGTGACAAATGTCAGACAGAAACTTGCCGACATAATGCGGATGTTGCTTAAAGTATTGGTGTAGAGATTTAGTGTTGAACACAAATAGCACTGTCTTTTAGAACACGAATTACACGAATAGCACGAATATATATTTGTTTGATTCGAGAGATTAGTGTTCGTTTAAATTAAACATGAATTGGCGTTATTTTTCTTTTGTGGTTTGGAAATATAGTTTGATAAGGTTTTGTATATGAGTCTCAATACGCTCTACTTCTGCGGTGGAGTGTTTAGGAGAGTTGATATAATGTATCATGGCATCCTTTAATTCCTCTGGATTATTTGGATTAACCAAAATGCCTTCATTTTCGTTGTGTATCTGCATTTCAGACCCTCCACATCGTGTTGCGATGACATACTTATGCTGTGACAAGGCCTCACTGATATTTAATCCGAAAACTTCAAGATATATGGCCGGATGTATAAGGCAATGATAGTCTTTTATGGCTTCATTCATCTGCTCAAGTGGCAGCTTGCCGTGCCATATGATTCGGGTGTCTTTACGATACTGCCTTTGCAAACGCTTCATATAGCGTTGTTCAGCATTGTTGCCAGCACCTCCAATCAGATGTAGCTCGATATTGGGGTCCTCAATAGAGGAAAATGCCTTTAAAAGAATATGTATGCCCTTTACATAGTTGATGCGACCAACATAGTAAAACTTGATGAACGGAGAACGGAGAACGGAGAACGGAGAACTTGGAATATGATGTTGTTGTGGTATTCCATGAGGAATGACCGATATCTTTGATTTGGGGCATCCGTTACGTTTAAGGGCTTCGGCTATTGCATTTGATGGGGCGATGAAATGGGTGACATTATCAGCCAATTCTTTCCATTCCGCAATCTTTTCGCTTACGATTAATCCTGTTTCACCAATAGGAGAGAGGAATGGGATGAAAGGCAGACGTTTAAGCCTTTTTCCAATCTTAATATATCGTTTTTGTGAGTATCTTTTTAGAAGGGGAAACCAGAATAGTCCAGTTGGTGTGTGGCGCAGATAACATTTCAAGCAGTGGCTAAAGTCTGCAGGAATGTTGCATATTTCATCGTCGGTGTTAAGCAATGTCCCTGCTGGACAGACAAGGCCTCCGTGATGGGCAGTGACGATGCAAGGGATTTCGAGTTCTTTACATAGCTTTGCGGATAGATATTTCTCTCCATTAGAGTGGACGATATCTGGTTTGGTTTTCAACAAAACCTCTCTAAATGTTTGTTCATTGTTGACCGAAAAAACGTCAATACCATTATACTTTTTCTTCTCAAAGACTTGTCTTTCGCAAAATGAAACAACAATGGTTGTGATTTCTTGCCGCCGGCAGAAATCGTCCACTATGTTGCGAACATATACTTGCCCTCCACCGTAGTTGGAGAAGAAATCACCTGAAGAGACAATGCAGAGTTTCATTTTCTGGTACCTCGTAATCGTTCAAGCCAATGATAGAATCCCATTAAGCCATTGCGCTGGCAAAAATAATACAATCGGCTTTTCTCTGGATAATCCAACCAGGAACCCTGGCACCAATGGATGGCGCTTTTATCGTAGAAGCTATATTTATCGTGGATATGGTCTAGTGGATATACAGTCACTCCATTAGAAAGATTGTAGAGTTTGTTTTCGGATGTGTATCCATATTTTTCCAAAATTGGAACCAAAGCGTGACAGATGGTGATATGATTTTCTGGAGTGTAATGTACGATGTTGTAATAGTCCAGTGCCTCTTTTAGAAAGGGATGCCCTTTCTCAGAGCCCATTATGGCACATTCTAAATCATAGTAAATCTTGTCATTTATTATATATGGTTCGGTGCCCGTAAAAAATGAATTATTTAAAAAAGTGTCAAAAGATTTTAAGACTTCTACGTCTGAATCCAAATAAATGCCACCTTCGGTATATAAAGCATATAATCGAATATAGTCGGAAGCTACTGCCCAACGCTTGGCCGCCATGCCTTCTTTGACGTACGGTACGCTATCAAAGTCGAAACTATTGCCATCCCATAATCGAAGTCTGTAATCTGGCAGCATCCGCTTCCAACTTCGCAAGCAGCGTTTGATCAAATCAGGATAAGGATCTCCGCTGAACCAACAATAATGTATTGTCTTCGGAATCATTTTCGGTTAAGGAAATTCTCTAATCGATGGTAAAAACTCATCAGATTGTGTTTTCTGCAATAGTTAAACAACCATCCGCGATCTTGGTAATCAATCCATGATCCGGCATTTTGATGAATGGCATAAATTTCATCCTCTTTTGAGGTGTCTTTATGAAGTGTGTTGGTAAAGTATGATGTGGGATAAATGGTGATATCCTGTAATTGTTGTTTGGTGTTTTCGTAACGATAGCCATGCTCTAAAGCATATCTGCTTATCACTTTCGGCATGATGTTTTCTTTGCTGGTCGTAGAGGAAGAAAACCGGTTATGCTGATAAAATGACATGCATTGTTCTATAAAATGATGCCCTTTTTCTGCTCCCATTATTGCCGGTTCCATTCTATATCTCAGTTCTCCATCTACCCAATAGGCTTCTGTACCGCAAAAAAATGAGTCTGAAAGAAAAATATCAAAGGGCCTTTTTACGAACACGTCAGAGTCAAGATAAATACCACCTTCCGTATATAAAGCATACAACCTTACATAGTCGGCAGCAAAAGCATATTTTTTTTCGGCCATGGCGTCACGTACAAAGGCCACACTGTCAAAATCAAAACTTTTTGAGTTCCAACACTTGATTTCAAAGTCTGGCATTACCCTATCCCAACTGTCGATACAGAGTTGTATGTTACGAGGTTTCTTTTCCTCACTGAACCAACAATAATGAATAACTTTGGGAATCATTTTTTGCCAAGTCTTAATTTTAAAAGATTGATGCCAGTTTTTCTCCAAATGTTGATGTAAGCAATGCCATGTTTTTTTTGGCAGCCACAATAATTGTATATTTTTACATCGGTTGTTTTGAGCCAATGATTAAAGTCTTTTAAACAGGCCCTTATTCCATCTGCATTTCCGGCATAGACCGGTGACATCATCATGTAATAGGCTTTCAATAGAGTGCCTAGAACGGTGGTTTCTATAAAGTGGTTTAGATTTGGGTGCAGCGTGTTTGGCAGTTTCAGGAAAAAGTTTGTGAGCCGTTGACTCATCATGATATAGTCTTTGTAGTGCTTGGCGTAGCCGGCGGTACTGGTGCTTTGTTCATCACTGCCACGGAAATAAATAGTAATGTTGATTGGTAGTATACTGATGGAATGTACAAAGGATAGAGGATAGAGGTTGTATTCTATGTCGCCGTAATAGCGGTCGCCGACTTTGATGTCGTTGTCTCGTAAAACTTGTGTCCGATAAGTGATAGCGTGGATGGGGAAGTCCCAGGCATTGTAGTGGTTCTCCCAGAAGTCGTTCAGCGACATCGGCTTGTTGTAGATGTCTTTATGATAGGTATGGTGTTCGTATTTATTGGTTGCTTTGAAATATTCTGTATAGTTGGTAGCTATATAGTCTATGTCGTTTTCTTTTAGGAAATCAACGTATTCTTTTAAATCCTCTGATGAAACCCAGTCATCGGCATCGACTTCTTTTAAATATTTCCCTTTGGCTTCACGTATGCCTAGATTGATTGCTGTTCCCCAACCGCCATTTTCTTTGTCAATCACGCGTACCACATCGGGATATTTACGTTCGTATTCATGTAGCACCTCCAACGTGTTGTCTTTCGAACCATCGTTAATGAGGAGAATCTCTATGTCGTCAAGTGTTTCGTTGACGAGCATTGAGTCTATGCAGTGGCTAACGCATGTTGCAACGTTATAGCAGGGAACAAGAAATGTGACAGTCTTCATCAGTATCCTACAATTCTATAAATGATGTTGCCCACCCATTCGTTCATCAGTTCCTGCCATTCCACGATGGTTTTCCAGTTGGGAATGAATTGATACAATTTTGGATGAGGTTTGGGATAAATATTGACTGCAAATCCGTCCACAGTCCATCCTTCTACAGCGAAACATTCCAGACCACGCTTCATGTGGGTGGCCGATGTGACGATGAGACATTCTTCGGGTTTGTATTTCAACGAATCCAGTAGGGCAATGGAATAGGTGGCGTTTTCTCTAGTGTTGCGTGCTTGCTGTTCTAAGAGGATATCCCTTTCTGGTACGCCAAGACCACTCATGAATTTCAGAAATGAATCAGCTGTAGTATTTCCGTTGGCATCTTTGGCAATGGAATTGTCACCGGAGATAAGTATTTTTTCAACATAACCGCTGTGATACAATCGGATGGGTTCCCAGAGTCGTTCGCCTCTGTCATCGATGTAATGCATCTGTCCCGTCTCGGTGTTCATTGATCCGTATCCACCCATTACCAATGCAACTTTGTAGCATTTCTTGGGCAATTGTTGTTGGCAGTACTGTTTGGTCGTTAGATATTGTGACCATTGCAGCAAGGGTTTGTTGGTGAAGAGTAACAGCACTGCAATGGCGGCAATAAACAAGCCTTTACGCCATTTCTTTTTCTTTACAAAATAGGAAAGGATGAAGAGCGTAAAAACCCACGTAAGGGGGAAAACGAGAAATTTCAGTATCTTGGAAATGATAAAAAACACAAATTAAAATTCTTAAAAATGTTGAACACGAATTACACGAATCAAACGAATTATTTTATTTTTAACTCAACTACAAAAATCTTGTTGAACACGAATTAAACGAATGAAATATTTTAATCTCAATTACAAGATCTTGTTGAACACGAATTACACGAATCAAACGAATTTATTATTTAATCTCAATTACAAAAAGCTTGTTAAAAACTATTTGTTAAATAATTACAACACCTCAATCAATTATTTACAATAGAATACGATACTGTTCTAGTTCATCAGGACAACCAAAGTTGAGAAGAATACCTAATTTCATATTTGTCGCACGAAGATAATTGTATACTTGAGCACGATGTGAATCAATATCTTATAACTTTCCTCTTTAAAAACAATCATGATGAAGCAATTATTCGGATGATTCGTGAGATTCGTGTTCTTTTAAATTTCTCACATCAACTTCTGTGTAGTATGCGTTTGACGAAGTCGTAGCCGAGGTTGTGGAGGCGCATGAAGTAGCCGATGCGGCTGATGATGGATAGGTCGTGGTGTTTCTTGAAGGCTTGCACCAATTCTTCATCGACTTGTACGTTTGCATCAATTATGGTGCTGGCACCCTGCAACTCTACATGGTGCCGTTCATCGTGCCAGCCCACATGGCTCTCGGAACTCTTTAACCCTATATTCTGTACCTTTGAAAGCATGGGATTGACCGTCCATTTGTTCTGTCGGGAAGCTGCATAGGCCCACCGTACCGCCCACGATTCTATACGCTCGTTACGCTCCATCTCCAAGGTGCGGAACAAATCGTTGCCACCCCGGTCGAAAGCTTTGCGTATGGCTTTGTTCTTACAGATTCTTTTGTAATCGTCCACTTCCCAGTCAACAGTCTCCCAGCGGTCTGCCCATGTCGCCCAACCCCAGCATTGGGCACGCGGAACAAGGAATATTCCCTTGGGATCACGATTTTCAATGCCATCCATCTTGGGGGTATATCCGGAAATGCTCCAAATGTCTTCTCTGTTCTTGAAAGCATCCAGCGCATCATTCATGAATGTAAGGAAATCTGGCGAGACAACCAAATCGTCCTCCAGCACAATGATGCTTTCATGCTGTTTTAACACGGCGGTCACACCGTCAATTACTGATCGGGCCATGCCCTTGTTCATACGTGCAGGAAAAGGGTATACCGCCTTGAATCCTTGTATGTCATCGAACAGGGCACGCACATCCTCCACTTGTTTGGCTTCGTCATCGTTGCGTGCCTCATCCATAAAGACATACAATTCGCTGTCGGCACATTCTGGACAGGCTTTCAGCGATTCCAGCATCTGCCGTGTGGTTTCAACTCGTTTGTAAACAAATAAGCAAATTGGAGTCATGATAGTTGTGATAAGTTAAAAGATTATAGATAATAGTTTCATTCTGAAAGGATAGGGTATTGTGGTTAGGATTATGTACAAAATCAGTTTGTAGTTATGGTGCCATCTCCAAGCAATGGCAACCTCTTTGCGGCAATTGGCTGATTGTTTGGGAAGCCTCAGATATATTGAAGCGCGCATCTTATGCCAATGGGCTATGTATTGTTTTAAGGATGTAGTGTTTGGATTGTTGTTGTATAGTTCTTCTAATTCTTTTCCCACTGGATCATTCGGGTCGGGTGTGCGTTTAGGTTTGTCCATTGGGGAGTCTTCCCCGGTAAAAAAAATACTTTGTGGGTTTAGGCAGTATGCAATTTTGTATTTAGATGCCAGTCTTGCCCATGTCAACAAATCTTCACCCTGATGCACACCATTTGGGAAACCTCCTATCGCCAATAATGACTCTTTACGGATTATTACTGATGATGTGTGAATTGGAGGATCGGATTTTGTGGCAATTTCAAAATAATTGTCAAGAATCTGAACTTCATCGTTCGCAATGCCGTTAATTCTTATGTCTGACAATATGCCATTTGCATTGCATCGTTGGTATGCTGTGGCATAGACAGAACAGTCGGGATATGTCTGCATTAATTCTAATACAGTCTCCAAATACGTTGGTTTCCAATTGTCATCGGCATCCAGAAAAGCCACCCACTCGCACTTTGATTCCATAACGCCTCTGTTACGTGCAGATGACACGCCCTGATTGTCTTGTTCAATGACTGTAATACGCGGATCCTTTATGCTTCGTACTCTTTCAACTCCATCATCGGTTGAACCGTCATTTACCACAATTATCTCGAAGTCCTGTATGGTCTGACACAGGACCGAATCGATGGTATTTTTGATCGTTGATGCCTTATTGTATAATGGTATGATTATAGAAATCATCAGAAATTAAGACCTCGTTCTGAGTACTGGTATTTCGGTTTTCCGACCTTGGACAGCATACCAAGCATTACACCATAAAGTGCAAATGGATATCCTGTAGAAGCCATGGTGTAGGTTACGACATTTTCGCTGTACATTGCTGCATAACAGCCTGCAATGCTTGATGCCACTATCATGGCACAACATTTGATATACTCTGGAATATAATCGGTCACACACACAATAAAACAATGAACAATTATGACTATGGCAATAAGAATATAGAGCACAAACCCTATACGACCGGTATCGCAAAGCATTTGAACATAGTCACCATGAGTCTGTTTTACAATTGCGGGATTTTCATACAGGTATTTTTGACAGCTTCCTATGCCGCTTCCTCTCATCTCATGTCCGATGTAATATTCGTTTTCAAGTATTTCCCATAGGGCCTCTCGACCATTGTTGCGAATATCGTCACTGGTTATTGCTCCGGAACGAACATCACTGATGGTCAATTCATTCTCGGTATCTTTCCAAAACATTTTGTCATGAACTGCGGGTACATAAAATACAACAGCAAGTGCTGCTGCGGCAACTACAGCAATATATGGAACAGAAACCCATTTGTGTTTGAAGAACATGAATACAGCAATGGCAACAAATATAGCCAACATGCCACTACGATGGACCATGACGATGCTCGGCAAAACAAACAGAATGGCCATTATCAGGTCTTTTTTGTCTTTCCCATAAAAATAATATAGGGCAAATGAGATAACTGTTATGGAAGCATAGTTCAGATTCATTGCTGTGGCATACCAAAAAGTTCCTCCCAAAATGGTACTAATACCTGGAATAAATTCAATGATAATACTCACTATTGCCACACGCCGAGCCCATACACACAGTGCCAGAAACATTTTTTCGTCTCTGATAATTGCTGAGGCAACAATCATGATAATCAAAGGATACAGATACTTTAAAATATAGCGTATTCCGTATTCAAATGAACTACAATATGTTAGTGAGTATACGCACCAAAGGATGAATATCAGATACATAACTGTCCCAATTCCCCATTTGGGTCTTTCTTGACATACGAACAACGACATTAATAATGCGACTTCCAGTAACAACAAGCGAATGGCCTGCAGGTTGAATCCTCCTCCTGAGCCATGACCTCCTCCAGACGAAGAGAGAGCAAGTGTTCCTGTAGCGAAAAGCAGAATAAAAAACATTTCGGTTCCTTCAATCAACAGATATTTGCTGCTGTTCAAGGGATCCTTGATGCGGGCGCTGTAACGGAACATAAAGATGAAAAAGTAGGCGTTCAGCACCAAAAAAAATAACAAATTGATTATTCCGCTCAATGGGGTAAGGTTTTATGTGGTTAAAAGGATGAAAAGGTTTGAAAGATTCTCGTTTGAATATAGTCTCAAAAAAGATCACTTTTCTAATTTTTCGTAGAGCGATAGGATCTGAGTTTTATAATGCTCAAAGGAGAATTGTTTGGCATTTTGCAATGCGGCGGCATTCATCTGTTTGAGTTTCTCTCTGTCATTTAACAGCTTAAGACTTTGGGTGGCCAATGCTTCTGTGTCTCCAGATGGTATAAGCAGGCCATCAACACCATTGTGAATGATTTCAATCAATCCACCGGTGTCCGAGGCAATAACCGCATGACCATGGCCCATGGCTTCGATGGCCGATAATCCAAAGCCTTCGCTCCGTGAAGGCATCCATACCAGGGTCATCTGCTTGTAATAGCCTGCCAATTTTTCATAGGGAACGCGTCCAGCCCAGATTACATTTTTTTCTTTGATGCCTAGTTCCTGTTGCTGTTGCGTCATTTCCTCATGCAATTGTCCATCGCCCACAATCATCAGTTGGCAATCGGGGAGTTGTTTCAATACTTTGGCAAAAGCAGGCATGACAAAATCGACACCTTTGATTCGCTCCAAGCGCGCGACGATGCCGATGACAGGAACTTCAAATTGAATCATCTCATTATTGTCATTCCATGGAAAATCAGCTGACAGGCAATTGTGGATGGTGAAATGGTTGTGATGTTTTAAAACAAATTCCTCATCATATAACTGACTACTGCCAAAGAAGCTTTTTTCTGCCGCTTCGGTAACACAGGTAAATGCTGTCGTTTTGTATTTCTGTAGGTAATGCACCAATCGCAGATTCCGATAAATGCTGGAATCGGTATGCAAGGTGGCAATAAGGGTTTTGATTCCCAAACGTCTTAGAATAATAATTGGCATCGCACCAGGCGCCATATATTGCACATGCGCCATCTTGGGTCGGTATTCTGCGACAACTCTTTTTAATCCGGACTTTAAGAATTTGTATGTATCGCGCAGGCTGTCAGGTCTTTTACCATACGCGGATAAACAGACTACTTTACTTCCTGCTTCCTCAAACCGTTGTCGCATAACAAAGTCGTATTCAAAATAACAGACGGTGACGCAATGATAGCCTCCGGCGACCAAGGCTTCGACCAGGCGTAGGGTCTGCATCTCGGTTCCGCCGACTTTCAGGCAGGGAAGGGCTATCAAGATGGAATTCTGCTTCATAATAATTGTTTATATACTTCTACAGTCTGCTGCGCACATCGTTCCCACGAAAACAGGGAGGCTTGTGCCATACACTTCTCGCTATAATCAGTTTTCTTTAGTGTCTGTTGCTCGAATTGTTCCATATAATCACACAAGGCTTCCATATCGTCAGGGTCTACATAAAATGCCGCATCACCACCCACTTCAGGCAGCGAACTGTTTCGACAGGTGACCACAGGTGTTCCACAAGCCATCGATTCCAGCACGGGCAATCCGAAGCCTTCATATCGTGACGGGAAGAAGGTGGCAGTGGCATCACTGTATAGTTGTCCTAATGTGTCATCGTCCACGCTTTGAGAGATATGAATGCGTCTTTTCAAATGGGGCTGACCACAATACTCAAGTACTGACTGGGGTGTGTTAGGCCAAACTATCCACAGTTCATGGGAGGGATCGTTTTTTGAAAATTTCTCATACGCGCGTATCACCGACATGCTGTTTTTTCGTCCCAGACTGCATGAGACCATGAGGAAATAAGGTTGCTCAATTTTTTTATGTTCTCGTGGGAAATAAATGTCTTTGCGATACCCCCATGGACAAACAAAAATTTTTTCTCCTGGAACATCCATATACTGTATGATGTCTTTTTTCGAGGATTCAGAACAGGTGATGATTCCTCGACAGCGTTTGGCAAGGGTAGGGTAGACTTGCTGATAATACTGAAAATTGAAAACGTCGTCAGGATAGGCAAAAAACAGTGCATCATGTATAGTGACCAATGTTTTTTCTGGTTTTCTGACCCACTCGAAATTGTGCGGAATATGCAACAGGTCGTATCCAGTACTCCATTCCCGCAGATGAGTCTTGCCTATCAAACGATTTGCCCACGATTTGTGTGGAAGAAAAAGATGCCGGCTCTTGAAATGTGTCTGCAAACGGTCGCCATTGATTCCCTTGGTGTTTTGGGAATACAGCATCACCTCAAAGGGTAGATTGTCAATGTTGTCCAAAGCTTCAACAAGTTCTTTGGTTGTCCGGCCTATCCCGGAGACCCACCCTTTGCTATATAGGGGAAGGGCGGCATTGACATCTATGACAACTCTTTTCTTTCTCATTCGTGGAGTCTCAAGATTTTAAAGGTTTGAATTGGCTTTGTGGTTGTCGACAACTTGTTTGAGGAATTTGTCCCAAGCTGCGTTTGTTTTTTGCTTTTCAAAACGTTGTAAGTAGTTGTTTTCGGCACAACGCCCCAACGCATCCGTTTCTTCTTGATGGTTCCACAACTCTGTGATTTTCTGCTCTAAATCGTCGATGTCGAGGGGCTTGAAAAGCATGCCGCCCAGACGTTGCTCATCACGATTGAATATCAGGTCGGGAAAGGCTCCATGGTTCGGTGCGATACAAGGCTTGCCATGTGACGAAGCCTCCAACAACACGACAGGAAATCCTTCATAACAGCGGCTGGGAATTACAATAAAACGCGCTTCAGTATAAAACCGTGCCAATTGTTTTTGATCCAATTGTCCGTAGAATTTTACATTAGAGGGCACTTCCAACGGTTGGTTATCACGAAGCGAACCTGCATAACGAAACTCCATTTCAGGGTGCCGTCGTGCGATTTCAAGCAGCATGTCGAACCCTTTTTCTTCGCTCAGACGGCCCACGTAACCAATAAAGCCGGCACCACAGTCAGGTAATGGATCCTCTGAAGGTTCAATGTATTCCACGCAATTGGGAAATACCTGTATTTTCTGACTGTCAAATCCTGCGGCAATCAACTTTTGTTTCTGAAATTCCGTCAGGCAACAGAAGTAATCCACGCAGTTCTTATAGGCCTTTGTTTTGCGTGCCACCCAATTGCGAAGTGCGTATCCCAGAGAACGTGGATGACTGTGTTCGCAATTGTAGCGTACGCAATCCCATTCGTTGCCGTTGGAAAGGCAGTTCACACAGGGTTTCCCGTCGCGAAGAAACAGTCCTGTGGGGCAAATCAACCGATAGTTGTGTACCGTCATCACTACGGGAATTCCTTTTCGCCGGCATAAGGGAAGCACGGCTGGCGAGATGAATGGGTAAAGGTTGTGGATGTGAACGATGTCGGGATGGAAGTTGCGTAATGCCTTGCGCATCATGCGTCGGCCCGAGAGGCTGTACATCCCAGAAAAAAAGCCATGTATCTTACCCCAGAGACGGTCTCTTGCATCCTGGGATGAGCGTCGAAGCGTCGCTATTTCATATCCATAACGACGTCCGTCGTCAATCATGCGGTCTACAACGGCTTCCTCGCCGCTGTATTTCCCGTAGTCGTTATGAACAACAAGGATTTTCAAACCGCGTTTTTCTGTTTAGAATTCCACCACGTTGCCACCTGCCCTGCGCTGGGCTTTCATTTCATTGAAGGCTTTCTCCACGGCAGGATGATCCATAATGATCACGGTGGTTCGGTTCAGAATAAATGGGTCGTAGTCGAGAATACCGCCCAGATAGACTCGCCGCATCTGCTCTGGCTTGATTCCATATTCGATGATCAACCTGTTGTAGACCTGGTCGGCACGGTTCTTACTCAAGAAATCGTTTCGCTTCACTGTACCGGTCTTCGAGTCGGCTGAGCCATACAGTATAAATGTCCGCTCCGGATAGGCCTTCATCAAGCGCGCCATCTTGGCTATCTTCATCTCTTCCTGTGGGCGGATGTCCCATTTGTCAAGGTCGAAGAAGACCATCTCGTAGGGCAACATTCGTTTCAAAAGGATGCTGTCGAGCGACTCGTCCGAGGGAACACTGTCGTGTGGTGTAAACTGGGGTATGGTATCCAACCATGAGAAAATGGTGTCCAATTGTCGTATGGATACGGAATCGTCAATGGTGTCGTAATAGGTGATCAGTTCCACCTCCGTGTGTTTGACAACCAACAAATCCTCCTGCTGTACAAATCTTACATGTTTGGGAAGTTCAACGGCATTGTAGGGAATGATGTTATGTTCGACATAATAGTTGCGTCGTTGTTTCTCGCTACGGAAATTGAAATCGTATCCAATTCCGGCTGTCACCATGAATTCCCAGTCTGGACCCATGGTCTCTACTCCAGGAATGCGTTCACGGTCGAAATTGCCTTCCAAGAGGGATAGTCTTGCGCCGGCGAACAGATTGATGTGTTTTGTCAATGCGTACTGGCAATTGTATCCGATATGTCCCTCGGCAGCAAAATTGGTGTTTTTGAATCCTTTGAAAGCTGGTGATGTCGAGTATCCAATAAAATTGGAGAATTTCTCGGGGTTGTTTTCCGACAACCCTACACGTACATTGAAACCGACATAAACTATATGGTTCCATTTTTTCTCAAAATTCACTTCGCGGAATGAATGCATGTAGGAAAGGTTGACCATAAAATCCAATCCGGCATAAATATATTTCCATTTTTGGATGAAAAGGTCGGTGTTGTTATCTATCGGCCAGTAGTAGCCACCCAAAGCACCGTGTATGGTATCTGAACCAGAGATAAGGGTTGCAGTCGACGGTCCCCAGCAATTACCGTAATCGGCAGTTAAAGCACCGCGGTTGGCAAGATAACTGTTTTTGGTGATAAACCCATGTGAATTACCCATGCCCAATCCGGCACGAATACCAACCATAGGGAAAATCCAGTGGCCCAAATGCACTTCGGCATTGCCGGTGATACGATCTTTCAAGGGACCTTTGCGGTCTTCAAATCCATAGTATAGATGTCCGCTTCCTTGCAGGTCGATGATCCAGTTGTCAAACGAATGGGAACGTATCCAACCCACATCATGGGTGCCGGAACGCTGCAAGGTGTCGATAATGAGTTTTCGGGTCTCGTTTTGTGCATACAGGGTGCTACCTGCCAATAGCACAAATAAAAAGAGAATGTTTAGTTTTTTCATTTAGTGACAATTGAAAATATCGTTTAATATGCTTAGTGGAGATTATTTGTTCATCTCTACTGATCCTCCGCCGGCTTGTCCTTGAGCCTTCATTTCTTCGAAGGCTTTCTTCACCGTCGGGTGGTCCATGATGATTACCGTGGCTCTGTTGAGTTCAAATGGGGTGTAATCCAGAATGCCACCCAAATAAATGCGCTCCAGTTGGTTCGGATCGATTCCGTATTGTCCAACCAGCAGGTCGTACACTACATCGGCACGGCGGTGACTTAAGAAGTCGTTACGCTTCACCGTACCAGTCTTCGAGTCGGCAGAACCATACAGGAGGAATTTGTTGTCGGGATAGGCTTTCATGATACGGGCCATCTTGTCAATCTTCATCTCTTCCTCAGGCAGGATGTCCCACTTGTCCAACTTGAAAAAGACCATTTCGTAAGGCAGCAGCTGGTTGAGGAAGATATCGCTCAGGTCTTGTACGTAATTGATGTTTTTGTTCTTTTCCTGCCGTTCTTTGACGAGGGCGAGCAGCGAGTCTTTCAGACGGCTCGTTTCAGGCGTTGGGATATTCACCTGGTTGTACATTACCGTGGAGTCGTATACGGTTCTAGAGTAAATCGTGTCTTTCTTTGTGACACGTACAGTTACCGTCTTCACCTCTTGCTCAGTCACAGTTTTGACGTTCTGTACAAAAACTGCACGCTCGTCTTCTGTACGTGTGTGGAATTTGTACATCACGCCCACATGTAAATTCAGTACTCCGTCCACTCCAAATCCTGCAGATTCGATGCTTTGAACATGCTCACGGTCGAAAAGGCGTTCGATAAAACTATAGCGTACGTCGGCGTATACGCTTAAATTGTTTTTGAAATTATATTTGCAGATGTAACCCAGATGGGCTTCGGAACGGTGGTTTTTATCATCGACTTCACTTAACGCGTATTTGGTATGGACACCGCCATAGACAATATGTTCCCTGGGTCTGAACTGCTTGTAGTTGTCAGCCCCTTTGAAAATGGCCAAATTCAACCAAAGGTCCGCGCCGAAATAGAAATATTTCCATTTCTGCATCAACAGGTCGTTGTTATAATCCCAAAAGTATCCTCCCAAGGAATTACCTGAGGCGTCATCTCCACATATTCCGTCACCACCTGTTAAAACTGAATAATTTGTATAGTGGTCTTTCGTTAGGAATCCATGGGCATAACCCATACCTACACCTGCACGGAATCCAAACATGGGGAAGATGCGACGTCCGAATTGAAATTCCATATTGCCTGTCAGCCGGTCACCCAAGGGCCCTTCACGGTCGTCGGTACCGTAGTACAACTGTCCGCCTCCTTGTACTTGGAAGAACCAGTCGTCGAAAAAGTGCGATCGAACCCAGCCGACACCGGTAGGTCCGCTGACCACATTCTGGTCGGTGGCATGGAGCGCCCTGTCACGAGCTACATAATAATCCTTGTCTTCCTGCCCGTTGACTGTCGTTGCTGCCATCAGGGCAAACAACGTTAATCCAATGCATTTGAGTTTGGTTTTCATTTATTTATTTTTTTATTTTTTGTGTTAAAAACAATAACGGATGGATTGCTAAGATTCTTTGTCTTTCTCTGTCTTGGAGTCTGCATCCGACTCGCCATCTCCGTAGCCGTAACCATAGCCGTAACCATAGCCATATCCATAGCCGTAACCATATCCATAGCCGTAGCCGTAACCGCCATAGCCGTAGCTGTGTTTCCTGATTTTGTAGTTGTTCAGGATGATGCTCATATTCTTCAATTTGCCGGTTTGGTAGAATTCCTCCAGTTCCATCAGGATGCGTCGGTCGGAGGTCTTTTCCTTGATGACAAAGAAGGTCGCATCGACCAGTCTGTTCACGATGGTTGCGTCGGCTACAATGTCGATAGGTACGCTGTCGATGATGATATAGTCGTATGTTTTGCGTGCCCAGTCGATCAAGGTGTCAAACCGTTTGCTCATCAGCAATTCGGCGGGGTTGGGTGGTATTGGTCCGTTATGGATGACTTTCAATTCGGGATAGATGCTGTCGTCCTCGATGATGTCTTCAATGACGTCTTCCCGGTTGGCGAGATAGGTGGTCAGGCCGCGTTTGTATTTCTCTCTTGATCCATGCCACGATTCGCGCTTGCGGATATCGGAGTTGATTAGCAACACTTTCTCCCCTGCATAGGCAAATGACAGGGCGATGTTGTATGACACCAGACTTTTGCCGTCGCCCGACATGGTGGAGGTCAGCATCAACACCTTGCCCCCTTCAGTCTCGCCGTTCATGAACTGGATGTTGTTGCGCATGATACGGAAGGTTTCGTTGAATCGGTCTTTCCCACTTTTGGTGATGATGCGCGAAGCGTCGTCTTCCACCATCGGGATGATGCCGATTACAGGTATCGAGCAGTAGGCTTCCACATCTTTCTTGCTACGGATACGTACATCCAGCCATTTGATCAGCATGATGACACCGACAGGCAGCAATAGGGCGATGATAAAAGCCAGCGTGTAGGTACGTGACGGGACGGGGGAAATTTTGCCACCAGAAGCGTAGTCGATTACACGCGTGTCGGCATCGGTGATGGTCAGCCGCAGGGCGTTCTCTTCCCGCTTGTTTAGCAGATACAGGTACAGTTGTTCCTTGATGGACTGCTGTCGGGTGAACGACTGCATCTCGCGGCGCTGGGTGGGTACCATGTTGATGGCGTTGCTGGTGCGCATCTCCTGGTTCCGGTACTCGCGTATGCGGATTTGGATGGACTGGATGTGGTTCTCGATGGAGCGGATGATCGTGCTGCGGATGGTCTCCAGCTGCGATTCCTTTTCTCGCACCATGGGGCTTCCAGGACTGGAGTTTTCAATCAGCACCTGCAGGTCGCGCACCATGAGGTTGTGTTGTTCGATGAGTGAACTGACCGATGCATTGCCAATGGAGATATTGGGAAGCATGGTGTTGGGCGCAGACGACTTTACTTTATTCAGGAGGTCGCGTGCAATGTTGGCTGCTACTTCGTCTTCGATGCGCGACTGCGAATACTGGCTTCGGTCGTTGATATTTGTTCCCATCTCCGTATTCATGTCGCTGATATTGTGTTCGCGCATGTATTGCTCCAAATCACCTTCCACATCCGACAGTTCCACACTGATGACCTTCAGACGCTCTTCGATGAACTGTGCGGTGTTCTGTGCTACACGGTTTTTGTATTCCACCGTGTGTTTGTTGTACGACTCAATCCACAAGTTGACCACATCGATGCCACGTTGCAGGTTGATGTCGTTCATGGCCAACTGTATGTTGCCAGCATCTTCGTCCACTATGGCGGCACTCATGCGTCCCATATAGTAGTTTGTTGCCTCGTCCAAAGGACGGTAGTGCAGTTCCAGTTCCGTCTCCGTAGTAGCAGGGAATCCGGGGCGTTTTTCCACCACAATCACCCCCTTGGGTGTCACCAGCGTATCGCCGTATTTCCCATTCCACATCATTGGCAGCTGTCCTTTCTCGCGTGCAATAGTCGCAAGTGTGTATTTGTCGGATTGGCAAGATATCGTGAAATCGCATGCCGGATAACTGTTGTCGATAAAATGCACATCGATGGGCGACTTGTCGTACAGGTCTTCGTCCAAGAACAGATGGGGTTTGATGTAGGTGACTGTCAAGTTCAGTTGTTCCACTACATCCTTCACCACCTGGTGAGACATGAAGAAATGAATCTCCTTTTCGGCGTTGCTTGGTGTGCGGAATGCCTTTAAAACATCTTGATTGACTTGGGTCGTGGGAGAGTTGATCTGCATGGTCGCTGCCACTGCGTAGGTGTCGGGGCTCATCTTCAGGTACAGCCATGCTGTCACCATACAGATGACGAGCGATACAATAATCCAATACCATGCCGATAAAAACAACTCGATAATGTTATGGATAATGAAACGGTTGGTGTTTTTACGGACATTTGTCGTTTCTGCTGCTTTTGCTTGATCTATCATGGTTGAAATGTTTTACGTTTGTGTTTTACGTTTTGATCGCGTACATTGTCTCCGCTTTTACTCTTTCTTTTGGAACAGGGTGAGGAAGAGGGTCAACACACTTATGGCTGTTGTTACCACAGACAAACGACTCCACCAGAAATCGAAAATACGGTTGCTGCTGCGGATGGCGGTTTGTGACGGCCACACATAGATGATGTCATTCTGCTGCAGGTAGTAGTAAGGGGAATAAAAAATATCTTTGGTCAGCAAACTGATATAGTCGGAGTTGAGCACACCGTTCACTTCTCGCATTATCAGAATCTTGTCCCTGCGAATGCCCATTCCGCCACCAAAACCACCACTATTGCCCACCAAATTGGCTTTCGCTACCAAATCGAAAATGGTGGGATTCGGTTCATCGAACTTGAATATGCCGGTACCACTTTCACCAATCACCGTCACTTTGAAATTGTTTACCCGCACATTGACATTCGCTCCCAGGGCATATCCAGCTGTTTCTATTTTTTTCGAGATGGTTTGCTCCAATTCAGCGCAGGTAAGTCCCTCGGCTTTTATGGAGTCCAGATAGGGGAAGTTGATAAAGCCGTCTTCGTTCACCAAGTAGGTCACCAGAGCCTCACCGTCTTCAATCGAGTTGATTTTCTTGTTGAACATCGCCGTCAGTGCAGGCACTTTATGCGTCACCACGATTCGCAATTCGTCACCGCGTTTGATGTGCAGCTCGTGGATGGGCTGCATCTTGTAGTACGAATCGATATCCAAGTCGTTTAACAGCACAAACTCTTCGACAGTGCCGCACGATGCAGCAAGCATTCCTGCCGTTAAAAAGAGCATCAGTTTTTTTACAATTTTCGTCATTATGTTGATATGTTTTACATTTCTTTTCGGTGTTTCCTTACCCAACGCAGGTATTTCGGTGTCGACACGAAGTTCCGGCTCCACATCCGGCGGGGTTCTTTCAGCAGTCGCACCAGCCATTCGATTTTTATCTTGACCGCCCATCGGGGTGCCCGTTTCACACGTCCTGCGTAGAAATCAAAGACAGCACCTATTGATGCTATCACCCTTGGCGACTCCAGTTGTGCCAAGTGTTTGTACACCCATTTCTCCTGTTTCGGAGCTGTCATTGACACGAACAATACGTCGGGTGCAAAGGCGTTGATGGTATTGGCTATGGATTGGCTTTCTTCTTCCGACAACTCGTTGCAGAACGAAGGGGAAAGGTAGTCTACGGTGATTCCTGCGTATTCCCGCTGGATGCGTGCTTTGATTTCCTGCAGCACTTCAACAGTGCTTCCCATATAGAAAATCTTGCCTCCTTCGCGTTCTAGCTTCTCCAGCAAGTGTCGGTGCAGGTCGTCTCCGGCAATCTTGTGAATGCTTTTCCCGCGCCACCGTTTCAGGCTCATAACGATTCCCTCCCCGTCGGGAAGCAGGTAGTCGCTTTTTTCCAATGCCTGTCGGAAATCCCCGTCCTCGGTCGCCATGATGAAAGAATGGGGGTTCAGACAATTCACCACAACAGTCTTTTCGTCTTTTTCAGGGAAAAGGATTTCATCCAGACTTTCTACAAGCTGATAATTGAAAAAACGCTGCATTGAAGGGAATGTTGATTGGGTGAATAACCCATATACTTTACAAAAGGGCACACTTCCGCCATCGTCAGTCCCATGTAAGGACAAGCCTATTGGAACTTTTTTCGCTTCATTTGGCTATGTAAATCGGTCGATTTGTATCGATTGAAAGACTTATTTTATATTAATGTGTCTATTTTATTATATAGTGGTTTTACAACTATCAGATAAACAGCATTATATAGGTAGTCTGCATAGCCAATTGCAAACACAAAGATACTATTTTTTTTGAATGTATGCAAAAAAACTTTGTTTTTGCTAGGATATTGCAACTTTTTCCCAATATGTTTCATCAAACAATTCGTCGGATAAATAGGTTGTCAAATGGCTTTTTTGTGTAACTTTGCATCTTGTAAAATACATCTTTATTATGAATTTTCTCGACATACTTATCGCAATTCCTTTGGGTTACCTTATCTACAAAGGTTACCGAAGAGGCCTTATTTTTGAACTTGCATCGCTTCTGGGTGTTATTCTTGGCAGTATTTTGGCAGTTCGTTTTGCCCATTGGTTTGCCACCATTCTAGGCATTGACGGGGAGAACGCCTATCTGATCGCTTTTTTTGTCATCTTTCTGTTGGTCATCATCCTTTCGCTCTTTCTTGCCAAGATGGTTGAACGTTTTGTCAAGCTGGTTCATGTCGGCGCGCTTAATAATATTGCAGGAGCCATTTTTGGTTTGATGAAAGGAGTCTGTATCCTCGGTGTGCTGATTTACTATGTTGCCATTATTGATTTGGAGGAGGAATTCTTGACTCGTGATGTCAAAGAGCATTCGCTGCTGTATCACCCCATTGAACGTTCGGGTAAACAATTGGCGGGTCGGATGGATCTCTATCTGGAGCAACGTAAACAGGTGCATGAAGAACAAGAGAACGGAAGTGATAAACAATAAAACCCCGAAATATTTACCCCCTTTAAACATATCAACATATCATCGAATCTTTCAACCCTTCTCAACCCTTTTAACCTGTCAATCATGTTGATACTGGCTCCCATGCAAGGTCTTACGGAACTGCTTTTTCGCAGAGCCTTTTATCGTTGTTTTCCGGGAGCTTTTGACTATGCCATTAGCCCTTTCATCTCGTTGACCCATGGCAACTTGCGTGATGCCGAGAAGAAACTGACCGATGTGCTTCCTCAGAACAACAGAGATGCGATGTTGTTGATTCCGCAGATTCTGGGATATGAGAATGCTGAATTTGTTGATCTCGCCAATCGTTTGTTTGATTTGGGATATCGTGAGGTGAACTGGAATCTGGGATGCCCTATGCGGCGGGTGGCGCACAAGCACCGCGGTTCCGGAATGTTACCATATCCTGACGAGATTCGCTCTGTTCTAGAATACGTGTTGCCTCGGATCAAACCTTCGCTTTCCGTCAAGATACGCTTGGGGTATTATTGTGCTGATGAAATTGACGCTGTCGTTCCTGTTCTGAACGATTTCCCACTTGACAATGTGACCATCCATCCCCGAATAGGCAAACAGATGTATTCCGGCCGTCCCGATCTGCAGAAATTTCAGAGGGTATTGCCTTCAGTGCATCACCGTGTGATATACAACGGTGACGTTTTTTCGGTGGCCGATTACAAGAAAATACGTTCGCTTTTCCCTTCTGTCAATCACGTGATGATTGGTCGCGGTGCGCTATACAATCCAATGCTGCCTATACAAATCCGTCAACAGTGTCCGGAGGACTTCCCCCTGTCGGACAAATTGCAGGAATCGTTTCAGAACGTGCCCTCGATTCCATACTTCATTCAATCGCTGATGGAAGATATCCTTCAGATGGATATCTCTCATCAAGCCAAAGGAAGGAAAATGAAGGAGTATTGGTGTTTGTTGTCGCGAGCATTGCCCGGTACAGAAGCGCGCAAGCGACATGTGCTTCATGCTGACCGTCTGGAGGATATCCACCGTCTAATTCTTGAGATGGCGAAATAGACCGTTGCGCCGATTCCCAGTCCTAACAGGCCACCACAAACAACATCACCGGGGAAATGTTTCCCCAGGTAGATTCGGCTGTATCCGACAATGGCAGCCCAGACAATCAGCAGATAGGGGAGTAGCGGGCTTTTGTAGCTGTTGTCCGTTGGGGACTTTTCTCCGCCCATTTTCTTTCTCCGTCCTCCATATGCTAGACTTAAGAACATCGCTACTGCAAAGGCGTTGGCGGCATGAGAGGAGACGAATCCGTAACTGCCTCCCCGTCCGGTATGGAACATGCGTACATTTTCAAATGCGTAGCAGGGACGCAACCGCTGCACGCCGTCTTTTATGGCGTTGTTGCTGATTTGGTCGGCTAAAAGAAAACAGAGCGCAATCCCGATCAGGATCCATAACCAGTTTTTTCTGTCGTGTCGCAAGACCACCACCGCATAAACTGCAAGGAGGACAATCAGCCAACTCCACGGTTGGCTGAATATCCATAATGTCCAATCGAAGAGGGGTGCATGATGGCTGTTTATCCACCAGAAAACCCCTTCGTCCAATGCTTTAATTTTCTCCATGCAATTTGCTGAATAATAAATCTTTAAGTTCTGGAATGTTGTACCCTGAAACCGCGCTGATCATTATGGTGGGCAGTGTGCGTGGTAATGTACGTTTCATCTGCTGAATCATCGTCTCGTCGAGCATGTCGCATTTGGTGACAGCCAGGATGCGTTGCTTGTCCAAAAGTTCAGGATTGTACTTTTTCAACTCGTTCAGCAACACCTGATATTCTTTTTTGATGTCCATACATTCGCACGAAACCATGAAGAGCAGTACAGAATTGCGTTCTATATGCCTCAAGAAGCGCAGTCCCAGTCCTTTGCCTTCTGCGGCCCCTTCGATGATACCGGGTATGTCGGCAATGCAGAACGACTGGTCGTCATGGTATCTTACGATGCCCAGATTGGGTACCAATGTGGTGAAGGGATAGTCTGCAATCTCAGGTTTTGCGGCCGAAACGACAGAGAGAAATGTCGACTTGCCGGCATTGGGGAATCCTACCAGACCCACATCGGCCAACACTTTGAGTTCTATAATCACCCAACGTTCCACAGCCGGTTCTCCCGGTTGGGCGTAGCGGGGGGTCTGGTTGGTGGGAGACTTGAAGTGGTCATTGCCCCATCCGCCGCGTCCACCTTTGGCAATAATGGCGGTTTGACCATCCTCTGTGATTTCGCACAGCTGTTCGCCCGTCTCTGCATCGCGACAGACACAGCCTAATGGTACATCCAGCACCTGGTCTGCTCCTTCATGTCCTGTGCAGAGGTTCTGACCTCCGTTCTGGCCGTTTTCGGCAAACACGTGTTTGGTGTATTTCAGATGCAACAGCGTCCAGCGGTTCGAGTTGCCTCGTAGCATCACATGTCCGCCCCTTCCGCCGTCGCCGCCGTCGGGTCCCGCTTTAGCGTTGTATTTCACTCGTAGCAGATGAGCAGAACCGGCACCTCCTTTGCCTGAACGGACAAGGATTTTTACATAGTCGACAAAATTCGATGTCATGGGTTTTCTTTTCGTTCTTGTGGCGGTGCGGACGGTCGGGTCCGCACCGCCAATCCATCCCTATTGACAGGGTGGGAGTGTTATTTGCGTTTCTCGATTTCAGCGATGATCGATGCCGAAATGGCTTTGATATCGCCTAATCCGTTGACTTTCACATGCAGCCCTTTTTTCTCATAGAAATCGGCCACAGGAAGTGTTTTCGCTTCATATTCTTTCAGTCGGTTTTTGATGGTCTCCTCGTTGTCGTCGCTGCGACCCGATATTTTGGCGCGTTCCAGCATACGGCGTATCAGTTCCTCTTGCGGCACATCGAGCGACACCAGGCAGGTCAGTTTGCGGCCATGTTTTGCCAGCAGTTGTTCCAGCACTTCGGCTTGCGCCACATTGCGTGGAAAACCGTCGAAAAGAATGCCCTGTGTGTCTTTGGCAATGGCGTTGTCGATCATCTCGATGACGATGTCGTCACTTACCAGTCGGCCCGCATCCATGATACTTTTGATACGTTTGCCTAATTCCGTCTGGTCGGCTATTTCTTTACGCAGCAGGTCTCCTGTCGAGATATGGTTCAGATGATATTTCTCCACCAGATAGTCCGACTGAGTTCCCTTTCCGGCGCCAGGTGCTCCGAATAAAATGATATTCAACATGATGAATCGATTATTGAAGGGTTTATTTTACAGAAACAATCTCGATATCGAAAACCAATGGACTGTTGGCGGGTATGCTGCCTACCTCTCTCGGACCATAACCCAGTGCCGACGGCATGATAAGAGTCAGTTTGGTACCTGCAGGTTGGTTGATTACACCGGCTTCCCATCCGCGGATGAGTGAAAGTTCACCCACTTTATATTCCAGCGGACCGTAATTGCGTCGTGCGTCAAAGACATTGTTCTCTTTTGCCACTGTTTCCACGCTTGTATCGAATACTTTGCCGTCAAGAAGACGTCCGGTGTAGTTGATAGCCACATTGCGTCCAATCTCCACCTTATCGCCTTTTCCTTTCTTGTTGACAATGATATAGAGGCCGTCGTCGTCGGGTGTGCCTTTGATTTTCTTCTCCTTGACATACTGTTCGATAAGGGCTTTTTCCTCGGCCTGCAATTGCTTCATGTTCTCGACATAATTGGACTGTTCTTCAGCAAATTCATCTTTGGTGATGATGTCGGTGACAGCAATCTCATAGTAAATTTTCATTCCCGTTCCCGGTTTGTAGTAATTGGGGAACATCATTCCGCGGCAGGCGAGTGAGTCGGCCTCGATGCCGAAGATGGCTTTGTCGCCGAGGTGCATCATCAGCAAGCCTTCGTTCAGGTCGCCGGGAAACATCGACTCACCTACTGGCGGATAGAGTCGGTCGGGAGTGGTAACCATGTTCAGTACCGAATCCTCCAGACGGATGGTGCAGACACCCACCAGCACATCGCCGATTTTCACTTGTTGTGCATCGTCGTGTTTCTCTATGAAACGGTAGGTGAGACCGTTTTCATTTGTTTTCATTTTGTCGCCAGAGCAACTGCATACAACGCCTACCGAGACGATCAGCAGGGCCGCAGCAAAGAATTTGAACACTTTTTTCATTTTTTTTATGTTTTATGTTTATTGTTTATGTTTGGTAATGCTTGTGTTTTTCTGTTTTACAACACCGTCACGTCCAGTACAAGGATGGTGCTTTGGGGAATGCGGTCGCCATCGCCCCCAATGCCGTAAGCCAGACGTGAAGGAAGAATTACTTTTGCTTTGCTGCCCCTGTGCAGTCCGAGCAACGCTTCATCCAGTCCGATCATCTCCTGACGCCGTCCAGCCACATAGGACTCCTTAAGCTCTTTGTAGAGTACGGTTCCGTTGATGGCTTCGACAGTATATTGGACATGTACACTGTCTTCGTAGGCTATCGGTGTGCCGTTGCCTTCCACATAGACCCATACACGCGCCCCGTCGGGAGTCTTCGACATGGTCCATCCGCGACGGGTGACAAAGGCGTCGATGGCGGTTTCTTCCGCCTGAGCGATGGTACGGTTCGCATTGATCATATTCTCATTCAGGTTGTGCTTTTTGGAGGTATTGGGCACAATAACTGGCGGGTCATTATGGCATGCAGTCAGAAGCAGCAGAGGCATCAGAACAAGGATATGTTGTTTGAGTTTTTTCATTGATAATACGCTTTCAGTTCTTTCAACATATTTTCTTCCAGCACTTTGATGGTGGTGTCAAAATCGAAAGGAGAGGTGGCTCCAGATGCTTGGTTGTGTCCGCCGCCTCCAAAGTGGCGTTTGGCGAATTGATTGACATTGAAGTCTTTTTTCGACCTGAACGACAAACGGACCTTCCCTTCGGTCTCCTTGACAAAGACACCGACATGTATCGTCTCCATCATCAGCGTGTAGTTCACAAGCCCTTCCAAATCCTCGGGGGTGCCACCCATCTGATTCAGTTCTTTTTCAGTGATATAGAAATAGGCAAAGTGTTGTTCCTCGAAAATACGCAACCGTTGGTTGAGGAGAAATCCCAGGATGCGCATCTTGCAGAGGCTGTAGCTGTTGAACAGCCGGTTATGAACCTCTGCGGCATTCAGCGGGTGGTGCATCAGGGCGGCTACCGCCTCGTAGAGCGACGGATCCTCGCAGGCGTAGGCAAAAGTGCCTGTGTCGGTATTGATTCCGTGGTACAGGCAGCGGGCCACCTTGTCGTCGATGGAGCTGTCGCCGATAATCTGGGTGAAAATCCAGTATAACAGTTCGCATGTGGAGGAGAGATCCGGAACGGCAATGACCGTGGGGAACAGTTGCCGGTTCTGGTTATGATGATGGTCAACCATCAATTTGACAGCGTTGCTTCGTTGCAATGCTTCGTCGAGGGGAAGTATCCGGCTGGCCTCATTAAAGTCGACGCCCAGTATCAAATCGGCTTCGTCGATCAGCCGCTCCGACAACTCCCTGTCTTTGTCTGCACTGATAATTGTATCGCTTCCAGGAAGATATAGTGCGTCGGAAGGACAGCTGTGTGGAAGGACAACCGACAGCTGCGGCTGTTGCCGGCCCGCATAAAATGAATCAGAGAGCCAATGGTAGCAAGCCAGTGCGGAACCCACGGCATCGCCGTCGGGATTCATATGTGACAAAATCACTATTTTTCCCGCCTTGTCCAGCTGTTGGGCAAAACGTTCAAGGGTTTCATTATCAAGCGTCAGCGGCATTATTATAACTTGTTCTACAAGTTACAAAAATACACATTTTTCAGCCTGTCGTTAAGGATAAGTAAAAAATTTATCAACAAGAAATTAGCATCCCCCGATTTGGTCTGAATGGACGACTACCATGCCATTCCTTTCGAAACCATCCAGGCTTGTGCCTCTTTGTTGCCGAGTTTGGCGGCTTTCTTGTAGCTTGCAGTCTCGCGAGAGCTGTTGCCCTGCTTGGCATAGAGATGGGCAATCAGACAATAGGTCTCATGGTCCTTATCGTTGATGGCCACAGCTTTTTGGTAGTTCCGCAGGGCTTTGACATAGTCTCCTTTGTCGGTATAAACCTGTCCCAAACATTTGAACGACTCAGCGTCGGAAGGGTTGATACGGGCGGCTTTCTGATGGTAGGCAACGGCTTCGTCATAGTTGCCTTTCTTGCCGTAAATATAACCCAGCCGGTTGTAAGCAGGGGTGTAGAGGCTGTCGATGCCGAGAATGGTCTCATAGCATTGGATGGCTTTGTTGTCGTCGCCCCGCTGGATGTAGGCGATACCGAGGAAGTAGTAGAGTTTGATAGATTTGTTGTCGCGCTGCAGTCCTTTTTTTAGATAGCTGATGGCTGTTTCGAAATTGTTTTTTTCCGTGTACATGTAGCCCAGATTGAAATAGGCATCCACGTTATCGGCATCGAGACTAAGGGTTTTGCGGAATTCACGCAACGCTTCGCTGTCGTTGCCCCGATGGAAATAGATTACGCCAAGGGTGTTGTGGACACGGGGCAGGTCCGGAGCCAGTTCGAGTGCTTTATTGGCCCAGTTCAAGGCGTGGGTGAAGTGTTTCTGGTGGTTGTATATCAGTGCTATGGTGCAGTAGGCCAATGGACTTTTGGGGTTGAGTTCGATGGCGCGTTCGGCCATGCTGATCAAGGCTTCCTCGCCACTGAAATGTCCGCTTTTCGAACCGTCGAAGTCGCGATTCTCGACATAGCAGAAAACCAGATGCTCTTGTGCTTCCGGGCTGTCCGCGTCGGCTTGGAGCGCTTGGCGGAAAGAGTTGATGGCATCGGTGTAGTACATCCGTTTTTCCTGTAACATACCCAAGTGTATGTAGGGTAGAGCGTTATCAGGGTCTTCGGCAATGGCCTGATTGTAGTAGGCCGCTGCCCGGTCGAAAAGCCCCATGTTCTCGGCGTTGCGTCCTTTTTCAAGGGTTGCATCGGCAGGGGACTGTGCCAATGCAGAGGAGATGGAGAGTAGGAAAGTCAGTAAAAGGAAGTGGAAATGGGAGTGGACAGGGGTGTTGGTATGGACGAATGGTGTGGTTGTCATAGTTTTTTTGTTATTAGGTTGAATGGGTTTGATGGGTTGAATGGGTTTAATGGGTGGAAAATAGTTGCTTATATCCTGATTAACTGATTTTTCCCCAGGCGAAACCACGACGGTTTTTTTGGAGATAGAGCCGCAGGCATGCATGTTCGATTTGGGAGAGGTCGGGATCGGTCTCCAGCAGCTGTTGGACACTTTCCCGAGCAGCGCGGACGATGGGTTCGTCATTGATGATGTCGGCCATTTTCAGCTGGAGGATGCCGCTCTGCTGCAATCCTTGGAGGTCGCCGGGTCCACGCAGTTTGAGATCGGCTTCGGCGATGCGGAAGCCATCGGTCGTTGACACCATCGTTTTGATGCGTTCGCGTCCGCTGTTGGACATCTTGTTGCCGGTCATGAGGATGCAGTAGGACTGTTCTCCCCCTCGTCCGACGCGGCCACGCAGCTGGTGCAGTTGCGAGAGTCCGAAGCGTTCGGCATTTTCAATGACCATGACGGTGGCGTTGGGTACATCGACGCCCACCTCGATGACGGTGGTGGAGACCATGATCTGCGTCTGACCCGATTTGAAGCGGTTCATCTCGTAGTCTTTGGCGCTGCTGTCCATCTGTCCGTGGACGATGCTGATCTGATATTGGGGGAGTGGGAATTCGCGTACGATGCTTTCATAGCCGTCCATGAGGTCTTTGAGGTCGAGTGAGGCGGATTCCTCTATTAGAGGGTAGACCACGTATATCTGTCTCCCTTTAGCTATTTCGTTACGCATGAAGGCGAACACTTTGAGCCGTTGTGCGTCAGTGCTGTGTATGGTTTTAACCGTTTTTCGTCCGGGGGGCAGTTCGTCGATGATGGAGCAATCCAAGTCGCCATAGAGCGTCATTGCGAGTGTACGCGGGATAGGGGTGGCGGTCATGACGAGCACATGAGGCGGACGGCTGTTTTTGGTCCAAAGCTTGGCTCGCTGTTCGACGCCGAACCGGTGTTGTTCGTCGATAACCACAAACCCCAGATTCTTGAATTGCACGTCCTTTTCGATGACGGCATGGGTGCCGATCAGGAGATGGATGTCCCCATTGGCGAGTCGTTGTTTGATTTTGCGTTTGGTGGCGGGTTTGACGGCGCCTGTCAGCAGCTCGACATTGACACCCAGCCCCTCGAGCATCTTGGCGATGTTCAAGAAGTGCTGGTTGGCGAGGATTTCGGTGGGGGCCATCAGACAAGCCTGGTAGCCGTTGTCGACGGCGATGAGCATGGTGAGCAGCGCCACCAGCGTCTTACCGCTTCCCACATCGCCTTGCAGCAGGCGGTTCATCTGGTGTCCGCTTTTCATGTCGCTTCGGATTTCTTTGATCACGCGTTTTTGTGCGTTGGTGAGCTCAAAAGAGAGGCGCTCGTTATAGAACCGGTTAAAGCAGTCGCCCACTATAGAGAAAACGAATCCGTTGGTGCGTCGTTGACGGTCGTGTTTGGCATACTGGTAGTCAAGTTGCAGGAAGAAAAGCTCCTCGAATTTCATGCGTTGGATGGAGAGGGCTATATCGTGGGCGTTTCGAGGGAAGTGGATCACTTCGATGGCATCGGCCCGGGAGGGGAGTTTGTATTTGCGAATCAGCTCTATGGGAAGCGTCTCGGGAATTTTGTCCTTGGACAGGTACAGCAGCTGCTCCATCAGTTTGGCGATCCCTTTGGAGTTGAGCCCTTTGGTCTTGAGTTTCTCTGTGGAGGAATAGACGGGGATGTATTTCTTCGTCGTTGTGTCGCGGTCGGCACGTTCCAGATCAGGGTGCGCTATGTTGAGATGTCCATTGTAGACTGTGGGTTTGCCCATCACGACATACTCCACATCGGGTTTGAGCGATTCCCTAATCCATTTGATTCCTTGAAACCATACCAGTTCGATGGCACCGGTGGCGTCGCTGAGTCGGGCGTTGAGTCGAGTGGTCTTGCCAGAAGTGACGGTATGCATTTCGTCGATGGTGCCGCGAAGCACGACATAAGGACTCTCGATGTCCATATCGCGTATTGTCGATACTTGGGACCGGTCGACATAGCGGTAGGGGAAATGCTCCAGCATGTCGCCGTAGGTGAAAATCCCCAATTCCCGTTGTAGCATCTGAGCCCTTGCCGGGCCGACACCTTTGAGGAATTCAATGGGAGTTTCGAGGAAGAGCATGGGAGCGAAATATTAAGCCAAGAAATCGGAGACATCCTTGCCGAAAGACTGCAGCTCTCGAATCATGGAGCTGCTTACCGCTGCTTGTGAGGGTTCTGCAAAGAGCAGTACAGTCTCGATGTCGGGAGCGAGGGTGCGGTTGATATCGGCAAGGGTGCGTTCGTATTCGCAATCGATGACAGACCGGATGCCGCGTAAGATGAAGCGAGCACCCTTTTCGTGACAGAAGTCGGTGGTGAGCGTTTCGTAGGTGGCAACCTCCACTTGGGGCATTGCGCTGACGGCACGACGAATGCGGTCCAATCGCTCATCAAGAGGGAAGGTGCTCCGCTTGTCTTTGTTCACGCCTACCGCGATAATGATTTTGTCGAACAACGGGAGTGCGCGTTTAAGCAATGCCAAGTGGCCAGTGGTCATCGGGTCGAAGGAGCCCGGAAAAATCGCGATACGGTCCATTATCTTCTTCTTTTATACTTTTTTTTGCGGTTGTACTTGTTGTAATGTTTTTGCTCTCCGAAAACGTACATGATGCGGACGGAGACAGAGGAGTTGTAGATGTCGTTAGACCAAGTGTCGCTGCCGCCGGAGAACATCTGGCCGTATTCGGTGAAGCTCCATTGTTTCTTGATAGGGATGAGCGAATGCTGGTAGCGCAGATTGAATGTAAGCCCTTTCCAGATGGGGAAGCGCAGGTCGATGGCGGCGGCGAAATCGTTTTTGAGGAAGCTCATGTCCGAATCGTCGGGCACGAAATAGTTGGGCAGATAGACCACCTCGCCGTGCGGTTGCTGCACCAGGCGGCTGTAGACCAAACCGGCGCCGATGGTGATGCCGCCGATGGGGTCGGTGAAATGGAGGGTAAGCGGTATGTCTACGTAGTTGAGCGTGAAGTCGTAAAGGCTGTAAGGGTCGTTGGTGTTGTTGAAGGCTCCGCGTTGGCTGAAATCGGCCTCGAGAGAGAGTTTCCAGTTGTCATTATCGGAGATGGAGAGCGTGGAGCCGACACCGGCGGTGAATCCCCATTTCTTGAATCCCCGCAATTCGTCGCCGCGCATCTGGGAGGCGGTAGCGCCGACAACGGGGTAGGCGTGGAAGATGCTCCTGTTGCGGCGACGTTGGGCCTGCAGATCGTTGACGGACAGCAGTGTCACCACGAGAAGCAGGATGGCGAGCAGACGCTGTCGGTGAGGGGTAATGTTTTTATGGGGTCGAAAGGGATGATACATTACTGTTGTTCAATTGATTGATTGTATATTGACAAGTTGGTGTGTTTTACTAGGAGTTGAGTGGGAGTTATTGTTTTATTTTGCTTTAAACGTTTGTGTTGAAAAAAAATTGTTGTCAAAACAAAAAAAGAGAGACTGTATGCAGTCCCTCTTTTCTGTTTCCATAGATGGCGGTGATTATTTTTTCACCTTATTGGCTTGGAATTTGGCTGCCTTCTTTTGAGCGGGTGTTTGAGTGTTGTTTTCTGTCGGAGCGGGGGTGTTGTTTTGCGTTTCGACAGCGGTGTTGGTTTGCGTGTTGTTGTCGCTTGTTTCTTCTACCTCACGATACATTCTCTTTTTATGGATCTGTCGGATGGCTAATTTGGAGCACATGCGTCGATTGCCGTTTCCCGAACAGGTACTGTAACTTGCTTGTAAAGTCTCTTTTTGCAAAAATACATTTTTTTTTGAATTGGCGAAGCGGGGGAGGGTGTAAAATTATTTTTTGAAAAAGAATCAATTAAAAAAAACCTTCTTTTGTTTCAAAAAAAGATGTACCTTTGCATCATGGAAACGACACAACGAAATCTTGCAAAAAGAAAAGAACGAATCACATACGACCAAGCTTTCTCACTCAATGGCAAAACGCCTCCGCAAGCCATCGAACTGGAGGAGGCGGTACTTGGAGCGTTGATGCTCGATCAGAATGCGCTCAACAACACGATACAGATGCTCCGTGAGGAGTACTTCTACCGCCCGGAGCACCAGGTGATCTTCCGTGCGATACTGACCCTCTTCGAGCAGACGAAGCCGATAGACCTTCTTACGGTGACCCAGCAGCTGCTGAAAGAGGGACGGCTGGAAGAGGTGGGAGGCAGCATGTACCTCTCGCAGCTCACCAACCATGTGGTGTCGGCCGCCCATATCGAATTCCACGCCCGTATCCTTTCGGAGAAATATATCCAGCGCGAGATTATCCGTATCTCCACCCAGACGCTGACCGAAGCCTATGAAGAGACTACCGACGTGTTGACGCTGCTCGACAAGACCGAGCAGCTGCTGATGGACATTGACGAGAAGAACTTCCACACCGAATACCGTAACATGCCTGATGTGCTTAAGACAGCCTACGAGCAGATAGAGGCAGCCCAAAGCAACGGCAGCTCCTACAGCGGTGTTCCATCGGGTTTTGTCGACTTGGACCGCACCACTGCAGGCTTCCAGCCGGGCACGCTGATCATCCTTGCCGCCCGACCCGCCATGGGTAAGACCGCCTTTGCACTCTCGATAGCCCGGAATATCGCTGTCGACATGAAGAAGCCCATTGCCTTCTTCTCGTTGGAGATGACAGCTGTGGAGTTGGTGATGCGATTGATCAGCAGCGAGTCGGGAATTTCCGGCGACCGGCTGAAGAAAGGCGAGAAGTTGCCCGACTGGGAGAAGAATCAGCTGTACACCCGTTCGCAGGTGCTGACGGAAGCCCCCATCTATATCGACGACACCCCCCAGCTCTCCATATTCGAGCTGCGCGCCAAATGCCGGCGGTTGAAGCAGCAGCATGACATCCAAATGGTATTTATCGATTATCTGCAGTTGATGCAAGGGGGAGGGGATCTGCCCCGCAATGGCAACCGAGAACAGGAAATCAGTCTGATTTCGCGTCAGCTGAAGGCGCTGTCGAAAGAGTTGCAGGTGCCGGTACTGGCATTGTCGCAGCTGTCACGTGCGGTGGAGACCCGTGGAGGGTCAAAGAAGCCCCAACTATCGGATCTTCGTGAGTCGGGTGCCATCGAGCAGGATGCAGATATTGTGATGTTTATCTACCGCCCGGAATACTATCAGATTATGGAGGACGACAACGGCTCCACGTTAGGAATGGCAGACATCATCATCGCCAAGCATCGTAGCGGTGAGACAGGGGAGGTACGACTGAAATTCGTGAGCAAATTCGCCCGTTTTGAGAACCGTGACTACGAAGGAGGCGTTTCGCTGTCGTCCGGACTTGCACCCAACGAGGCGTTCGACCAGGGGGGCAACGGAGGAGGTATGTCCATTGTGGTGGACTCCAAGATGAACCACGAGAATGACGATATGTTTTAAATAGGGGACAGATAAAAACGTTAAACGCCACGGGGTTTGCTAATCGAATTTTTTGCGTATTTTTGCAAAATGAATCCCATAGAATTAAGAACTAATTATAATATTGTAATTCAATAATAAAAAATATAAATCAAAATGGAAAAGAAGGACCTTTTGAAAGAAACCGTCAAACACATTGACATTAAAAAGTATGATTCCACTGAACTGATTGACGCGATGCGCCACATGTCGTTCACTTCGCGTGACACCGCCCGTGCTGCCGACATCCTGATGAAGATGTGCGCCGAGAAAGATTGCACGAACATCCTGACAATCGCTGGTTCCACCTCGGCTGCAGGATGCATGCAGGTGTATGTGGATATGGTGCGTAACAAAATGGTTGACGTTGTTGTTTCGACAGGTGCGTCGATTATCGATATGGACCTCTTTGAAGCGCTGGGTTTCAAACACTATATCGGCACGAAAGAGAATGTCATCCCCGACACGAAGCTGCGCGAACTCTATATCGACCGTATTTACGACACCTTCATCGACGAGGAGGAGCTGCAGGCTTGCGACAATGCCACCTATGAACTGGCCAACATGCTCGAAGCACGTCCCTACAGCTCGCGCGAATTCATCTATGAATTGGGCAAATGGCTGCACAACGGTCGCAGCGTGAAAAAGGAGAGCCTGATACAGACCTGCTATGAATGCGGTGTGCCTATTTTCTGTCCCGCCTTTTCCGACAGTTCCGCTGGTTTCGGTATCGGCAAGCACCAGTGGGAGCGCGCCAAGGAAGGCAAGCCCTATCTGAGCATCGACTCGGTATGTGATTTTGTGGAATTGACCAAAATCAAGATGCAGACACCCGAGTCGGGTCTCTTCATGGTCGGTGGCGGCACCCCCAAGAACTTCGCACAGGACACCGTTGTCTGTGCCGAGATATTGGGCTATGAGGTACCGATGCACAAATACGCCATCCAGATCACCGTTGCCGATGTGCGTGACGGCGCCTGCTCGTCGTCGACGCTGCTTGAGGCCGGTTCGTGGGGCAAAGTGTCGGAAGAGCTCCAGCAGATGGTCTATGCCGAAGGAACCACAGTGATTCCGTTGATCGCCTCGTACGTTTACCACAACGGTCCGTGGCGTGAGCGTGAATACAAGAACTGGCAGAAAATTTTCGAGAAATAAAGCATAACCGATATGAACGACACGATCCGTCAACAGCTTAGAGCGCTTATCCAGCGAGAGGTGGTTGTGGCCACGGGGTGTACGGAGCCCGGTGCAGTGGCACTGTGTGTGGCAAAGGCACGTGAGGCGCTGGGCGAGATGCCTGAAAAGACCGAACTGCTGCTGAGCAAGAATGTTTTCAAAAACGCGATGGGGGTCGGCATTCCCGGCACGGGGATGATAGGACTTCCGATAGCAGTGGCCATAGCGCTCACCGCAGGTGACAGCAAGCGCCAGCTGGAGGTGCTGACGGTTGGCGAGGATGTGGTTCAGAAGGCGAAGGAATGGCTGTCCAACAACGGCGACCGGATAGCGATAGGCCTGAAGGAGCGCTGCGAGGACAAGCTGTATATCGAGTGCATCTGCCACAAAGGTGGCGACGTCTCGAAGGCCATCATCTCGAAACGGCACACCAATTTCGTCTATGTGGCCCGCAACAGCGAGGTGCTGATTGACGAAGATAGTCAGAACAGCCATTCGGACGACGGCGCGGGGAGCGAGCCCCAGTTGACGGAACGGGTGGTGTACGACTATGCCACCACGGCCCCCATAGAGGAGCTGGAGTTTATCCGCGAAACAGTGACTCTGAACAGCGTGGCAGCCACAGAAGGCTTGAAAGGCTATGGACTCAATACCGGTCGCATCCTGATGGAAAACGCCGAAGGCGACATTGTGCATACCGTCATTGCCCGTACCGTTGCCGCCTCGGATGCCCGTATGGATGGATGCACGTTGCCCGTCTATTCCAACAGCGGCAGCGGCAATCAGGGAATCGCCTGCACATTGCCGTTGTACGAATACGGCAAAGCGAAGGGGAGGAGCGAAGAGCAGATTACGCGCGCCCTCATCCTCAGCCATCTGACCTCCATCTATGTCAAACGGGGAATCGGCCGGCTGTCGGCCTTGTGTGGTATTGTCAACGCTTCGATAGGCGTCACCACGGGCATCACCTACCTTCATGGGGGCAGTTACGACCAGATATGCTATGCTATCAAGAATATGATCAACACCCTCGCCGGAATGGTTTGCGACGGTGCGAAGCCTTCGTGTGCGTTGAAGATGTCGACAGGACTGTACAGCGCATTTGTGTGTGCCGAATTGGCGCTGCACGACAAGGTGGTTGACGCCTGTGACGGACTGTCTGAGAAAGACACCGACTTTTCCATCCGCAACCTGGGCCGTCTCGGACAGGAGGGTATGGATCAGACCGACGATGTGGTTCTGGACATTATGACGCACAAGAAATTTTAGGACTTCCCCTAATGGCTGTTAAAATGTTTTTTTCGCAAAACAACAGTCATGTCAAAAAAAAAATGTAATTTTGCCAATTCAATTTTAACCCAAGATAGTTATGGATTATAACAGCAACAGAATGAGAGAAGAATTGTATTCACAGTCGATTAGTGCCGGAAAGCGCAAGTATTTCTTCGATGTGAAAGAGACCAAAGCCGGTGACAAATTTATTGTGATTGCCGAAAGCCGCAAACTTTTCGACAACAACACGGGTAATTTCTATTTTGAGAAGAACAAGATGTTCCTCTACAAAGAGGATTTCGACAAATTCCAGAAGGGGCTGACGAACGCCATCCACTTCATTGAGACAGGTGAGATCCCTCCCGAGGACGCCAACGGCGACTCCCCTTCGATGCCAGAGAAGGAAGACAACAACGTTATTGACGGAATCGATTTCAACTTCTAAGTTTTTATCATGGGAAAAATCATTTCTATAGCCAACCAGAAAGGCGGTGTGGGAAAGACCACGACGGCAACGAACCTTTCCGCTTCGTTGGCTGTATTGGAATATAAAGTGCTGCTGATTGACGCTGACCCCCAGGCCAATGCCACATCGGGACTGGGAGTGAACCCTGAAACGGTGGAGAACAGCGCCTATGAGTGTTTTCTGGGGCAGGTTCCTGCGCGCGATTGTATCATCCAGACGGAAACGCCCAATCTGTGGATGCTGCCCACCCGTATCGACCTGGTCGGTGCGGAGATCGACCTGGTGAACGAGAAACAACGCGAATTCTATATCTCCAAGGCTTTGAAGCCGATACGCGATGACTATGACTTCATTATCATCGACTGCTCTCCGTCGTTGGGACTCATCACCATCAATGCCCTTACGGCATCCGATTCGGTCATCATTCCCATCCAGAGCGAGTATTTCGCTTTGGAAGGACTGGGCAAACTGCTCAATACCGTCCGGATTGTGCAGACGCGGCTGAATCCCAATTTGTCGATTGAGGGACTGCTGATAACCATGTATGACTCCCGACTGCGTCTGGCGCGTCAGGTGGTGGAGGATGTGCGCGGCCATTTCAAGCAGATGGTGTTCGACACGCTGATCTACCGCAATACCAAGCTGGCGGAAGCCCCCAGTTACGGCCGGTCGATCATCATGCATGACGCCTCGTGTCCGGGAGCCATCAACTACCTGAACCTCGCCAACGAGATTTTGCGGCGAAACAATATGCAGAAGAGTGAATAAAGAACGTTTGAAAACTATGCCTACAAAAAAGAAACCATCAGGACTGGGACGCGGTTTGGGATCGATACTGCCCGATGTCGATATCGACGCTGCCATGGGGAAAGCCAACCTCACGACCGCCATCACCTCCATTCCTGTCACTGCGATAGAAGCCAATCCCTTCCAGCCCCGTAAAGACTTTGACGACGAGGCGCTTGAGGAATTGGCGCAATCCATTAGTCAGCAGGGTGTCATTTCCCCCATCACGGTTCGTCAGATGCCCGACGGGAAATACCAGCTGATCGCCGGCGAGCGTCGTTTGCGCGCTTCGAAGAAAGCCGGTTTGAAAGAAATACCGGCATACATCCGTATCGCCACAGACTCCCAGATGATGGAGATGGCGTTGGTTGAGAATATCCAGAGAGAGAACCTCAACGCCATGGAAATCGCCTTCTCCTACAATGCGTTGATCGAGGAGTGCCAGCTGACCCATGAGCAGTTGAGCGAGAAGGTCGGCAAGAACCGGTCCACCATCACCAACTACCTGCGGCTGCTCAACCTGCCGTCCGAGACCCAGATAGCCCTCAGCAGCGACCAGATCAGTATGGCCCATGCCCGCTGTTTGGTCAATGTGGAGGACACCCAGACCCATCTGGCATTGCTTCACGACATCATCAACAAGCAGCTCTCCGTCCGTCAGACGGAACAGCTGGTGAAGGAACTCTCCAAACCGAAGACCCCCGCGTCGCCTCGCAAAAAAGAGGAACTCCCCGAGACCCATGCCGCCACGCGGTCGGATTTGAGACAGTACCTGCAGTCGGAGGTCGAGGTGAAACGCAGCCGCCGGGGGAAGGGTACGTTGACCATCCATTTCAATAACGACAAGGATTTTGAACGTATAATCAAACTGATCAAACGGAATTGATTTGTCTGAGCAAACACCGGATAAGTAATAAAAGAGTAAGGCTGGTCTGTCTTACTCTTTTTTCCGTTTTGGTTTGCACGCCCCTGATGGCGCAGAACGACAGTGTCGTGTATCGGCAGGAGGGGCAGGTGGTTACTTCAACCGAGCAGCAGACCGCGGTGAAGGAGCACAGCGCCAACCGCGCATTGATCCTTTCCGCCATCCTTCCCGGTGCGGGACAGGTCTACAACCGGCAAGCCTGGAAAATCCCTATCATCTATGCCGCCCTGGGGGGAATGGTCTATTATTCCTATTATAATTACACCCAGATGCGCTCCTACAAGGATGAGTATCTGTATCGCGTCAACCATTTCGACAACCCGTCGGATGCGGATATGGCCAATATCCCCACGTCGAACATCTACAACCTCTACGAGACCTATAACAAAAGTTTCCAGCTGTCGATTATCATCACCGTCGCCGTCTACGGACTCAATCTGCTGGACGCCTACGTCTTCGGGCATCTGTTCGATTTCCAGATCAACGACGACCTCTCGCTCCATGTGGCGCCGGGCATCGGCACAGCACCCGTGGGCGGATGGGGGACCGGATGGAATGGGACAGGACTGTCGCTTGCGCCGATGGCGAGCGTGTCCTTGCGTTTCTAGTTACCAGTTTTTCAGACCTTCTATTTCGCGCCGGTCGCGTTTGGTGGGCCGGCCCGTACCGCGGTCGCGTTTCTCGAAGGCGTATTGACGCACCATCTGGATGCGCTCGTATTCCTCCTGAGGCGTCAAGTCGGTCAGGTAGTTCTCCACCAGTTTGGCACCCACGCGGTTGGCGAGCAGCGATTTGACCTGTACGGTGCGGTGGGTTTGGTCAATATTGAGTTCGTAGATCTCCCCTTCGCTGATGGTGTGGGAGGGTTTGAGCGGCAGACCGTTCATCTTCACATGGCCGCAGCGGCAGGCGTCGGTGGCCAGCGAGCGCGTCTTGAAGAGGCGCACCGCCCAGAGGTATTTGTCAATGCGGATATCGCTCATTATTTGGCACGGAAATAGATGTTGAACGGAACACCGTGGAAGTCCCAGATTTCGCGCATACGGTTCTCGACAAACCGCTTGTAGGGATCGCGGACATATTGCGGCAGATTGCAGAAGAAGACAAACTGCGGATAAGCCGTGGGCAGCTGGGTGATGTATTTGATTTTGACCCATTTCCCTTTGACGCTTGGCGGCGGGTTCTGTTCTTTGACGATGGGGAGCAGCTTGTCGTTGAGCTCCGATGTGGAGATTTTCCGCTGACGCGCCTCAAACACCTGACGGGCCGTTTCCAGCACCTTGTGGATACGCTGCTTGTTGATGACGGAGGTGAAGATGATGGGGACATCGTTGAACGGCGCGATGCGTTCGCGGATGAGGTTCTCGAAATCCTTGTGCGTGTTGTTGTCCTTCTCGATCAGATCCCATTTGTTGACCACAACGACGATGCCTTTGTGGTTACGTTGGACGAGTCCGAAGATATTCAAGTCCTGCTGTTCCAGCCCCTGGGAAGCGTCGAGCATAAGGATGCAGACGTCGCTGTTTTCGATGGCGCGGACCGAGCGCAGCACCGAGTAGAATTCAAGGTCTTCGCTGACCTTCTGTTTTTTGCGCAGACCCGCGGTGTCGACGAAATTGAAGTCGAAACCGAAGAGGTTGTAGTGCGTGAGGATAGAGTCGCGCGTCGTTCCGGCAATAGGCGTGACGATATTGCGCTGGGTGCCCGTGATGGCGTTGATGAAGGAGGATTTGCCCACATTGGGACGGCCTACGACGGCGATGCGAGGCAGCGTGTCTTCCGTCTCCTCTTCGCCCTCGTCGAAATCGGCCACCAGCGCGTCGAGCAGATCGCCGGTACCGCTGCCCGTGATGCCCGCGATGGGGTACAGCTCGCCGAGTCCGAGGGAATAGAACTCACCGATCGTATCCTGTCGTGCCGGGGTGTCGCACTTGTTGACCACCAGCATCACTTTTTTGTCGCAGCGGCGCAGCATCTCAGCCACATCCTCGTCCATGGGGGTGAGCCCCTCTTTGGCGTCGACCAGGAAGAGGATGGTGTCGGCTTCGTCGATGGCGAGTGCCACCTGGCGGCGGATCTCCGTCTCGAAGGCATCGTCGCCCCCCATGACATAACCGCCCGTGTCGATAACCGAGAAATGCTTGCCGTTCCAGTCGGAGTGACCGTACTGCCGGTCGCGGGTGACGCCGGATGTCTCGTCGACAATAGCTTTGCGTTCTTCAATTAACCGGTTGAAAAGGGTGGATTTTCCCACATTGGGGCGGCCTACGATGGCAACGATATTGGGCATTTTCGTTTGTTGTTTTAGTTTTTGTGTTTTAAGATGACAGGGTCAGTTTCCAAATGTGGTGGAGTCCTCGTCGACGCTGAGGAGGATCACTTCCGGCAGGTCGTTATTGATCAGCCCCAGACAGTTGAGTGCCGCATAGCTTTTGGTGAAGTAGGCCACACCGTAGACCACTTCGTTTTTGCGGAGCGCCCGCGAGGCGCGATAGGCCATCACGGCGTGGTGATAGGTAGTCCCGCTTGTCGTGATTTCGCCACCCAGGCTGTCGGGGGACATGATATCGATGACGTAACCGTACATCGAGGAGCTGCACATCTGGGCGTCCACCACTTTCCCGACAAAACGGAACTCCTCGATGTCCCTGTTGCAGGATCCGAGGAGTACCGATGTGAGAAACAGTGCAATGATTGATATCTTATACTTAGATTTGTCGATTGCTTTTTTGATTGATGTCATGAATGGATGATTGATTGGATTCAGTAAGAAGAGGGATACGCTTATCTGGCCGAACTGCTTCCCAGGAAGAGGTTGAGACCCAGCGACACGTTAAACTGTTTGGCGTCGATAAGGTAGATATTGGAGATGTAGTCGAGGAAAGCGTAAACCTGGAAGGTGCGTAGCGGAGTGAGGGTGATACCGAAACCCGGGTTGAACCAGTTCCAGTGGCCGTTGTTGGTGATGACCGAAGCAGAAGCCACAATCTCGACCCAGTCCTGGATGTTGAGACGGGCCAGGAGGGAGGTGTTGCTGTAGAAGCCCACCGTTTTCGTCTTGAAGACATCGCCCATCTTGGTGACGCCGCGGTCGAATTCGCCGTGGAAGTGAAGGCCGGCGCTGAATCCCTGGGAGACATGGAACATACCGCCGATGTTGACTTTGGTGGGTGTTGCCGTCCAGTAGTCTTCGCCGTCAATCGTTTTGTATTCCGTCAGCGCCTTCAGCGAGTCGATCAGCGTCTGCGCGTAGGCCGAGTCCAGTCGACCGCCGCTCATCATGGTGCTGACATCGATACCCGAGAAGGTGAAGCTGTTGTCTTCGCGGGCCGAAACAATCCGATGGACATTGTCCGTCCAGTGGATACCGGGGCCGAAGTCGACGATGCTGGCCGACACCTCGAAGAGGTCGGTATGATAGTGCACACCCAAGTCGAGGTTGATACCGTAGTTCTTCGGCATGAAGGTCTTGATTTTGTAGCTCTTGTTACCTTCGGCATCCGTCGTTTCCTCCAGAACCGAGGTGCTGTTGAGGTTCAGATCCATCACCCCCGTAATTGCGGAGTAGTCCTCCGCCGTATAGAGGCGAGCCGAAGAGCCGGCCGTGGAGAGGTCGAAGTAGCCCACCAGCAGTTTGGCGCGGGCGCCGATGGTGAGGTTTTCGTTGATATTCATACCGAATCCGAGCGCTGCCTCGCCGTAGACGCGGGTTGTAAGCAGCTGCCCGTCGAGCAGTTCGATATAGTCGTCCCCCACGTGGCCGTAGTTACCTTCGTTGAGGAACGTCACCAGCCCTTGCGGGATGGCGAAGCTCATATCCACTTTAGCCTGTGTGGAGAAGGTGATGAAGAACCGTTCGAAGTTTATACCCAGACCGATGGCGTGGATGTTGGTTCCCAGGCGGAGGGCGCCGTTCTGCGCCATCGTGTCGAGGATGCTGTTGGCATTGATATAGGTCTTGCCTTCCGTCGAGTCGTACTGGAAGATGCTGTTGTAAGCCAGCGGGCTCACAAAGTTCATGTTGACGCCCGGAAGCGAGAGGTAGACTCTTGATCTGGAGGGGAAGAACGCCGGGTTGGCGCTATTCATCAGCGGGTTGCGCGACGAACCGTAAAGGATGCTGCTGGTTTGGGCCTGCGACTCCGACGGAGTCCATATCATCAGAGCCACGAGAGCGATCGCTGTTGCGAGGAAAGTCAGTCTTTTCATTTGTCACCTCCTTCCGTATTGCCACCCAGATCAAAATCGAGCGTATAGGATGGTTTCAGTTTGGCGTAGACACGCAGTTTCAGTTGGTCGTTGGCGCGGATAGCCACTCTGCGGTGAAGAGAGGCGTCAGAGGTGTTCAGTCCGGCGGTGAGGCGGATCTTGGAAGTGTTGAGCAGCGACTCGAACACCGTTTCCGTGACAGGTATTTGTAGTATGGAAGTCGTCGGGTTGACAGCGATATAGTGGTTGTTCACCAGACCCACTGTAGCCCCTTCGACGGTGGTATTCAACACATCGCAGAGCAGCTGGTCGTTGTTGTCGACGAATTGTGCATGGATTAAGAGTGAGAGCGGGATGCCGTTTTCACATTCCAGGTAGATCATCGACGAGTCGATCATCAGATCGTTCAAGTGAATGGAGGGGGAGAATTCGATATCCGTCTGGTACTGGAGGTTGTTGATATAAGCGGAAACGGGGAAGCGAGCCAGGAGATCGGCGTCGATATCCACTGCCTGCACACCGATGGAGTCGGCCACAAATTGTTCTTCGGAGATGCCCAGGGTAGAGAAGAAGGCCGCCTCGAAAGCGATGTTCATGCGAGCCGAGTAGCGGATCTCCTTGGGGCGTTTGTTAATCATGTTGCTGATATCCGTGTTGTTGAAGAGCACGATATTGCTTCCGTGGATGATATCAGTGATAGGGATGGAATCGTCGAGAGCCATGACGTTGTAGAGGTTGTTGTCCTGTCCCACAATGCTGATTGACAGTTGGTCGTAATACACTTGAACATGATAGTTCTGGATGGCGTTCAGCGTATGGGCACTGTCTTCGGCGCTGGCTTTGACGTAAGCTTGGAGGTAGACCAGCAGGCTGTCGACTTCCAGGTCCGCATCGTTGAGGATGGTGATGTTGTCGAAGAGGTCGACGGCCACCGAACCTTCGATGTTGTTGCTGGAGACGTAGACAATGTCGCTTTTGGTGCCCCGATGGTGTTTTTTCTTTGAATTGTCCATATCGATATGGAAACTCATTGTAGTGTCGTAGGTGATGGTCAGGATGCTGTCGGAGCCCACCTCCATCGTGGCGGTGGAGAGCTGGACCATGTGCAGCATGTCGTAGATGGTGGCGGAACCTTCGCCGATAGGAACCCCTAACGTGGGGTTAACGACCCCATGGAAAGACATGGGATGGTTGAGTGCGTCGAAGTCGTTGAACCCGTCCTTAAGGCAGGAGGAGAACAACAGGCATGCAAACGCCGCGAAAAAAGCAGTTTTTTTCATGGTTAAAGTGTATTTTTCAATAGATTAATTTACGGTGTAATGTTATTATAATAAGGAATAATATTTTGCAAAGGTACATATTATTTTGTGATTGACAAAATTTTCAATAAAAATAATGATGTGTCAAATCCTCTATTGGTTCTTCGTTGTTCTTCGAGAAAACCAGTTGTGTCGGATCAGTTAATTATTCATTTGGAGTTTTTCTTTAGCATCTCCTAAGCAAAAAGACAGAAGACAGAAGACAGTTGTTATGCCGGATTTGTAACCGGGAACGCGGACGGCCCGTCCGCATCAGTTATGCCGGATTTCCAATCGGGAACGCGGACGGCCCGTCCGCATCAGTTATGTTGGATTTCCAATCCGTTTCAAGTCACTTTCCCTTGAAAACGCGTACGTCTCTCTTGCGGGAAACATCACCATCGCACATCATTCCTCATCCCTCACACATCATCCATCTTACACCCTGTTCTCTAAAGTTTCATATCAATAGTTTAGTCCAAACATCCACAGAGGGATGATATTCTGATATGCATGCATAATGTCATCCTTCACCACGTATGAGTTGTCAATATTGGCTATCTGTTTCCTTTTTTTGTTTTTCCCGCCCACTTCAAAAGTGCGACCGTCCACAATAAAGTCACTCACCGGGGAAGCTGCCACCTTGTGATTTACGGCCATCTGAGAGAAGAAGAATGTCTCGCGCAGCGTTCCTTTGTCCGGTTCGTCGTCACACAAAGAATAACATAGATTAGGATTGTTCAGATACACTTTCTCCACCTTTGTCAACCTATCCATAATGTCATCGTCCTCGCGCAGTTGCCGCAACAGCCCGGCTTTCTCCAAATGATACAGCATATCGCCAACAGAGGAACGGTCCATCTCCAATGTGCGGCCCAAATGGGAAAGGTTGGGTTTGAACGGAGTGCTTTGCGCCAATACCTGCATCAATTTCTTCAGCTTGCGCACCGTGGCCATGCTTGCATTGATTTGCTGAGGAATATCCACGTCCAGGGTCTGCGATACCACAATGTCAATCCTTCTGAGGAAGTCTCTTTCCTTGAAAAACGGATAGTTCCCATTGTGCAGATAGTGTCCAAACATCTGAAGAGGATATTCCACCTCTTTGGGCAACTTTGCTTTTCCCGCCAGAATCTCGTCCAAGGTGAATGGCTTTATGTCCAACCCCAACGAGTAGTCAAGGTACTCTCTGAACGACATAGGCTCAAGGACAAAAGGCAGACAACGGCGACTGAGATCCACCTCAATTCCCCGAATGATATCTATCATGGATGAGCCTGACAATTTGATGTTCAACCGGGTATGATAGATGTCATATATCGTTTTGATTTCGCGGGCCCATCCCGGGTACTTGTGTACTTCATCAATGTATAGGTATTTTCCTCCATGATTACAGAAGTACTCCGCCAAATCAATCAAGGATGTAGTTGAAAGAAATGGGTTGTCTGCGCTTACATACAGCGACTCTTCCTCTTTGTGTGTCAAAAGGATGTGTTGCAACATCATTGTTGTCTTGCCTACTCCACGGGTGCCTAATATTAAAACCAAGGGGTCATCCCACGGAATTCTATCATAAAGATAGCGGACAAAATGAGTATCTACGGTTTTAAGATACTCATAATAAGTATTATATATTTTTTTCATATCCAGAACAACTGTTTTTTCGATATGCAAAAATACTCATTTTCTTTGATTTGACAAATTTTTATTGCAAAATTGCGGATTTTTATCAGCAGTTTTTAATAAAAACTGTGGATTTTTTACCTCAATATATATCTGGTCGAGGCGGTTTTTTAGTTATGTTTTGGTTATGCCGGATTTCCAATCCGGAACAAAGAGAATGACCAATCCGAATTAACAATAAACATCTATTGAAAAAATGAATTTTTGCGGATTGATAGTTTTATATAGAAAAAAAGATTGATTGACACAATAATATGAAGGTTTGGGAGTTATATTTTGAAACAGATTCTTGATAGTTTTTTTTGGAAACAACATATAACAAATAATGATGAAAAAGCTAATAGCCTTAATACTTCTGGTAGTCATCACCATGATTGCCGTACCTGTCGAGGCGCAGACGCCTCAGGAGAACTTCATGAAATGCAAAACCGCCGCCGAAAAGGGTGACCCCAGCGCACAATACGCGCTTGCCCAGTGCTACGAATTCGGAAGTGGAGTGGAAAAGAACATGGATTTGGCCGTGAAGTGGTATACGAAAGCCGCCGAGAATGGCGATATCGACGCCCAGTACGACCTTGCTTTTTTATACTACGACGGATACGGGGTGGAACAGAACTCAGCGAAGGCATTTGAATGGTTTAAGAAAGCCGCCCAGCAAGGCGACCCTGATGCACAATATTATCTTGCCGAGTGCTACATGTCTGGCGATGGCGTTGCACAGGACAGGGCAAAGGCAGTAGAATGGCTGACACGATCCGCAGCGCAAAAGTCGAAATATGCCCAATTCAAACTTGGCTACTGCTACTATTTCGGACGCGGAGTGACCAGAGACTACACCAAAGCCTTCGAGTGGTTCATGAAATCCGCCGAACAAAGTTATGACGAAGCCCAGTACTATCTTGGAGCATGCTACTATTACGGGAACGGCGTAGGCAAGAACAACACCAAAGCCTTCGAGTGGTTCCTGAAAGCCGCCGAGCAAGGCCATGTCGAATCGCAGTATGAAGTTGCGATAAGCTATGAAGACGGGGAAGGCGTGACAAAGGACCAGGTGAAAGCCGTTGAATGGTACACCAAGGCAGCAAACAAAGGTTATCCCTCTGCACAAAACAACCTCGGGTGGTGCTACAGATATGGGCTCGGTGTAGCCAAGGATCCGACTAAGGCTGTGGAATTGTTCATCAAAGCCGCCAACAACGGAGACACCATAGCCATGAAAAATTTGGCCGAGTGCTATGAAAACGGCGAGGGCGTAGCCAAAGACTCCGAGAAAGCCCGATACTGGAGAAACAAAGCCAATGAATAGCAATTGGCCAGTTATGTCGGATTTGCAACCGGGAACGCGGACGGCCCGTCCGCATCAGTTATGCCGGATTTGCAATCCGGCACAACTAGGAAACGATACTATTAATACATATGAATAACAAAATGAAAAAGTTTTTGATGACTGCCGTCTTTGCAGCATTCGCACTGACCGCCGGTGCACAGTCGCAGAATGTGTGGGGGGCTTTCACGGACATGAGAAAGGGCTACCTGGACAAGGCCAAATCCCAGATCGACGCCGCCTGTCTGCACGAGGACACCAAGGGCGACGCGAAGACTTGGTGCTACAAAGCCTTGATCTATTCGCAAATCGGTGGTAGCGAGAAAGAAAAATACAGAAATCTCGCTCCCGACTGGGCAGAACAGTCCTACAGCGCTGCCCTCGAGTGCCAGCGTCTGGATACCAAAAAGGAGTTCGAATCGCTGGTAAACCAGGTGCTCAATTTTGTAGCCCAAGAATACTATAATCAAGCTTATGAGGCCTACAATGGAATGAAATATTCCAAGGCTATTGAGTTTGCCGAGAAATCGATTGTGGGATTCAACAAATCGGGTAATAGCAATTATGCGCAGGATGCCATGCTCATCGCCGGCGTGTGCTCGTTGGCCACACGGGATACGGTAAACACCCTCAAGCACTTCAACCAGATGGTGATGGGTAAGACTGATAACAACTATGTGTATTCGACTCTTTTCAGGATCCACAAGGAGAAAAACGACAGAGCCAATGCTATGAAGGTTGCCAAAACCTATGTAAGCAACTGTAAGACCGACTACTACGCCTACCTAATGTTGGCCGAGGGCTACCTGCTGTTCAACAATGTGGAGAAGAGCAAGGAGCAGATCAACACGGCTCTTAGGATGACCAAGGATTCCGTCGTGTTGTATCCCAAGGTGTTGGTTCTTGCGGCCGGCGTTTTAGAACGGAGTGGCGATTATGACGGCGCCATTGCCAAGTACAACGAGAGCCTGAGGCTGAAGCCCAACCAGTTTGAAGCCAATTTCAGCCTCGGTAGTATGTACTACAACCGCGCTGCCGACAAGATCAATGCCGCCAATGCCATCGATCCTTTTGACGATTCGAAGACTGGTCAGTATGAAAAACTGAACAAGGAGGCCCAAGAACTGTTCCGCCAGTCGATACCCTATTTGGAGAAGGCTGTGGCTTACATCGACGGTCTGACCGACGCCAACGAGAAAGCCTACCTGCGTGCGAACCTATACAACGCACTGAGCGCTCTTGAGATCACGTATACCCGGTTTGATATGCTGAAAGAGGCTCAGGCCATCCAGGTCCGCCGCGAACAGCTTCTGAAGCAGTAATTCATAGAATTCAGGGAACTATACATAAGTTACAAATCTGACATAACGGACAGGTGGGACAGCGGCGGTTTGTGTGGCGGATTGGAAATCCTGATAATAAATGATGTCGGATTACAAATCCGGCATAACGGAGATAAGTGTGTTTGATATATAAGGAAAAAAAAGAGATAGCTGGCCTTTGTAATGAACCCCGAAAGTTGGACAAAAAACTTTCGGGGTATTATTATGAGAAAAAGGCACATATTGGAAGATCGATTGAAGGCCATACAAATGACTCAGTCAGGGTACAGTATGTCTCAAGAATCTGGGAGTTAGGTGTCAATGATCATAATGTGGCGGAATGTGTGGAAATTTTTCGACTGTACAGTGTTGAAGGACTTGGTCGCCGCCCATACAACGAGTGGTCATTCGAATGGAAATGTAAAATTATTTCCAAGATTTAAGAAAAAGTTGTATCTTTGCGTCGTCAAAGTGACAAATCGGGCAAGTGGGTTTATGGGTTCTGCCAACATTGGCCGATAAAAGTGAATTAATAGAACCCACTGGTTTATTATGAAAACAATTTCTATTTTTAAAAAAAATAACCAAGTTTCTTTTTTCGCATTTTTTTGTTTAGTATTCTTATCTTGTTTCAATTTAAATAGTGAAAACAAAGATAAAGTTTCTACTGTGTCTGATGACGAAATATTTAATGATGTAAACGCTATCTATGTGTCAGGAAATGACGTTTATGCTGTAGGAAGTATGTGCAGTGGTACTTCTGAAACCGATGTGCCTACACTATGGAAAAACGGTGTTGCACAGAAGATAGGTAGTATGGGGAATTTTAATAAAGCCACATCGATATTCGTTTCAGAAAAAGATATATATGTGACTATTACCGAACAGGATTCTTCGAAAGTTTATTTGTGGAAAGATGGAGAAAAACAAATACTTCCTATAAAAGAAGCCAATCGAATAGTTGCAACCGACGAGAATGCTTATATTTCTACTTTTGCTAAAAAAACAGTTTTATGGAAAAATGGGGAACGTCAACATTTAGGTGATTTTAGTGCGAATTATGTTTTTGTTGATGGAAATGATGTTTATCTTGCAGGCTCTAAAAATGATTCTGTTGCCATCTGGAAAAATGGCAAAGTTGAGAGTTTAGGCAAAAGAGGTTTTGCCAACTCTATTATTGTTCGAGATGGCGATGTTTATGTGTTGGGAAATGAAAAACAAAAGACGCAAGTGAAAATCAATGAGTCGCTCCGTTATGTAGATATGACTTACCCATGTCTTTGGAAAAATGGTGAATTAACAAGATTAAGTTATAGAGGAGGAGAGGCCAAGGCTCTTTTTGTTTCCCCCAAAGGAGACATTCTCGCTGTGGGAGCTCTTGAGGGTAAAGCATTTTTATGGAAAAATGGGGAATTACTAAATTTGGAAAAAGCAGAAAGTATGAGTAGTGCATACTCGGTAACGCAAACCTCCGATGGGAGAGTGTTTGTTGGAGGTCATGCTCATGACGAGCAGAGTACTAAGTGTTCAGGAAGTGCTGTCGCTTGGGTAGATGGAAAATACGTATTTTTAAATGATATGTTCCAAGATGCAGCAGTATTTTCTAATGACAATACTGTCTATATAGGAGGTTCTAGCTGTCGAGGATCTCTATGGGCTGTTTGGAAATATGATGGGAAAACAGAATTCTCTCCCACCAATTTAATTAGATTAAATAACAATGCCGGAAAATAGAAATAATCAATACTTCGTTCTCTTGGACCGACAACTCCGGCATCGGCAACGCCCTCGAAACCGACAAGGCCATGTTCCTTGTCTACAACAAGGACAAAAAGGTGTCTATCTACGACTCCGAAGCTTCCGACCGTTCCACCCGTCAGGCTTCCGTCTCGCTGCCCTCCTCCTGGACCGGCGACACTATCGAGGTCTACTTCGCCATGCGGCGCAACGACAGCCCCGAAACGTCCGACTCTCTCTACATGGGCAACTTCCAGCTCTAATCCCTTCCTCCAACTGTGAAGGGAAAGAACTCACCAAGAACTCATTAAGTCCTCATAATAAAAAGGAGGACACGCTAAAAAAACTACTATTACTTCCATGACAACCAAACCGCCCCGTCCTCGAGGCGGTTTTTTAGTTATGTTTTGGTTATGTCGGATTGGTAACAGGGAACGCGGATTGCAAATCCGTATAATAATCTGTGCCGGATTGCAAATCCGGCACAACAAGGATGATGTCTCTCCCCAAAGAGTCGTACGCGGTTTCAAGGGTAAGTGACTTGAAACGGATTGGAAATCCGGCATGACTGATGCGGACGGGCCGTCCGCGTTCCCGGTTGCAAATCCGGCACAACCATTTTTTTGTCGTCAACTGTCTTCTGTCTTCTGTCTTTTTGTAATGGAAAAGGGAAGTGAGCGACGGCAAAAAGGTTTGCTATATTTTATAATTCGTTACCAATAGTAAAAAACCTTCTTATCTTTTCAAAAAAAATAGTAATTTTGCAAAGCGTAATTCTGTGCAATGAAATTTATAAGAAGATATCAATCAGACATCTATGGGCGATACAGGGTCGCTTATCTTCGTGACGGGCTTTTCACGGGGCTGTTTTTGGCCTTTGTGGTGCTTTTTATGAAGCTGATCTATTACCCTATCGATGTTCCTCATACGCTATATACGGATTTGGCGTTGCTCGCCGCCACGCTGTTCTTTGCCTACCGTTACAGACAGCGGCTGCCGGAAGGGAAGGTTTTCTTCAAGGAGCTGATGCTCTACGGGCTGGGATTGGGCGTAGTGGCGGCAGCGGTGTACGGCCTGTTCCTGTGGCTGTATGGTGGTGTGATTGACACGGAGTTTCCCGGACGATGCATGAAACAGTTTGTGGATGGGGAGTTGCACGGTAACGGCACGCCGGAGGAGAAGGCGCATACGATCGCCGTGATGAAGACTTACAAGACCTGGACGTGGGCGCTGATCGGTGCCTTCCTGACGGCCGTGATGAGTATCATGACCGCTTTTGTGGCGGCACTGCTGTTCCGGACGGAGAAGAATGTGGTTTATAAAAAGGGGAGTAAAAAGGGGAGTTGAACTAGCACATCAAAACTTGAATTGACATACAAAAAATAATTGAAAATAAACATCAAACTATGGATATAAGCATTGTTGTACCGCTTTTCAACGAAGATGAATCGTTGCCCCATCTGGCGGAGTGGATTGACCGTGTGATGAACGAACACGGATTGAGTTATGAGGTAATCATGGTGGACGACGGGAGCAAGGACCGTTCGTGGCAGGTGATTGAGGACCTGCACAAAGGGAATCCCCGCTACAAGGGGGTGAAGTTCCGTCGCAACTACGGCAAGTCGGCCGCGTTGAATGTCGGCTTCGCCCAAGCCCAGGGCGACGTGGTCATCACGATGGATGCCGATCTGCAGGACAGCCCCGACGAGGTGCCCGAACTTTACAAAATGATCAAGGAAGAGGGCTTCGACCTGGTGTCCGGATGGAAGAAGAAACGCTACGATTCGAAGTTGGCCAAGAATATCCCTTCGAAATTCTTCAACTGGACGACTCGGAAGATGTCGGGCATCAAGCTGCACGACTTCAACTGCGGCCTGAAGGCTTACCGCCGCGATGTGGTGAAAAGCATCGAGGTCTACGGCGAGATGCACCGCTACATCCCGGTGATCGCCAAATGGGCCGGCTTCTCGAATATCGGCGAGAAGGTGGTGCAGCACCGCAAACGGGAGTTCGGCGTCACCAAATTCGGCTTGAACCGTTTTGTGAACGGCTATCTGGATCTGATGTCGATCATGTTCATGTCGAAATTCGGCAAGCAGCCGATGCATTTCTTCGGACTGGTGGGTTCGGGGTGCTTCCTGCTCGGCTTTGTGGCGCTGGTGGTGGTCTGCATTCTGCGTCTCTGCGGACGTATCGCATTGACCAACAGCGTGTGGTTCTACCTGTCGATGCTGTTTGTCGTTCTGGGTGCCATGCTTTTCCTGGCAGGTTTCCTCGGAGAGCTTATCTGCAGGAACTCGTCGACAAGAAACACCTATCTGATTGAGAAGGAGCTGGGAACGGCTGAATAGTGAGTGGCGTTATGAAACAACGGTGTACACCTATGCAGGCGACGACGCTTTTTCTGGACCGTGACGGCGTGCTGAACGAGCGGATAATGGACGGCTATGTCACGCGGCTGGAGGAGTTCCGGCTGATTGACGGCGTGCTGGAGGCGATGGCGATACTGTCGCGTCGCTTCGACCATATCTTCATGGTGACCAACCAGCAGGGGATAGGCAAGGGGCTGATGAGCGAAGGCGATCTGGAGACCATCCACCGCTGGTTTACGGAACAGGTGGAGTCGGCCGGTGGTCGCATCGACCGCATCTACCATTGTCCCGCTTTGAAAAGTGCCCATTCCTTCATGCGGAAGCCTTCGATAGGGATGGCCCTTCAGGCACGCAGGGACTTCCCCGAGGTCAGGCTGAGAGAAGCCGTCATGGTGGGTGACACGAAGAGCGATATGCTGTTCGGCCGCAGGGCAGGGATGACCACCGTGCTGGTGGGCGACGAACCCGAGGTTGCCACTGAGGCTCCCCATCTGGTGGATTTCCGGTACGGCACGCTTCTGGATTTTGCCCAATCGTTGAAATAATTATCATCAAACATTTGCAAATATGAAACAAAGAAATAAAACTGTGAGAGCTTTTTTGGCAGCGTCGGTGCTGGCCATTGTCTTCAGCGGCTGTGGCGGAAGCGACAGCGTGGAAGGCCGCTGGCAGCTGGATGAATTCTGCTACGGAGACAACTGTATCAATATGCAATCACACGGATTCAACCAGGTGTGGGACTTTAATGATCAGAAAGCACCCGACGCCTCCAAGGGCTGGAAAACGGGTCACCAGTTCCAGGAAGAGGTGATGGATCAGGATATTGTGTGGACTGTCAGTGCAGAAAAGGACAAGCTGTATATCAAGAATGTGGGAGGTGAAGCCGTCGACACGCACCAGATTGCCCGCATGACGGGCGACAGCCTGACGCTGACCTCGACGATCAACAACATCCAGGTGCGCCAGCATTTCACACGAGCCAAATCCAAATAAAAGCGACACTGTATGATGTACCGTCACCATACCGATCAACATGACAGCAGTCATACCTCCGGCAGACGATGGATCCGCCTGGCGGTAGTGGCCGGTGTGGCGGTAGGTGTGGCGTTGTTTCTTTCGGCCAGGATCTTCCGCTCGGCGGAGCAGGAGGCCGGCGATGGTGACAGCGCTGCTGCCGGTTGGCACGCTTTCGATTGGTCGGCACAGAGCGGGGCGGCCGATGAGGCGGGGGTGATGCGTCGCCGGCTGAAACGCACGGCCGTTCCGCATCCCGATTTCAGGAACAACACCTATAGGGAGATCTTCAACGACTCGAATTACGTCCAGCTGGCCACTGCCCGTCGGCTGGGTGTCAACCCGCACACGTTGGGCGATCCGGAGCAGAGCAAGGAGCTGGTCCGCCTGTACAGCACAGCGATGTACCATATCGACACCATGTATCATGCCCGTCCCTATCTGATTCCCGAGGCGACGCTGCTGCTGTACTATATCGGCGAACGGTTCCAGGAGCTGATGGAAGAGCACTACCAGGATGGGAGCACATATAAAGTGATAGTGACCAGCGCCTTGCGGACCGAGGAGAGCGAGCGGAAACTCCGGCGGGTGAACCGCAATGCGACGGACACCTCATGCCATATGTACGGTACCACCTTCGACATCTCGGCCCAGCGCTACCGTCACGAGAGCGGGGTCGACACGGTGGTGGACCGCTGCAAGGAGATGCTGGCCACCGCACTTTACGAACTGCGGTACGAGGGGCTCTGCTATGTGAAATACGAACGCGGCTCCTGTTTCCATATCACGCTGCGAACGACCCAGTACGGAGGAGACAAAAACTGGGAGATGCGCCGCTATGAGAATCCCGGTTCGCCCAAGAGGCTGCAGCAGCCACCGGTCAAACCGAAGAAGGAGGTAAAACCGGCTCCGGTACCCGACAAACCCAAGACTCAGCCCCAACCCAAGGTGGAGGAGAAGAAGGGTCTGGCGGTGAAGGAGACGCCCAAGAAACAAAAGAAGGCCCCTCCGACGGCGACCCCTAAAAAGGAGCCCCCAAAACCGGCAGCCGAAAAGCCGGCACCAGTGCGGCAGCAGCCGGCCATCACGGAACGGGAACGGCTGTCGCTGGAACAATACGAACGAAGATATTGAAAACAAATCTTTTATAACTAAAACCCCAAGCGGGGAACCATTGAAACCCTTAAACTGTCAAACACTGAAAAACCATGTCATTGCAATGCGGAATTGTTGGGTTGCCCAACGTTGGAAAATCAACCCTGTTCAACTGTCTCAGTAACGCCAAAGCGCAGGCGGCTAATTTCCCATTTTGTACCATAGAGCCCAATGTGGGCGTGATCACCGTTCCCGACGAGCGGTTGAATAAACTTGTTGAAATAGAACATCCGGCCAGCGTGGTCCCCGCCACGGTCGAGATAGTGGACATCGCCGGTCTGGTGAAAGGCGCCTCGAAAGGGGAGGGGCTTGGAAACAAATTTCTGGGCGATATCCGTACAACCGACGCCATCATCCATGTTCTGCGCTGTTTCGACGACGACAATATCACGCATGTGGACGGCAGCATCGATCCGGTCAGAGACAAATTGACGATCGATTTGGAGCTGCAATTCAAAGATTTGGAGACTATTGAGAACCGGTATGCCAAAGAAGAGAAGAAGGCCAAAACAGGAGGCGACCCCAAAGCGAAGAAGCTGGTGGAGGTGATGGATCTGTACCGTGACGCGTTGCTGGCAGGCAAAAGTGCGCGTACGGTGCAACTGGACGAATCGCAGCAGGAGGCAGCCAAAGACCTGATGCTCCTGACCGCCAAGCCGATCCTGTATGTCTGCAATGTCGACGAGGCCTCGGTGGTCAGCGGCAACAAGTATTCCGAACAGGTGAAAGAGGCGGTCAAAGACGAGAATGCCGAAGTGCTGCTGATCGGTGCCGGCATCGAGGCCGATATTGCCGAGCTGGAGACTTATGAAGAGAAACAGCTATTCCTGGAAGACCTGGGTCTAAAGGAGTCGGGTGTGAACCGGCTGATCAAGGCGGCCTACCGTTTGCTGAACCTGCAGACCTTCCTTACGGCGGGTCCCAAGGAATGCCGGGCTTGGACTTTCCGCAAAGGGATGAAGGCCCCCCAGACGGCGGGTATCATCCATAGCGATTTTGAACGCGGTTTTATCCGCGCGGAGGTGATCAAGTATGAGGACTATGTGGCCCTGGGCAGCGAGGCCAAGTGCCGGGAGGCGGGCAAGATAGCCGTTGAAGGGAAAGACTACGTGGTGCAAGATGGCGATATCATGCATTTTAGGTTCAATGTTTAAAGTGTTACTTGAAGACAGGAGCCGCTGGCACTTAACTTTTAACTGCCGTAACAATAAACGAAGAACTGTTGCGTTATAATAGATTCAAGAGTAAAAAAATGGCACATTTCAAATCCTATAAAACCCTCTGCTATGTGATGGCGGCAACCCTCTTGTTTGCCGCCTGTTCGACACAGAAGGCGAAATGGGCCAATATCACCTATCATAACACCACCTGCCATTACAACGTATGGTGGAATGGCAACGAGAGTTTCAAGCAGGGGGTCCGCAACCTGGAGCGCACCTTCCGTGACGACTACACCCAGATACTGCCTGTCTACCAGATGGGCAGCAAGGAGCAGAGTATGGGCATCTATGGCCAGATGGACAAGGCCATAGAGAAGGGCATCAAGGGTATCAAGAAACACAGCATCTATGTGCAGGGGAAGGAGCATGTGAAATATGTCAAGAACTGTTACCTGCTCACCGCCTATGCCACCTTCTACAAGCAGGACTATGCCGCCACAGCCAACACCTGCCGGCTGATCACGTCGCAGTACAACGGGAGTCCCGAAGCCGACGAGGCGCGTATCCTGCTGGCACGCTGCATGAGTCAGGAAAAGCAGTATGCCGACGCGGAGACCGCGTTGGACCAACTGGTCAACGAGCAGGGGAAAGACAATTTCACGCCGCAGTTGACCGACAAGCTCTATCTGGCCATGATTGAGGCGCTGCTGCCGCAAGAGAAGTACAAAAAGACGGTTCAGTACATCCGTCTGGCACTCGACGAAGTGAGAGACCACCGTACAAAAGCGCGTCTGTATTTCATCATGGCGCAGATCTATCAGAAACTGGAGAAACGGCCTACGGCGGCGAAGTATTTCGAGAAGGTGCTGAAATGCCGTCCCGATTATATCATGGAGTTCAACGCCCGCATCAATCTGGCTTCGTGTGCCGACGTGCAGCACACCAATGTCGCCGATTTGGAGCGCGACCTCGACAAGATGTTGAACGACAAGAAGAACGAAGAATTCAAGGACCAGATCTATTACGCCAAAGCGGAGATGTACCTGGGGGTGAAAGATGCGCAGAAAGCCTGTGAAAACTATAAGTTGTCGGTGCAGGCCGCCAGCGGCAATCCGGCACAGAAAGCCAAATCGGCGTTGCGTATGGCCGATGTGCTGTATGAGCTGTACGAGAACTATGATGTCGCCCAGTCGTACTATGACACCGCCATGCATATCATCAAGCCGGGCTACCCCAACTTCGACGAGATCCGTTCGCGTTACAACACGCTGACCGCCTTGGTGGAGAACACCCGTGTCATTAATCGCAACGACAGCCTGATGGCAATGGCCGATATGGATCCGGCGAAGCGCTCGGAGATGATCAAGAAGAAGATTGAGACGCTGGTTCAGCAAGAGAAAGAGGCGGAGGAGCAGAAGCTGATCGATGAACTCAACAAAGACGCGAAAGCCCAGCAGAACACGCTGGAGGGCGATTGGTATTTCTACAACCACAACACGGTAAGCAAAGGCAAGGAGACTTTCCGCCAGCGGTGGGGAGTGCGGTTGCTGGACGACTACTGGTTCATTTCCAAACGCAACTCTTTCGCCATGGGGTCGATGCTGCCGGGTTCGGAGATGGACGATTCGGTGGACGACGAATCCGATGAGAGCGACTCCGTCTCCCAAGTGAAAACCAATCCGCGCAACAATCCCGACGACCCCCATTGCGAGGCATACTACCTGAAGGATCTGCCCAAGACACAGGGTCAGCGCGACACCATGCACATGGAGATAGCCAAATGTCTTCTCAATGCGGGCTATATCTATTATGACGGCATAGAAAACACCGACCGCGCCCTGGAATGCTATCTGCGCCTGACGAAAGACTATCCCGATGCCGACGGGGTGGTGCAGGCTTTCTATCAGCTGTGGCGCATCTACTCCAAGCAGGGCAATACGCCCAATGCCAACTACTACAAGGATATGGTGCTGATGGGATTTCCGGACTGCGACTACGCCAACATGATTCGCGACGAGGACTATTATCTGGAGATCATCAAGCGCAGCGAGGCGGCGCAGAACGAATATGCCACGGTCTACAGCCTCTACCGACGCAAGAAACACTATGATGTCATCAAGCATGTGGATCAGGCGTTGGAGCGCTACAACGAGCAGCCGCTCATGGGTAAATTCCGCTACTGGAAGGGTCTGTCGTGTGCCCATACAGGCGATACGGCCACTGCCACCATGGTCTTTGAGACGATCATCGCGGATTATCCCGACACGATGCAGCTGGTGACGCTCGCCAAGGAACAGCTGGCTTATCTGCGCACCGGCTATTTCACCTCGTCACAGGAACAGATATCGGCGGACGACGAGGAACGGGGAAAACACCGGTACGGAGAGAACACGAAGGATGTGGCCAGTTCAAAAACAGACAACAATTCCGGCACTACGGGCAGTGAATCGGAAGAGACGTTGCCCCCGGAGAGTCTCATGTACCGCTACAGGGAACACGAGTCGCACTATGTGGCTATCCTGATCAACGACAAAAAGATAGTCGCCACGCAGCTCCAATACGCTGTGGGTGACTTCAATATGCAGAACTACTCGAACAGCGGGCTGCGCTGCAGTCCTTTGCTCTTCACCGACACGATACAGATGCTGACCATCCATCGGTTCAAGGATGCCGAAGAGGCGGAGAACTACCGCACGCATATCCTCCTTGAGGGGGGTCCTTTGGGTCGGTATGATCCGCGTGACTATATCATCTTCACCATCTCCACCCGAAACTACAATACCTTCTATAACCAGAAGAACATAGAGGCCTACCTGAAATTCTATAACCACTACTACAAGAAATGATGCTTTTCGAAAGATAAAAAACAATTAATCAATTAATAAATAGTTTTCATGGCAAAATTTGCAGAAATGGAAAGTTCAATCAACACTATTGCCAAAGGCACAACAATTAAAGGCGATATCACCGCTGTAGGCGATTTCCGTCTCGACGGTCGCTTGGAAGGAAACATTACTCTTAACGGCAAGCTCGTCGTCGGCGAGTCGGGCTTCATCAAAGGCAACATCGTTTGCCAGAATGCCAATATCATTGGACATGTCGACGGAAACACCTCGGTCAAGGAGCTGCTCTCGCTCAACAGCACTGCTGTTGTCAAGGGCGACATTCTGATCAACCGTTTGAGCATCGAGCCCGGCGCCACATTCTCGGGCACCTGCCGTATGCTCGACGAGGTCCGCAAGGAAAACGAGATGCGTGCCAACGAGCAGGCAGCAGCCGCTGCAGCTGAGGCAGAGGCAAAGAAATAATACGCAGTCCCTTTACATTGAGGCCTGACGAGAACAACTGGATACGCTACTCCACATTAGGCATTGAGATGGCTGTCATCATCGGTGCTGCAGTGTGGGGTGGCGTTGCCATTGACCGCCATCGACAGGGGAGCTTTCCGCTGTTCACTGTCTTGCTGGCGATTATAGGTTTTGTGGTTGCCCTTGTCCGGCTCGTAAGAGGTGCGAAATGAGGGGTCTGTTGCTGTAGGCCGACCCCGTTTGTCTATTTTTCAAAACGATTAACCTTTGGAACAACTATTTGAACAATGGGCAGGTGAACCTTGCCTCAGGAAAATCCAACTGACCGCCAACGGTTCCAACCGTTTGTATTTCCGTTTGGAAGGTGAAACAAAGAGCTGTATCGCCGCCGTCAATCGCAATGTGCGCGAAAACGAATCATTCTTTTACTTTGCCGACCAGATGCGGCAAAGGGGGGTGAATGTCCCCGAAGTCTATGCGATAAGCGACGACAGACAGACTTATCTGCAGCAGGATTTAGGCAATGTGACCATCTATACTTTCCTCAATTCCAGGGAGAGCAACGGCATGGATGTCAACGAGGCGATGCGCGATCTCTATCGTCAAGCTATTGACCAGTTGGTTGTCATCCAATCGACCTGCAGGGATATCGATTTTTCCCATGCCTACCCCCGGGCTGCGTTCGACCGACAGTCGCTGCAGTGGGATATGAATTACTTCAAGTACTACTTCCTTCGTCTTTTCCACATTCCGTTTGATGAGGATTTGCTGGAGAAGGATTTCCAACGGTTTATCGATTATCTGCTGGACGACGATTGCACTTTCTTCATGTATCGCGACTTCCAGTCGCGCAATATCATGGTACAAGACGGGAAGCTGTATTTCATCGATTTCCAGGGCGCCCGTCAGGGGGCACCTCATTACGATCTGGCCTCGTTGCTCTACAGCTCCAAATCGAATGTGCCGGAGGAGATGAGGAAAGAGCTGCTCGAATATTATCTGGACCGGAGAATCGCACGTTACGGGGAGATGGACCGTGAGGCTTTCAAGAAGAAATACTATGCCTATGTCCTTGCCCGGATGATGCAGGCCATGGGCGCCTACGGCTACAGGGGAGTTATTGAGAAGAAAGAATACTTCGTGAAAAGCATCCCGTTCGCCGTGGAGAACCTCCGACACATACTGGAAACCGTCGAGCTGCCTGTCGAAATACCTCATCTGCAGTCTACCTGGCAGGCTATCTGCCAGATGCCCGAGTATAGCGCCACCAAAGAACGGCTGCGGGTCAGCGTCTTCAGTTTCTCCTATCGGAAAGGAATACCCTTCGACAAGACCGGGAACGGAGGAGGTTTTGTATTCGACTGCCGCGCATTGCCCAATCCGGGACTTTTTGATGAATACAAAAGCCTTTGTGGACGTGACGCCGAAGTGATAGAGTTCTTTGAACAGCATCCCGAAACAGAGGATTTTCTGGAGATGGTTCGTAAGGTGGTCGGCTTCTCGGTCGAACGGTATATAGAGAAAGGCTACACCCGCCTGATGGTCAATTTCGGATGCACCGGAGGGCGCCACCGATCGGTCTACTGTGCAGAGCAAGTGGCACAATACCTCCATCGAAACTACGACTGTGAAGTTGTATTGCATCATTTGGAGTATAGCAAATTGTAGCCGTCTGCCGTCGGCGATTCTGGCATGCAGACATTTGTTTCTGATGGATTTTTCCTTTTTCAGCCACATGTGTTTGCTCTCCAAATCCTCTTTTCGATGCAAATTCCAACGGGTTTCGCGACTTTAAACCATTTGATTGTTAATAAAATATAATTAAAGGGTTTAAAAAAAACATTTCTTTGACAAAAAAACAAATAAATATTCGTATATTTGCAAATTCAAATTAATGATTAAAAACAAATAAAATATTATAAAAATGAGCAAAACCTGGTCTATTATCCTCAAGAGTTTTCTCGGCGTGTTGATTGTGTTCCTCGCCGTGATGATTTTCCTCTGTGTCAACCGTCCACAGCAGCGTGAATCTGAGTACTTTGTACGTCGCGATGCTTGCGGAGAGAAACTGAAAGTGATCCGTACCCTGGAAGAAGCTTACAAGGCAACCTACGGAACCTATTGCGGCGATTTCGACACTTTGCTCGCCGGTCTCCATCAGAAAGAACAGCGTATCATCAGAAGAGTTGCAGCCCCCAATGCTCCCGACTCGGTGGGCGATATGCCTGAGGCTGAAGCTATCCGCAAGGGTTGGCTTATTCAGGAAGAAGCCAAGGTCGTTCCGCTGGACAAGCTGCGTGAAGACAAGAAGCTCACGCTCAGCGACGAACAGCTGGCAGATCTGATCTACGTTCCTTACACCAACAAACAGAAGAAATTTGTCATCCATGCCGATTCTGTCGCAGCATCGGTTTCGGGCGACGGTGGCAAACTGCCCACCTTCGAGGCTTATGTCACTCTTGACGACCTCTATGCCGACTACATCTCTGAGGCCAATTCCACCGGCTTCCATAAGTTTGTGGAGCTTTTCACCGGCAGCGATGCCCAGTGGCTTACCAACAAGAAAGCTACACTGAAAGACATGGGCCGCTTCTGTGGCTGGAAAGTGGGTGACATCTCCTCCGCTACCACTGAAAGTAACTTTGAATAATACAATTCTTATGTCGTATAAAATCAACTCTCTGATAAAGTCAGACAAAGTCGTTGTTTCATACGAAAAAAGATTATCCATTTGCCTTTCGTCAAATGGATTTTCTTTTTCGTTAACTACCCTTGGCGACGGACTCCTTGCCTTTGGCGATGTGAGTTGTGACCTGAATGTCGCCATGTCGGAACTGATGCCTGTAGTCAAAAGCGTTTTCGCTGAGGCTGACATCGCCACCTATGGATTGAAGGAAACGGAACTGGTGGTCAATAGCCGTCATTTTGTGTGGGTGCCGGAACATCTTTATGATGACACCAAGCAGCGCTCCTATCTGGACGCTTTGAGCAAACTGGCCAATGGCCATGCTGTTTACAGCGATTTTAATGACGACATCAAGGCGTATATGGTCTTCAGCGCTCCCAGCCCGCTGGTTTCGGCTTTCAAAATAGTCCTTCCGGGATTGAAAGTGCGCTGCCAGCATGAGAAGATGGTGAGCAAGACGCTCTTGGAAAGCAGCGATTTGCGCTCCGTCCTGCTGGTCAACCAGCGCGAAGGGGAGACCGACTTCGCCGTGTTGTGCAACAAGAAGCTGCAATTGTCCAACACTTTCGATTGTGTCAATTTCGACGAGACGCTGTTCCATGCGGTCAACCTCACCAAGCAGTTCCATCTGGAGGACGCGCTGATGACGACAGCTCTATGCGGCGATATTGACAGGGAGCAGTTCGCCCGTGCACGCCAGTTCTTCCCCAATGTGGCGCTTTACACCGGACGGCCGTTGACGCTTCTCCATCCCGAGATGCAGCACTTGCCGCTTTATCGTTATGCTTTAATGCTCTCTTAGTCTATGCGGATTATCACTGGCTCACTGCGTGGCCGGCGACTGAATCCCCCGGCCAATCTTCCCGTGCGTCCCACTACGGATATGGCACGTGAGAGTCTGTTCAATATCCTTAACAATTACGTGGATTATGAAGACTGCAGCGTGTTGGATCTTTTTGCGGGCACCGGAGCGGTGAGTGTCGAGTTCGTGTCGCGGGGAGCCAAAGAGGTGACAAGTGTCGATATCAACAACGCCTGTACCGATTATATCAAATCGGTTGTCGCGCAGTTGAAGATTGACAACATGCATGTCGTTCGGGCCGATGTCTTCGACCTCCTCAAACGGGCATACAAAACTTTCGACATCGTTTTTGCCGATCCTCCCTACGCCCTTCGCGACTTACCCAATCTGCCGGACTTGATATTCCAGCACCAAATCCTCAATCCCAACGGTATCTTCATCCTGGAACATCCCAAAGAGTTCTCCTTTGAAGACCATCCCCACTTCTGGCAGCATCGTGCCTACGGTAAAGTGAATTTCACATTCTTCGCCAACGAAGAGTTGGAGACCGAGGATTGAAAACGAACAATTTTTTATTGAACCTTTTACCTAAATATAATCATGCAAGCAATAGTCAAAACCAATTATCATTTCCCCAAACAGAAAAGTCTTTACGTAGGCAAAGTCCGTGACGTATACAACATCGACGACAAGTATATGGCTATGGTGGTCAGCGACCGTATCTCGGCATTCGACGTGGTGCTGCCCAAAGGAATACCTTTTAAGGGACAGGTCCTCAACCAGATTGCCTCTAAATTCCTCGACGCCACTGCCGATATCGTCCCCAACTGGAAACTCGCTACGCCGGATCCTATGGTCACAGTGGGACTGAAATGTGAGGGTTTCCGTGTGGAGATGATTGTGCGTGGCTACCTGGCCGGTTCTGCTTGGCGCGAATACAAGGCAGGCAACCGTACGCTGTGCGGCATCCAGCTGCCCGAAGGGATGATAGAAAACCAGAAATTCCCGCAGCCTATTGTCACGCCGACCACCAAAGCCGACGAAGGACACGATGAGAATATCTCGCGCGAGGAGATTATCCGCACCGGACTGGTGTCCCAAGAGGACTACGACCTGCTGGAGAAATACTCCCTGCAGCTGTTCCAACGGGGTACTGAGATGGCAGCCGCAAAAGGACTCATTCTTGTCGACACCAAATACGAGTTTGGTAAACGTGACGGCAAAATCTATCTGATCGACGAAATCCATACGCCCGATTCGTCCCGATACTTCTATGCCGATGGCTACGAGGAGCGTCAGGCCAAAGGGGAACGCCAGCGTCAGCTCTCCAAAGAGTTTGTGCGTGAGTGGCTCATGGAGAACGGTTTTCAGGGTAAAGAGGGCCAGAAGGTGCCGGAGATGACTCCTGAGATTGTCAATTCCATCACCGACCGCTACATCGAGCTCTACGAACACATCACTGGCGAGAAGTTTGTCAAGGCCGACGACTGCACCGATGTGGAAGGCCGCATCGAAAAGAATGTTACCGCTTGCCTGGAACAGTTAGGATAACACCCACTCATGAGAAAAATACCGCATACATTCACCATCGTATTTTTTCTCATACTCTTCGCCGCCCTGCTGACATGGATTATCCCGGGCGGCGAATTCGTTAGAGAAACAGTCACCGTGACCAATGCCGACGGGACGACCTCGTCACGCGAAGTGGTCAAGGGCGATTCGTTCCGTTTTGTCGATCGCTCGCCCCAGACTTGGCAGGTGTTCTCTTCTCTCTTCTCCGGTTTCTGCGACAAAGCCGACATCATTATCTTCATCCTTATGGTCGGCGGCGCTTTCTGGATTCTCAACAATTCACATGCCATCGATATCGGTGTGATGGCTTTCCTTCGCAGGGTGCAGCGGCTGAACCGTCATAAGTTCTTCAAACGCCTGGGGGTGGAGAATATCATCATCACGCTCATCATGATTCTCTTCAGCCTCTTCGGTGCTGTCTTCGGCATGAGCGAGGAGACCATCGCCTTTGTCGTCATCTTCGTTCCGCTGGCCATCTCGATGGGATACGACTCCATCGTCGGCGTCTGTATGTGTTATATGGCGGCCCATGTGGGTTTTGCCGGCGCCATGCTGAATCCTTTCACCATCGGTATCGCACAGGGAATTGCTGCTTTGCCGATCTTCTCCGGATTGGAATACCGTTTCTTCTGCTGGATTCTTCTGACGGTCATCGGTATCGCCTTTGTCCTTCTCTATGCCAATCGGGTAAAGAAACACCCGGAGAAGTCTCCTGTCTACAAACTCGACAACTACTGGCGTGAGCGTGCGCAGCAACAAACGCCGGAAAGCGTCAGCTACCATACACCGAAGGTGGCGTGGATTGTCTATTTCCTGATTGCCGTCGTGCTTGTGTGGTGCGCTTTTCGTTTTCCCACTACGGTGATCGCCATCGGACATGGCAGCTCGGCTGTCTGTCTGATGCCTGTTTTTGCAGCACTCTTCGTACTGACAGGCTTTTTTGCTTTGCGCAAGTCTGTCCATTTCTTTATTCTCGACCTCCTGGTTTTCACCATTCTTTATCTTGTGACGGGTGTGTTGGGCTATGAATGGTATGTGATGGAGATATCGGCACTCTTCCTCGCTATGGGACTCCTGTCGGGAATTGCCGACAACCAGAAAGCGGACGATTTGGCGAAGTTGTTCCTCGCCGGCTGTAAGGACATCCTCTCGGCCGCCCTTGTGGTGGGACTTGCCAGCGGTATTATCTTTATCCTGCGTGACGGCAAGGTGATCGACACCATCCTCTATGGTCTGACGCGTTCGTTGGCGCGGGTGGGGGAGGTCACCTCGATGGGAGCGATGTACGCCTTCCAGACGTTGCTCAACATTATTATGCCCTCGGGTTCTGCTAAAGCGGCACTCACTATGCCTATCATGACGCAATTTGCCGATCTGACCGGCATCTCCCGTCAAGCTGTCGTGTTGGCTTTCCAGTTCGGTGACGGTTTCACCAATATGCTGACTCCTACGTCGGGTGTGCTTATCGGCTGTCTCGGGATTGCCAAGATTCCCTACGCCACATGGCTTAAATGGGTTTGGAAATTTATCGTATTCCTTATAATTGTAGGTTTTCTTCTGATTCTGCCAACGCTGTTTGTTCAATTCCCCGGATTCTAAATCGTATGTATCATGTCATTAAGAAAAACATTTTGTTTGGTCCTTCTTCTATCGGTTTGGGTGGCTGTATCGGCTCAGGACACCAACTATATGCGCTACATGCTGCGTCAGTTGACCTCTGAGCAGTTCCACGGACGGGGTTATTCCTATCGTGGTGACAGCATTGCTGCCGAATTTATACGTGCCGAATTGAAACGTCTGAGAGTGCAGCCACTGGGCGATGACTATTATCAGTCCTACACTTTCAGCGTCTCTTCGATGGAAGGTCCCTTGTCTGTGGAGGTGAACGGCAAACGGTTGAAAGCCTATACCCAATACCGTGTGCCCGCTTTCAGTAAGTCGGCCTGGGGCGACTATAAGGTGCTTACACTTCCTTTGGAGACACTTGTCGATGCGACGAAACTCAAGAAATTCCTTAAAAAACACAACGATCTACTGCGCGATGTGTTTGTCTATATCGATGCGTCCGTGCTGCCTCAAGGCGATGAAAAACAGCAAAAAATCATCCAGTCGAAGATTCACAGCCTTCAACAGCGCAACCCGTTCAATTCCTGTGGTATAATCGTCGGCGTCAGCGAACTCAACACCTACAGTCCAGCCTACACCAATATCGAACATGACTATTCCTATATCGAAGTGCTCGCATCTGCTATGCCTAAGAAGGTTAAAAAGCTGAACTGCAATATCTTCACCCAATTCCATCGCAATTATCCGACCCAGAATGTTTGCGGAATAGTACCGGGAGAAGTGGACACGATGGTTGTCTATACCGCCCACTATGACCATCTGGGGACTATGGGCGACAGCGTTACTTTTTATGGCGCACATGACAACGCCAGCGGAGTGGCCGCAGTGCTTGATTTGGCACGTATGTCGGTTTCAGAGCATCCCCATTACACGCATGTCTTCTGTTTCTTCAGTGGGGAAGAGGCCGGCCTGTGTGGATCGAAATATGCATTTGAACATCCGTTGTTCGATTATGACAAAGTTCGACTGCTGATTAATATCGATATGTTCTGTGGCGGTGATGAGGGTTTGATGATTTTCAATGCTGAAGCACCCGAAACGAAGCCTTATGTGGAACGTCTGGAAGTGCTTAATAACGCCCTCGGTATCGCACCCGAGATTCGTCGTCGTCAAAACCGCCCCAACAGCGACCATTACTATTTCACCAAGAAAGTCCCCGCCATCTTTATCCTGACCATGGGACAACGTTACGGTGGCTATCACGACCCCGACGACACCTGTGACCGTTGCGGCTTGGATCATTACCTCAACTACCTCACGCTTATCTCGTCCCTCTCTTTTTGATTGCTACAAAACAGACACCCGAAACAAACGCTTTCAAACCATCAAACGATAAACCTTGTAATCTCTCAAATGGAAAAACGTAATCCTCTCGACAAACTCATCGTCATCGGTGACCGTGTTCTCATCCAGCAAGGTACTGCAGCCCAACGTACCAAAAGCGGGCTTTACCTCCCTGCCGGTTACCAAGAAAAGGAAGAAATACAGTCTGGCTATATCCTTAAATGCGGTCCCGGATACGCGCTGCCCAATATGGAAAGCGACGAATCGTGGAATCCCAAAGAGCGTGAGCCCAAATACCTCCCGCTGCAAGTCCAGCCGGGCGATTTGGCACTCTTTATGCAGAAGAGTGCTGTCGAAATCAAATACAATGGTGAAAAATACTTTATCGTCCCCCAGAACGCCATACTCCTTGTCGAACGCGACGAATTTTAAAAAATGTAACCTGTGACTCCAGTCACGCAAAAAATATAAGTGATCTTTTCAAACCTTTTAAACCTTTCAAACCTTTAAAACCTTTTAAACACAAATATTCCATGACTTCCAACGAAATAAGAACCAAGTTCCTGCAATTCTTCGAGAGCAAGAACCATCATGTAGTTCCTTCCGCCCCTATGGTGGTGAAAAACGACCCCACACTCATGTTCACCAATGCCGGCATGAACCAGTTCAAGGATATCTTTCTGGGCAACAGTCCGGCACCTTATCCCCGTGTCTGCGATTCGCAGAAATGCTTGCGTGTCAGTGGTAAACACAACGACTTGGAAGAGGTGGGACACGATACTTACCACCACACCATGTTCGAGATGTTGGGCAACTGGAGTTTTGGCGACTATTTCAAACGTGAAGCCATTGCCTACGGCTGGGAGTTTCTCACCAAGGTAATGAATATCGATAAGGACAACCTCTATGTCACCGTCTTTGGCGGTGATGAAAAGGAGGGTCTGGAGATGGACCGCGAAGCCTACGATTTCTGGAAAGAACACATTGCTGAAGACCGCATCCTTAAGGGCTCCAAGAAAGACAACTTCTGGGAGATGGGCGACCAAGGTCCCTGCGGTCCCTGCAGCGAAATTCATATCGACCTTCGCGACGAGTCTGAGAAAGCAAAAATCCCTGGTGCCCAGCTGGTCAACAAGGACAACCCGCTGGTTATCGAAATCTGGAATCTCGTCTTCATGCAGTTCAACCGTCTCGCCGATGGCACCCTTGAACCGCTCAAGGCTAAGCATATCGATACCGGCATGGGTTTCGAACGTCTCTGCATGGTGATGCAGCACAAGAAATCCAACTACGACACCGATGTTTTCCAGCCGCTCATCCAGGAACTGGCAGCGAAAGCATCCATGGAATATGGTAAGAACGAAGAGGCCGACATCGCTATGCGTGTCTGCGCCGACCACCTGCGTGCCGTCAGTTTCTCCATTGCCGACGGTCAGCTGCCCTCCAATGCCAAAGCTGGCTATGTCATCCGCCGTATCCTCCGTCGTGCAGTACGCTACGGATACACTTTCCTCGGATTCAAGGAGCCCTTCCTTCACGCTCTTGTGCCTACACTCGTTGCACAGATGGGCGGTCAGTTCCCCGAACTGAAAAAACAGCAGGAACTTATCGGCCGCATCATCCTGGAAGAGGAACAGTCATTCCTCAAAACACTTTCCAACGGAATTTTGAAGTTTGAGAACTATATTGCAAAAGCGATGGCTTGTGAGACTTCCTGCGAAGCTTGCGAACAACACGCCAAAGTGGAGAAAGTTATCGATGGGGCTTTCGCTTTCGAACTCTTCGACACCTATGGCTTTCCCATCGACCTCACCCAACTGATGGCTGCAGAAAAAGGCTGGACCGTCGACATGGAAGGTTTCGCCAAAGGGCTCGACGAACAGAAAAACCGTTCCCGTGCTGCTGCTGCCGTTGAAAACGACGACTGGATTGAACTGCAACCCGGCGTGGAAGAGCAGTTTATCGGTTACGACGAGTTTGTTTCGGAAGTTCACATTGTACGCTACCGTCATGTGCGTTCTAAAGACCGTGAATTCTACCAGCTCGTCTTCGACCGCACGCCTTTCTACGGCGAAAGCGGCGGACAAGTGGGCGACATCGGCACGCTTGGTTGCGGCGACGAAGTGCTTCCTATCGTCGACACCAAGAAGGTCAACAACCTTATCGTCCATATCGTCAACAAATTGCCTTCCGACGTTAACGCCACTTTCAAGGCTGAAGTCGACAAATGCCGCCGTTTCGCCATCCAGTGCAACCACTCGGCCACCCACTTGATGCACAAGGCGCTCCGCAATGTGCTCGGCTCACATGTCGAACAGAAAGGCTCCTATGTCGACGACCAGCGTCTCCGTTTCGACTTCTCCCATTTCGCCAAACTGACACAAGAGGAAATCCGTGAAGTAGAGAAGCAGGTCAACATCGACATCCGTCACGCCATCGCCCTTGAAGAGCACCGCGCTATGCCCATTGCCGAAGCCCAGAAGCTGGGAGCAATGGCCCTGTTTGGTGAGAAATACGGTGAATTCGTCCGCGTGGTGAAATTCGGCGACAGTGTAGAATTCTGTGGTGGTACCCATATCGCCAATACCGGCCATATCGGCTCCTTCCGCATTGTCAGCGAAGGCGCTGTGGCTGCCGGCATGCGACGCATCGAAGCTGTTACTGGCGCTGCTGCCGAAATGTATGTCAACGACATGCAGGACCAGCTCGAAGCCGCCAAACAACTGCTGAAGAATCCCAAAGACCTCGCCGCCGCCATCCAGAGACTGCAGGACGACAATGCCGCCCTTCGTAACGAAATCAACGCTTTCCAGAAAGAGAAAGTCGCTTCGCTCTGCCGCTCTTTGGCTGACGAATTGAAACAGCAACCCCTGCTGGCAAAGAAAATGGACGGCGATATCATGCAACTCAAAGACGCCGTTATGCAGCTCCGTATCGACCATCCTGAAATGGCTTTGGTTCTGGGCAGCGTTGTCAACGGCAAGCCTTCTCTGCTTATCTGCTTGGGTCAGAACCGCGTCGATGCAGGCAAGAATGCCGGCACCATCATCCGTACCGCCGGTAAAGAAATCCAAGGTGGCGGCGGCGGACAGCCCGCTTATGCCACTGCAGGAGGCAAGAATCCCGACGGTATCGACAAAGCCATCGCTGTTGCTGTCGAATTAATCAACGAATAGAATTCGAAAATGGACGAATGCCTCACTGGCGGTCAACGCCGCTATCATATAGAGTCATGTGTCGGCAAGCATCCGCTTGCCGACACCTATCGTGTCTTCACTCGTCGCAAAGTGGGACGGAAAATCAAGCGTCGTTACTACGCCCTCATCACTTGCCATCCGGAAATTCAGGGAGCGCAATCGCAGCAATTCCAATCCGAATTGGAACGTTCCATCGATTCGCTTCCTCATCCCGTATACATTGACGAGGAATTCGACTGTCAGGGTGTGCACTGTGTGGTACTTGCCCGAGGCAAAGACGACAGGAAAGCTTCTCGTTGGAAGGCACTCACAAACAAAGGCTATTTGATGGTGTTGCTGGCTATTGTGATTTTTATCTTGATGCTACTGCACTTCCTTGCTACCCCCACGAATCAAGTATGATCATAAGAATGCCCTATTAACACTTGGCATTTCAAAACGTTTGACGTAAAACTTCAAACCTTGAAATAGGTTTTCGCCAGTATCCATATCGCCACGATAAGCATCACGGCAGAGATGATGAAAGAGACATAAAACAAACGGTTTCGCCGTCGGGCAGGGGAGGCCTCTCCACCGTCGCGCAATCGGATGATACGTTGTTCCGGATCGTCCTTTCCTTCCCACAACTCCTCAAATCGTCGGTGCTCCTCACGAGGCCACCCGCCGTGATTTTTATTGGCTTCTTCGTTTGTCATATTATTCATGTGATTTCTTCCTATACCCGCACCATCAGTCGTGGCAGCACGGCGGCTTTCCAGCTGGAGAAATCGCCGGCAACGATATGTTCGCGAGCGGCACGTACTAGGGAAAGATAGAATGTCAGGTTGTGAATGGAGGCAATCTGCAGACCCAGCAGTTCTTCCGATTTAATCAGGTGGTGCAGATAGGCAAAAGTGTACACCCTGTCGGCTTCGGCCGGCGACTCGGGATCGATGGGTTCAAAACAATGCTCCCATTTCTTGTTCTTGATGTTGACTGTTCCGTTCCAGGTGAACAGCATGCCGTTGCGGCCGTTGCGGGTCGGCATCACACAGTCAAACATGTCTACACCGCGCTCAATGGCTTCCAGCAGGTTGGCCGGCGTCCCGACGCCCATCAGGTAGCGAGGCCTGTCCTTGGGTAGGATACCGTTGACAATCTCTATCATCTGATACATCACCTCGGTAGGTTCCCCAACAGCCAAACCGCCGATGGCATAACCGACCATCTCCTTCGAAGCGGCATGTTCGGCGCTGCGACGACGCAAATCGGGATACTTGCAGCCCTGCACAATGGGAAACAGCGCCTGCTCGCAACCATATAAGGGCTCCGTTTCGTGGAAACGGGCACAGCAACGATCCATCCACCGATGGGTCAGCTCCATCGACTTCTTGGCATAGGGATAAGGCGATTCTCCCGGAGGACACTCATCAAACGCCATCATGATATCACTGCCGATGTTCCGTTGAATGTCAATCACTCCTTCTGGCGTGAACGTATGGCGCGAGCCATCAATATGCGATTTGAAGGTGCAGCCTTCTTCCGTGATTTTGCGGTTGTCGGCAAGCGAGAAAACCTGGAATCCGCCGCTATCTGTAAGAATTGGCCGTTCCCAACCCATGAACTTGTGTAATCCTCCGGCAGCGTGTATCGTCTCCATTCCAGGACGCAAATAGAGGTGGTAGGTGTTGCCTAAGATGATTTTTGCATCAATATCCTCCCGCAACTCTCGTTGATGGACAGCCTTCACGCTCCCCACGGTGCCTACGGGCATAAAGATGGGGGTGGGTATGGCTCCATGGTCCGTATGCAACACACCTGCTCGTGCGCAACTCATTTGGTCGGTTTTCTCTAATTCAAAATGCATCTTCGAAAGTACTGCTCTGCAAGTTATGTTAATAAATTGTTTTTAATTTTGCCTGCAAAGGTACTAATTATTTCTAAAATATCACTACCTTTGTATTTCGAAAATTAGATAAAAATGGATTTTACGGGCGTTTTAAACAGTTATTATACACTATTTTTGCTTGCAGTTCTTCTGTTGGCTTTTATATATTTGTGTCTTTATTACGGTCTTCGCTACCTCCGTGTGGCTCGCTACAAAAACAAAAAACTTCCTTCTGTCGAAGAGGTGCAGCCCTCCCAATGGCCCTCGGTCTCAGTGGTCATCGTTGCTCATAACGAAGCTGAATATCTTAAGGAAAGTCTTCCGTATCTGTTGGAACAGGATTACCCTGACTACGAAGTTGTGGTGGTGGATTATACCTCCCAAGACGACACGCCCTTTGTTTTGCGCCTTTGTTCTGAGAATTATCCCATTCTCAAGCCGGTCTCATTCCCCGAGGACGTCAATATGTTCCGTGGTAAGAAATATCCTCTTTCAATTGGCATCAAGTCCGCTACCAAGGATGTCGTCCTCCTCACCGAGCCCGATTGCATCCCCAGCGACTTTGGATGGATTCGCCAAATGATGTGCGGACATCTGCACGGTGCCTCTCTCGTTATCGGTTACAGCCTGTTGAAAGAGGAGAAAACACTTCTTAATGCTTTCCAGCAATACGAAAACCTGATGTTCAACGCTTCCTCCCTCGGCAGAGCGATTGCTGGTCACCCCTATACGGCCACCGGCCGCAATCTTTCCTATCGGCGCGATTTCTTCTTCAGCCGTGGCGGTTTCATCAGTCACTACACCATCCCCGATGGTGCTGACGATCTTTTTGTCAACCAGAATGCCAACCGTGCTAATACCGCTGTAGTTCTTCACGAAAAGGCCGCTGTTGTCGCCGAACCCAAATCCACCTTTGCCCTGTGGCATCTGGAACGTCTCCATCGCTATGCTACCCAACACTGTTATTCCATTGCTGACAAATTGTCGCTGTTCTGTTATCCCGCCGCCCAGATAGCCTTCTGGACCACAGGTATTCTGATTCTTCTCACCACTACGTTCCCCTGGCAGTTGCTGGCAGCCCTGTTGCTTATTAAGTTCGCATGGCAGATAACAACGGCTGCTGTTTTTTCTAAAAGATTTAAAATCAAAAAAGTAGCATATTTTTCTCCGTTTTTTGAACTTTATTTTCTTTTTGCAAATACTATTTTGCATTTCTTGACGTTACGTAAGAAAAACATCAGATGGAGGTAACCACGAAATTTGCAACAGAAAAAGCACAGCGCGATTATCAATTGGTATGTCGTGCTCGTGAAGCAGGTGACCAGCGCGCCTACGCTGATTTGATGCGTATGTACCGCGAACCCATCTATCTGATGCTCCTTAAAATGACCAATAACGCCACCGAAGCGGACGACCTGACCATTGAGGCTTTCGGCAAAGCATTTTCCTCACTCCATCTGTACACTCCCACCCACGCTTTCAGTACATGGCTTTTCTCCATCGCAACCAACAACTGTGTTGACTACATCCGCAAAAAACGTCTCCAGACGGTCTATCTCGACGATATCCGTACCCCTGTCGGCGACAATGTATACGAATATCCTATCCCCTCGGAGAATGCCAATCCCGAGGAGGCCATCATCAAAGAACAGCGCATCCAAATGTTGCGTGATGTTGTGAAGCAACTGAAACCGCGCTATCGGCAGCTCGTAGAACTACGTTATTTCGAAGAACTCAGTTACGACGAAATCGCCGAACGGACCAATCTGCCGCTCGGCACCGTCAAGGTCCAACTTTTCCGTGCACGCGACCTTCTTTATAATATTCTTTCCTCAAAAAAGGAGGCAATATAACCATGGAACGAGATCGTGACCGAGACCGACGTGGCGACGGCAAAGGAGCCGTCGCACAAAAAAAATCTTTCGAGACATTTTTTTCGAATAGATTCAGCATCATGTGCCGCACATGGTTGCTGACGATTCTTATTATTTTTGTTTCCTCGACATCATCCCATGCGCAGAGATCGGCAGAAACCTCTTTGCGCGGTCTCTCTCTTACAGTGCGTATAGGCATGCTCCGTGCAGACAACAGCCATGCCGATTTCTACAACGGTGCCCCTCAGAACGCCAACACGCTCGAACGTATCCTTTACAGCGAGTCCTATGGCCACAGTATATGGAACAATCTCACAGAACAAGACCTGATAGGGAGCGCTGTCGCCAACTACCAGCAGATTACTGTTGCTGAATATGGCGATATGTATTATAAGCCAGCCATCCAACTTGGATTGGGATTCCGTTACGACCTGGACCCCTCCATGTGGGCATGGCAACTGGGTTTTGACTATGCCAAACTCCATGCACAGGGATTGGTTCTTCTGAACAGCGGCAAGAACCTCACCACCCTTACCAATCAGAACCAGTATGTCAACTGTCCGGCTATGGGTACGGAAGAACGTATCTATATCAACCTTGGCATTATTCGGAAATTCAAACTCAGCAATGGCTTCGACCTTGAAGCAGCCTTGGGCGCCAATATCAATAACACCAAGGTGGAGAGCAGCGATATTCGTATTGCTGGTGTCACCTACAGCATTCTGGATATTTGGGGAGGACAAGCTCCTTCCTCATATAATTCTTCCTATCCCTATATCAACCAAGGCGGCATAGCCTACGGAGCATGGGCTTCCGTCCGTTTTGGGTTTACTCTCCCAGTTGGAACAGCTATGTCGCTTGACTATACGCTTCATTACAACAAAGTCAACCTTGACCGTTACGAATCTTTCGCCTTTCACCATGCCATAGCTCTTAACGTGGCCATTAACAACTTCTCCCTCTTTGACAGCTAAAAGTAAAACATACTTGATATTTTCATCTTTTCAAGCATAGTAACCATATCAACATAAAAACTCGCAAATCAAAAAATGATAGATTTTGAACCTTTGTCTGATTCCAGACATCACCATTTTGCCAAAGAGCTCTTCGAATCGGCTTTCCCCGAAGAAGAGCGCCCTCCGTTTAGTAGCCTCGAAGACCGTGACAGCCGGTTCCATTTCCTTGTCGCCACGTTCGACGACGAACCACTGGGACTTCTTACCTACTGGGTCTTCGAGGAATTTGTATACATCGAACATTTCGCCATTGATAAGGAATTCCGCAACCGCGGTCTCGGTAAAGCCACCATGCTTTCTTTCCTGTCGCAGCATCCCGACCAGGTGGTACTTGAAACAGAGCTTCCCTCCACCGAACAGGCCGACCACCGTCTGGAATTCTATACCGACCTCGGTTTTACACGCAATCCGCAGGAATACTGGCAGCCCTCATACCACGGCAAAAACGATATCACTCTCCAGATGATTGTCATGTCCAAATATGAACTCGACGATGGAGAATTTGATGAGATGCGCGATATTTTGTATCGCGAAGTCTATCACTATTCAGGACGTAAAACAAAATAAATTCATTTTTTTTAGACGAAGAATCAATAAGATATCACATAGATAATCCAAAATTCAAAAAAAAATTTTGGTAGTATCGAAAAAGTGTGTACTTTTGCAACTCGAAAAACGACGGCTCCTTAGCTCAACTGAATAGAGCATCTGACTACGGATCAGAAGGTTGCAGGTTTGAATCCTGCAGGAGTCACAAAGTAAGAGAGGATGAAAATCCTCTCTTTTTTGTTTTCCTTTTTTTCATCGGCTGTCGTTACACGAAAAAACGTTTTTTCACGTTATCTTAAAAACAATTGTCGTGTAAAAAAAACGATTGAATTGTTACGTATTGATCAAACATCATAATGCAACAGCCATGAAAAGATTTTTTTTTCTCCTCGTATTCGTTGTTGGCAGTAGTCTTTTTCTGCAGGCCCAGCAATCTTCCAAGCCTTACAACTGGAAAGACGTCGACAGTCTGATCCATAAGCAGTACTATTCGCAGGCCTACGGGCTGACACAGCAATTGCTCCAACGGGCTGTCAGCGAAAAAAACTCTCGCCAATGCCTGGTGGCTGCAAACTACAGCTTCATGACAGCGAACCGATTCATGGAATACTCCATCGACTCGGCTTTGAATCTTTTTCAAAGGATAATGCCTGCACTGGATCCGGTTGACAAAGCCATTGCCAATCTGTTGGTGGCTGATATCTATGCCAATTACAATGCCAGTAACAGGTATGTCATCAGAAACAACAGCCCTTCCAATGAGAAAACATTGGATTTTAAATTATGGGATGCGGATCGTTTCAGGGATACTGTTGCTAGCCTGATCTATGATGCTTTGAAAGATAAAGAGTTGCTGTTGAACACTCCGAGCAAATCTTTGGACTATATCACAGAAATGAGAGAGGGAAAGGATGGCGATTTGACCCCGACACTTTTTGATATCATGCTGCTAAAAGCTGTGGATATATTTGAAATGCTTGGTTACGACCGCTTGATTTCAAATGACTTTGAGAAGGTATCCCAGTTGTACGGCATCGCCGACATCTTCACTTCCATGCCGGCACCCCGGCCCGCTAATGAAAAACGTGCTTTCGCGGCGTTCCTGCTGCAATGTGTGCAAGCCCGTGAGGCCAGCCACTTGAAGCATTACGGCAGTACCAACATCATGATCGAGTTGTTCCTCGAACGCTTTGAAACAATAGGTATGCTTACCAACTGCGATGTCAAAAAAGATTATGAAAAAGCAATAATAGACGCCATTAACCATTATCGTTATAGCAACAGTGACCATCTTACATTGCTTTATTACGCACTTGCCAATTATCAATATAACCAAGCACGCTATGTCGATGCAATGGCTGTTATCGACAGCGCGATGACCATAGCTCCCAAAAGTACGGGAGCCATTAAATGCTATAACCTGAAATTAAATATTGAAAAGTCTGTCATTACAACGATTGTCGACAACCCTGTGCCTTCGGGGCACGAACAGTTGGCTATTGCCAATGCCCGAAATGTCGACCACCTTTATTTCCGTGTGATAAAATATGTGGACTACTATAAAAAACTGTCCTATGATGAGCGACGAAACTACCTGCTGAAACAAAAGGTGGTAAAACAATGGGACAAAGCCATTGACAAGCAAGTCGATTACCAGTCGCATCTGAACTATTTCATCATCCCTTCGCTCAATCAAGGCAAGTACATCCTTCTGATTGCTCCTGATGCGGAATTCAGAGACGATGGCATCGCCATTGTTTCATTTGACGTATGTGACATTGCCCTGCTTCCAGCGAAAGAGTCGAGCAACCACCAACGAGGCTTCGCTGTGAACCGTACAACCGGAAAACCGGTTGAAGGATGTGAGATAAGTCTGTATTACAAGAAAAACTACGATGGATCACGCCACAAACTGACTACGCTGAAAACCGACAAAGATGGTTATTACGATTTCACCCCCCACCTGCAACAGATAGAGAAAAGCTATTACAACGTGGAATATGTGCTGAAATACAAAGGGACGGAGATTACAACCTTTTCTTATGGTTTCGACAAAGAAATAGAAAAACATAATACCGAACAGAATTATTATCTGTATCTCGACCAGCCGGTGTACAAACCGGGCGATACGGTTCGTTTCTCCTGTCTGGGTACTGCGGAGAATGATTACGATGGCTATATCATGGCATACGATACCGTGATATTTAAACTTCTCGGTGTGAATGACGAAGTCGTTGACACCGTGCAACTCGTTAGCGACAGGTTCGGTGTGTGTGAAGGTTCCTTTGCGCTTCCCCTCGATGCCATGCCCGGCTACTGGGAGATAAGATTCAATGAGAAATATATGAGATTTAAAGTAGAGGCATACAAGCAACCCAAATTCACGGTCTCATTGTCACTTCCCAAAGAATCGCGCAGCTTCAACCAAAAAGCGCACTTTGAAGGTGTCGCCGCCTCTTATAGTGCTGTACCCATTAGCAACGCCAAAGTCAGCTACACCATTACACGAGAAGAAATATCGCCATACTGGTGGTGGGGTTGGCGTTCCTGGTGGCGTCCCTGTGAATCCAAAGTTGTGGCAAGCGGAGAGACTACAACCGACGAGAAAGGGTTCTTCTCTGTAGAGTTCATCCCCACGCCCGACTCTTCCGTCAGTGCCAGTCGACGTCCGGCATTCACTTATGAATTGAATGCAACAGTGACAGATATCAATGGTGAGTCGCACACCGCCTCAGAATCCATGTCGGTGGGCTATATAAACAATTATCTGCGACTCAGCGAACAGCATGCTTCTCTTGACAGTGTGAAAGTGAGTGTATCAAAACATAATCTGGATGGAACATCTGTCAATGGAAATATTCAATTGCAAGTGTCGAAACTTCAAACGCCTAAGCAACCGAGACTGTCGCATGAAATGATTGATCATGTCGACAACTTGGGGCCTATCAATGCTAAAACCTTGTCGGATTATCAGAAACTGTACCCGCTTTTCGACTGTGATGGCTATGCCAACGACTATACCCGTTGGCCTGTCGAGCGTACCCTCTTCGAACGGACGGTGTCAACGACACCCGAACATCCTTATGTCTTTGATTTTGCAGGGATGGAAGCTGCCATCTACAAAGTGGTGGCAACCGAACTGACTGACATGGGCGACACGCTCCGTTCCGAGGAATATGTCGTCTATGAACCCTCGTCGACCCCAAGCCCAGTGCTGTCGGATTTGCTTTCTGCCTATGTCGAGAATGAAAGCGTCGAGATAGGAGGGAATGCTGTGATCCGTGTAGGCTCTCCCTACGAAAACCAGCCGGTGATACTATTTGTCAATGGCAAACGATATCGTCAACACAGCATACTGACACTCAAAAAAGGGTATAACAAAATCGTTATACCCGTCAGCGATACACTGCTGGGTGGATTCAAAGTGGAACTGGCAGCCATCAGGGAGAACCATTTCGAAAGCAAGGCCTTTTCAATTGATGTGCCATTCTCCCACAAAGAACTTACAGTGGAATTCAACACGTTTCGAAATAAACTGCAACCGGGCGACAAAGAGCAGTGGTCAATCCTTGTCAAAGAGACGAAAAACAATGCCCCTGCCACCGCCAACCTACTGATGACCATGTACGACCATGCGCTCGACACCTATGGTTCTCTGAGCTGGCATCAGCGGTTCTGGTGGCAGCATTATTATAGCACCGTATTCCATTCTCCATCTGACATGAATACCGGTTATTATAATTTCGCTCCCACGCTCCATCAAGAAGGGTATCGCGACTATCAGTACAGCTATCGGTATTTCAACTCATATCTTTACAGGAACCGTTATTACCGAAACGGAAAGGTTCCTGTTATCGAAATAGGAACAGCAGAATCGGGAGCACGTTTGTCGTCCGATTATGTTGAACGAAAAAGCGCAAAAACAGTCGATGTTGTCGCTGCTGTCGCCGGTGTCGGCTATAGTGATGGCTTAGTTTCTTCATCTGCAAGAGGAGAGGACGCTCTGGAAGAAATAGAGTATGAATTGAGTGTCGATTTTGACGAATCCATTAATATACAGTCGAATGATGCATCTATTGCTGCTCAACGGCCAAAAAGTGATAAAGAACCTGAAGTGAAAGTGCGCCAAAACCTCCATACGCTGGCATTTTTCCGTCCCACCATGCGGACCAACAGCCAAGGGGAAGTGGAACTTGCTTTCACAGTACCCGACCTGCTGACCGAATGGAGTATTCGGGGATTTGCATGGACCAAAGACCTCAAGGTGGGTAGTGTCTCCGCATCGGCGGTCACCCAGAAACGTCTGATGGTGGTGCCCAACGTGCCGCGTTTCCTCCGTCACGGCGACACCTGCATCTTCTCGGTCAAGGTGAGCAATATGAGTGGCCAGTCCCAACCTGTCGAGGTGTCGCTTTCCATGACCGATGGCGCTACTCAATTACCTTTGTCCATGGTTGTAGGCGAATCGTCGAAAAGCATCACACTGGCTGACGGCGCCAGCGGTGAGGTCTCCTTCCTGCTGGCGGTGCCGCGCGAAGCGGTTTTTGTAGCCAACTATAAAGTCGTCGCCCGCGGCAAAGGCTGCAGCGACGGTGAACAGGCGCCCATCCCGCTGCTGCCCTCACGCCAGCTGGTGACCGAATCGATGGCCTTCTACATCAATGGGGCAGGGGTGAAGCACTACAATATGAAGCACCTGACCACCCTCAACCCCAAGGCAACAGGATTTTCGCTTGTACACCATGCGCTGACGGTTGACCTCACTCCCAATCCGGTCTGGCTGGCCATCCAGTCGCTACCTTACGTCTCGCGCCAGCAAAACCCGTCGAATATCTATCTTGCCAATGAAATCTACACCAACAGCCTCGCCGCTGCCATCGTCGACAACAACCCGCAAATCGAGCAGATGTTCAACGACTGGAAGGCTAACGAACCCGATGCGTTCCAGTCTGCACTGGACCGCAACACCGATATCAAGCAGACTGTTATGACGGAAACTCCTTGGCTGCGCGATGCCCGCAACGAGGAACAGCAGCATCTCGACATCGCCCGCTATTTCAATAGCCGCTCCATCAATCAACAATTGCAGGCCGACCTCTCCAAGCTGATAAAAGCGCAACGTTCGGACGGCGGCTGGAGTTGGATTGAAGGAGGCCGCTGGAGCAGCTTGTACACCACTCAGTACATCCTCAAAACCTTCGGTCTGCTGCAACAACAGGGTGTGGAACTCGACAGCCGTACCATCCGGGCACTCAACGATGCCATGGACTACGTAGACCAGGAAAACTATACCTATTACAAGAAGTTCATCAAGGGCAAAGGCTATGACGTGGTCAACCTCGACTATCTCTACCTTCGCAGCATGTACCCCGACAACAAACTCAGCAAGGGCCAGAAGGAAGCCTACGACTTCTTCTACAATAACGCCAAGAAGTACAACAAGGAATACCGTTCCCTCTTCAGCCAGTCGCTCCTCAGCCTGGTCTTCTTCCGCAATGGAGACACCGAGCTGGCCAAAGAAATGGCCACCCGTATCCGCGAGAAAGCACTCTACAGCGACGAGATGGGCATGTACTGGCGCGACAACACCAGCAGTTGGCTTTGGAGCGAACGTCCCATCGAAACCCAGGCACTCCTCATCCGCACCTTCGCCGAAGTGCTCAACGACAGCGAGAGTGTTGCCCGCATGCAGCAATGGCTGCTCAAACAGAAGCAGACCACCAACTGGAGCAGCGATGTCTCTACCATCAATGCCATCCAGGCGCTGTTGATCGCTCCGGGCAACGAGGAACAAAGTCCGGTACGCATGCAGCCGTCGCTTATGTCGGTCGACTATGGCAGCCATCATCTCCAGACTGACACTTCCCGCTTCCAGCTCCATGTCAGCCAACGTCTCGAAGGCAGCCAGATCACGCCTGCCGACGGTAAGGTGACCATCCGCAAAGAAGACAACGGAATCGCATGGGGTGCCCTCTACTGGCAGTATTTCGAAAATGTCGAGAAGATTCCCGCCAGCAGCATGGGCATCACACTCAAACAGACACTTTACCGCGTTGAAAACGACAACCGCATGACCGCTGTCAAAGGTGATGTCAAATTGCATGTAGGTGACAAGGTACGTGTGCGCATCGAGATCAAATCAGACCGCAATTTGGAATACCTTGAACTCAAAGCGCCTCGCTGTGCCGCCTTCGAGCCGGTCAGCACCGCCAGCGGATGGCGTTGGAATAGCGGACTCAGCTATTATGCCGCCGTCACCAATGCCGCCCTTACGCTCTACATCGACCGCATTGACAAGGGAGACTATGTGGTTGAGTTCGACCTCTTCGTCAACAACGCCGGCACCTACAACACCGCTCCCACAACCATGCAGTGCCTCTATGCCCCCGAATTCCGCGCCCTCTGCCCTGTACCGCAAATCAAGGTCTTGCCTTAACGGAGCTTTTTGAAACGTAGAACGTCTAACGGTGTAAAACGTTAAACAAAAAACAAAAAAACAAAAAAATTAACTTTTTGTACAATAAAATAAGATTTTTTAAGTTAATTAGAACGCAAACAAAGAGGGAGAAAGTGGACTTATAACTATTCAAACTCTTGAAAAACTAAAAACATGAACTTAGGAATCAAATTGTTAGTAGCCGAAGACGACACCAATATGGGAACCATTCTCAAGGCTTATCTCACACAGAAAGGTTTCACCGTCTTTTTGGCTTCCGACGGACAGCAGGCTCTTGACATCTATAAAGAAAATAATGTCGATGCCTGTATCCTTGACGTCATGATGCCTGTCAAAGACGGTTTCACCGTGGCGAAAGAATTGCGTCGCATTGACAAGAACATCCCCATTCTTTTCTTGACCGCTAAATCACTCGAGGCGGACAAACTCAAAGGTTTCGAGGTCGGAGCCGACGACTATATCACCAAACCTTTCAGTATGGAGGAACTCTTGGCGCGCATCAATGCCACCATCCGCCGTTCTTTTGATGAAAACAAACCGGAAAACAACCAGTTCACCATTGGTAAATTTAAATTCGACTACAACTATCAGACACTGACTTTTGAAGGGGGTGACACCCAGCGTCTCACCTCTAAGGAAAGTGAATTGCTTCGTCTATTCTGCATCAATTTCAACCAACTCATTGACCGCTCCAGCACACTCCAGAAAATCTGGAAAGACGATTCTTATTTTGCAGCACGCAGTATGGATGTCTATATTACGAAGCTGCGCAAATATTTAAAGGCCGACCCGTCAGTTCAGATTGTCAACGTTCATGGTGTGGGCTTTAAACTAACCCAGAAAGTCGATTGATTTTTATTCAAGCGGCAAGTTTATGACTATCACTTTTTTAGGAACGGGTACTTCGCAAGGGGTGCCCGTAATAGCTTGTCCCTGCGCCGTTTGTCATTCGTCCGATCCGCATGACAAACGGTTGCGTACCGCTGCGCTCGTCACCGATAGTGGTCAGAACAACCTGTTGATCGACATCGGACCCGATTTCCGTGCACAGATGCTGCATAATCAGGTTGACCATTTGGATGCCATTCTCATCACTCATGCCCATCGCGACCACGTTGGAGGGATTGACGACATCCGTCCTTTCAACTGGATACAGAAAAGCAACATGGAGATATACGCCAACAGTGAAGCTATCCGCTCTATCAAGCACGACTACCATTATATTTTCGATTATCACCAGTATCCGGGACTGCCCGAGGCTACCATGCACGATGTGAGCGACGGGAACCCTTTCCGCGTAGGGAAAGTGATGGTCACACCTATTCGCGGCATGCATAAAGACCTCCCGGTTTTGGGGTTCCGAATGGAAGATGACAATGGAGATAAACTGGCTTATATCACTGACATGAACTATATTCTGCCTGAAGAAATGGTTAAGCTTATAGGACTTGATTTATTGGTAATAAATGCATTAAGACAGCAAAAACATTTCTCTCACTTCTGCCTCTCCGAGTCACTTCAGATTATCGACAGGTGTGCTCCTAAACAAGCCTACCTGACCCACATGAGCCATGAGATGGGATTCCATGCCGTCGTCGAAGCTACGTTGCCTCCCAATGTCCATTTGGCCTACGACAATCTGAAAATAGAACACTTGAAATCTCTATAAAAAACTTCTGCTACAATTTCCTTGTTTTTTTTTCGAATAACGTTATAGTTTTAAATCTTGAACAAAAAACTTCATATAGTCTCTTTCAACGTCCCTTATCCTGCCGATTATGGTGGAGTGATCGATGTGTACTACCGTCTGCAAGCACTCGCGGAGGAGGGCGTTTCCATCCATCTGCATGCCTTTACCTATGGTCGTCCGGAAGCCCCCGAATTGCTACAGTTTTGTGATAAGGTGGACTACTACCGAAGGAAGACAACCTTGTTCAAATTGTGTTCTAACCGTCCCTATATTGTCGCTTCTCGTGACAACAAAGAATTGATTCGCAATCTCAGTCGCGACAACGATCCCATCCTGCTCGAAGGGCTGCATTGCTGTTCAGTGCTGGAATCGATGAACGACCGTCGTATATTCATCCGGGCACATAATGTGGAACATGATTACTATGAGCGACTTGCGCAAGCTGAACAAAATCAACTGAAACGATGCTATCTTCGTAGTGACGCACGTAAACTGAAACGTTACGAACCATGGATGACCAAAGCCTCTGGCGTGTTTGCCGTCACAGCGTCCGATGCGGCTCATTTCCGTTCCATAGGCTGTCAAAACGTATGGCTTATGCCTTCGTCGCATATCAACAATGAAGTGGTTTCTCAAGCAGGAATAGGCCAGTATGCTTTCTATCACGCCGATCTTTCGGTGGCTGAGAATATCCATGCGGCTTATTATTTGATTAAAAATATTTTCCAGCGGTCTTGTCACAAGCTTGTTGTTGCAGGGCGCAATCCGGACAAAAAGCTCAAAGAATTGATTGCATCGCACGAGAATGTCTCCCTTGTCGAAAACCCTGATGACAACACAATGAGTCGTCTGATGACTGAAGCCCAGGTGAACATTATGGTGACTGAACAACCGACGGGTCTTAAACTAAAACTGCTCAACGCGCTCTACGCCGGTCGCCATTGTCTGGTCAACAGCAAGATGACAGCCGGAACCGAACTGGACAAGGTATGTACGGTGGCCGACAGTCCGGAAGAAATGATTCAGGCGCTTGACCAACTCATGCAACAACCGTTCACCCAACAAGATATTGATAAAAGAAGGCATTTGCTCGGCGACCTGTACAGCAATAAGGCTAATGCCCGCATCTTGATTGACAAATTATAGAAACTTCGACATGAAAAAAAATTCATCTCGCATCGAAAGCGATTTGCTCGGGTGTCATGAGGTTCCCGAATCTGCATATTACGGTGTTCAAACCGCCCGTGCCATGGAAAATTTCCATATCAGCGGACGTCTGCTCTCCGATTTCCCAAACTTTATCATAGGTATGGCCATCACAAAGAAAGCCGCTGCTATGGCCAATATAGAAGTGGGCATGATCACCCAAGAGCAAGGTGATGCTGTCGTTTGGGCTTGCGATCAGCTTATTGCCGGCAAATACCACGACCAGTTTCCTATCGACATGATTCAGGGTGGTGCTGGAACGAGCACCAATATGGCGGCCAACGAAGTGATTGCCAATCTGGCATTGGAAAGGATGGGGCATCGTCGTGGCGAATATCAGTACTGCTCGCCCAACGACGTGGTCAATGCTTCCCAAAGCACTAACGACGCCTATCCGTGCGCCATCCACATGGCCATGTATCTGGAGCACCTGGCTTTCATGCCTCATTTAGAGCAGATGATAGACTCTTTAGAGAAGAAATCGAAGGAATTTGCGCATATTATCAAGATGGGTCGCACCCAGCTGCAGGATGCAGTGCCGATGACCCTGGGACAATCTTTTGGGGCTTTCGCCGCCTCTCTGCGTGGCGAAGTGAAGAATTTGAAGGCCGCCGCAACAGAATTTCTCACGGTCAATATGGGTGCCACTGCCATCGGGACGGGCATCTGCTCCAAACCGGGTTATAGCAAAGCCTGTATCAAGGCACTGCGCAATCTGACGGGCTGGAATATCCGGTTGGCAGATAATTTGATAGAAGCCACCAGTGCCACCAGCTGCATGATTCAATATAGCAGCGCCATGAAACGTCTGGCTATAAAAATCAACAAGATGTGCAACGACTTGCGCCTGTTGAGTTCGGGTCCCCGCTGTGGACTTTATGAGATACGCCTTCCTCAACGCCAGCCGGGTTCCTCTATCATGCCGGGCAAAGTCAACCCTGTCATACCGGAAGTGATGAACCAAGTCTGCTATAAGGTGATTGGCAACGACATGACTATCAGCTTTGCCAGTGACAACGGTCAGTTGGAACTCAATGTCATGGAACCTGTCATTGCTTATACGCTCTTTGAAAGTGTCCATCTGCTTGAAAACGGACTCGACACACTTCGTACGCTCTGCATCGACGGCATCCGCGCCAATCAAGAACGTTGCCGCCAACTGGTGGAACGCAGCATCGGAATCGTCACCATGCTCAACCCCATTATCGGCTACAAACAGAGTACGCAGATTGCCAAAGAAGCCTCAGAGACGGGACGCGGTGTCTACGAACTCATCCTTGAACACCAGCTGCTTACCAAGGAACAACTCGACAAAATTCTGCAGCCGGAAAATATGCTCAAACCTGTCAATATCAAAATTTGACAAGGTTTTTGAGTGATCAATTACCGCTACCTGCGATAATCCTTTTTACACTTGATTTGGAGTTAAAGGGGAAGTGAAAATGGGAGTATAATTGGACAAATGATCTGTATTGCCCCATGAGCAGCACATAACTTCCACTTCAGAAAGATGTGCCTGTTTTTTACTTTTTCAACCTTACTAACTTTTAAATTAATTTTGTACAATTATAAAAAAAACGTATTTTTGCACTTCTTAAAAAATAATTTAGAATTAAATTAAATAATTAATAATTAACACTTTATTTAAAATCATGACAAAATACGTTTACACTTTTGGAGGCAAAACTGCCGAAGGTAAAGCTGACATGAAGAATCTGCTGGGCGGAAAAGGCGCCAATCTCGCAGAAATGTGCTTGCTTGGACTTCCTGTTCCCGCTGGTCTTACCATTACTACAGAATGCTGCACTGCTTATTACGAAAACAACTGCCAATTACCTTCCGGTTTGATGGATGAAGTATGGAATGCAATGAAAAATGTGGAGAATATCATGGGTATGCGTTACGACGACCCTGAGAACCCGCTGTTGGTTTCCTGCCGTTCCGGCGCCCGCAGCTCCATGCCGGGCATGATGGACACCGTCCTCAACATCGGTCTCTCCAGCAAGACCATCCCGGGTATGCTCAAGAAGACCAACAACCCGCGCTTCGTCTATGACTCCTATCGTCGTCTCATCATGATGTATGCTGACGTTGTCATGGAAAAATCTGAAGGAATCGAACCCGCCGACGGCAAGGGCATCCGCAAGCAGCTGGACGATATGCTCGACGAATTCAAAGCCCAGAAGGGTTACAAGAGCGATACGGAAATCACCGCCGACGAACTGAAAGGTCTCGCTGAAGATTTCAAGAAGAAAGTGAAAGAGGTGCTCGGCACCGAATTCCCCGACGACGCCCGCGCCCAGATGGAAGGCGGCATCAAAGCTGTCTTCAAATCATGGAACGGTAAGAAAGCCGTCAGCTACCGCAAAATCGAAGGCATTCCCGATGATTGGGGCACCGCTGTCAACGTGCAGGCCATGGTGTTCGGCAACATGGGCGACAACAGCGCCACTGGTGTTGCTTTCACCCGCAACCCGGCCACCGGCGACAACCAGTTCTACGGTGAATGGCTTATCAACGCCCAAGGTGAGGATGTTGTGGCCGGTATCCGTACCCCCAACCCCCTCAACGACGACACCAAGAACGAGCAGAACAAGCACATGCACTCCATGCAGGAGCTGATGCCTGAAACCTATAAGGAGCTCTGCGACATCCGTCAGACGCTCGAAAAGAACTACCACGACATGCTCGATATCGAGTTCACCATCCAGGAGGGCCAGCTCTACATGCTGCAGTGCCGCGTCGGAAAACGTACCGGTGTCGCTGCGCTCACCATGGCTTTCGACATGCTTAAGGAAGGTCTTATCGACGAGAAGGAAGTGGTCATGCGCATAAGCCCCGCACAGCTCGACGAACTGCTGCACCCCATCCTTGACGCTGCCGACGAGAAGAAACACACCGTCATCGCCAAAGGTCTGCCCGCAGGTCCCGGCGGTGCTGTGGGTATCATCGCCCTCTCCAGTGAAAAAGCCAAGATGTATGCCGCTCAAGGCATCAAGAATATCCTTGTCCGCGAAGAGACCAACCCCGAAGATGTTGAAGGTATGCGCGCTGCCGACGGTATCCTCACCGCTCGCGGCGGTATGACCTCCCACGCTGCCCTCGTGGCACGCGGCTGGGGCAAATGCTGCATCGTGGGATGCGACGCTGTGAAGATCGACTTCGAGAAAGGCATCGTCCGCATCAATGACAAAGAATTCAAGGAAGGCGACCTCCTCGCCCTCAACGGTACCAAAGGCTGGGTCTACGACGAAGAAATCAAGATGATCAACGCCACCGAGAACCCGCTCTTCCAGCAGTTCATGCAGCTGGTCGACAAATTCCGCACCATGGGTGTCCGCACCAACGCCGACAACCCCGACGACGCACTGCGCGCTGTCAGCTTCGGTGCTGAAGGTATCGGACTCTTCCGTATCGAACACATGTTCTACGGCAAGAACAGCGAGAAACCGCTCGAAAAACTGCGCAACATGATTCTCAGTGACACCCGCGACGAACGTGTCGCCGCCCTCGACGAGCTGGAACCGGACATCCGTGAGTACGCCAAAGCAACGCTTAAGGTGATGGATGGCAAACCGCTGACCTTCCGCTTGATGGACCCCCCGTTGCACGAGTTCGCTCCGCAGGGTGAAGAGAAAATGAGAGAAGTTGCCAAACGTCTCAATATCTCCTACGAAGAGGTGAAGAAACGCGTCGACGCGCTTCATGAAGTCAACCCGATGATGGGTCTCCGCGGCGTACGTTTGGGTATCATCTACCCCGAAATCACCCGCGTCCAGTTCCGCGCACTCTTCAGCGCCACCGCCGAACTGATGAAGGAAGGCCTCAACCCGAAACTGGAAATCATGGTCCCGCTGACCATCAACGTCAAAGAGCTTGAGCATCAGAAAGAAATCGCCAATGCCGTCAAGGCCGAGGTAGAAGCCAAATACGGTGTCACCATCAGCTACATGTTCGGCACCATGATTGAGATTCCGCGTGCCACCCTCGTAGCCGACAAGATTGCTCAGGTGGCAGAGTTCTTCAGCTTCGGTACCAACGACCTCACCCAGATGACCTTCGGTTTCAGCCGCGACGACGTCAACGCCATCGTCAAGGACTATGTTGACCAGAAGATTATTCCTGCCGACCCGTTCAACACCCTCGACCAGGAAGGTGTCGGTCAGCTTGTCCAACTCGGTGTCAACCGTGGTCGCAGCACCCGCGCCAACCTGAAGTGCGGTGTCTGTGGTGAGCACGGCGGCGATCCCGCTTCCGTCGAGTTCTTCTTCCACGCCGGCCTCAACTACGTCAGCTGCAGCCCCTACCGCGTCCCCGTAGCACGCCTCGCAGCCGCCCAAGCCGCCATCAAGAAATAAGCTGCAACCTGAGCGGATCTTATTAAAACGCAAAACCTTTTAACCCTTTAAACCCACATATCACCATGATTGAAAAGATTAGAAAAGACCTCGAATCACTGGGTATCACCGGTGTGCAGGATATCCACTACAATCCCTCTTATGAGGATTTGTTCAAATTCGAGATGGACCCCAGCCTCACGGGCTATGAGAAGGGACAACTCACCGAACTCGACGCCATCAATGTGATGACCGGCATCTATACTGGCCGTTCGCCCAAAGACAAATACATCGTCATGGACGAGAAATCGAAAGACACTGTCTGGTGGACTTCCGACGAGTACAAGAACGACAATCACCCCATGAGCGAGAAAGTATGGGCTCATGTGAAGGACTTGGCATGCAAGGAACTCTGTGGCAAGAACCTTTTCGTGGTCGACGCTTTCTGCGGCGCCAACAAGGACACCCGCATCGCCGTCCGTTTCATCATGGAAGTGGCATGGCAGGCTCACTTCGTGACCAACATGTTCATCAAACCCAGCGAGGAAGAGCTTAAGAGTTTCACCCCCAACTTCACCGTCTATGCCGCAAGCAAGGCCAAAGTGGACGACTATCAAGCCCTCGGCCTCAACAGCGACACCTGCGTGGCTTTCAATGTCAGCAGCCGCGAACAAG
>CAMIVE010000002.1 GCA_946401725.1 uncultured Bacteroidales bacterium | reverse complement strand
CCCATCTTGTCGGCAATCTGGCTCATCCAGTTCCAGTCCTTGTCGATGTTGGCGGCGTTGGGCACCATGAAGTACTCGTCGTCATGGACGCGGTAGACGAGCATGTCGTCGACCACGCCACCCTGACCGTTGGGGAGGCAGGTGTACTGCACCTTGCCGTCGAAGAGGTCCTCGACGTTGTTGGTGGTGACATACTGCATGAAGTGCTTGGCGATGGGGCCTTTGGCGCGGAACTCGCCCATGTGGCTCACGTCGAACACGCCCACGTTGTTGCGGACATTGTTGTGCTCTTCAACGAGGCCGGTGTACTGGATAGGCATGTTGTAGCCTGCAAATTCGGCCATCTTGGCCCCTAAACTGATGTGTAAGTCTGTGTACGGAGTGGTTTTCATTTCTGTATTGAATTGATTTATTATTATTTGTATAAATTTTTCGCTAAAAAGTTCAAAATACAAAAATATGAAAAAACATCGGACTGGCAAAAAATAAATTTCGCATGTTTTTCAAATGCCACTTCATGGCAGAATTCCTACACTTTTTTTATCGGAAGAGGAAAAAGGGGTGGAGTACCTGAGGGGTGAACGATTGCACTCTGTTGTTTCTTCGTACGGGTGTGATGGTGAAGTAGGGGATTCCGAAATAGAGTCGTGCTTCGAAATGGCGGCGGGAGGGGATAGCTTCTCCGGGTTTTATGATACGATATTGATAGAGCTGTTCTGCCAGCTCGGGCCGCAGGCTGTTGTCGGTGACGGGTAGGGAACAGATGGCGTCGGTGAGGCGTTTTTTCGACGCCTTGTTGCGTATGAGCGACGGAATAGCTGACATAAGAAAGCTGTCGCTTCCCATGTCGAGCGCGATGCTCAGCAACGCATCGAAGGCCGACTGAGGGTCGTATTGCCGTGTCTGTTTGCCGATTAGAGGTTGCACGAGAGGGATGAGCGGTTCTGCTTTTTGAAAAAGCAGCAGGGCTTGTTGACGGAATTTGTCGCGTGACTGTGCCGCCGGTGAGGTCGGATCGTATGCCTGTACGATGGCCATAAGATTCATGGATGGTGTCATGTTGTTGTCTTTTGATGTTAATGCGAAACGGGATAAAAAAAGTGGTGGCGGAAACGCCACCACTTGTCATAGTGTGTCAATGAAGACTAGAGGGTGAAATTGCCCAGGTAGAGAGAGTTGCTGGTTTCGTCGCTGTCGTTGCGGCGCATGGCGAAGTAGACCTCGACAGTGTCGCCGGTCCAGGAGGAAGGCAGCGATACAGATGCCTGACGGGTGGAGCGGTCGGAAGCCTCCGTATCGTAGATAGACTGCTTCTTGTCGCTGTTGTAGACCACGAACATCGCCTTGTCGGTCTCCAGGGCGTTGCCGATACCCGAGTTGTCGGTCCACGAGAAACTCAGATCGGTGCCTTGCACTTGGGCTGTCGTGTTGTAGGGGTTGTCGACTTTGCCGCGTGCGAGCAGCAGCTTGGAATAGTTGAGCTGGTAGTTCGGCCAGGTGCCGGTGATGCCGTCGGCGAAGTTGTAGCGTATCGAGGCGTTCTGTTCGGTGATGTCGGTGGCCTGCGATTTGAATCCGACGCTGACGAAGCCGTAGGTGGCCGATGTGAACTGGGAGAGCAGCTTTAATTTGGCACGGGTCTGCTGCTGTGCCTCGCTGTTGGCGTCGTTGTAGCTGAGTGCGCGCCCTTTGATAACTGCTTTACCTTTCCATGAGGAACCGATGACGGGTCCTACTTTTCCTGAGAAGCCTCCGAGGACTCCTTGTTTGATTTTACCCATTGTTTCAATTTTTAAGGGTTAATAAATAAGATTGATTCACGATGTCTGTCTTGGGGCGGGGCAGGGGAGTCGGACGCTTCCGGTGTCGCAGAGCCGTACGCATCTCTTTATCGTCGTCGGACGCGTCAAGTCGACTTCGGCTTTCCTTTCCCGAGAAAGACGATGCAAAGGTAATGCCGTTTTTTCCGTCTGGCTATTTTGTGTAATACCCTGTAGGAATCGTAGTGGTTTCAGTGATAAGGTATTGATATATAATATAGAAAACTGATAATACTACAAGGAATACTACAATTGAACTACAACAGAGACTACAAGTCCTGCGATGACCATAGACGGCGGCTTGCGTCAACAGGTACTATGCGGTTGAAGGAAAACAGGGAAATGTAGCCTGTTTTTTGATGTGTAGTATCTCACGCTACAGGCTAAGCGTTGAAAAAACAAAGAGAAAGCAGCGATTTTTCTCGGATTTCAGAGACTTTCAGACGGTTTATCATACCCCTTCTTCGATGCTGTCGAACAATGCCGTCAATTCACGCACCAGTCGCCGGTCGGCAGGTTTCATATCCTTCCCGTCGTAGGTGCGTATGGCGTTGCGTTTGAAGAGGTGGCTGAAAATCTCCCATTTGATGGAGGTGGGGATGCGTCGGTGCAGCTCTTTGGCGATGAAGCATACCACGTTGTTGGTGATGTTCTTGCGGGCGTGGAATTTCTCATCGATGATGTGCTGCATGTGGAGCGCGTTGAGAAACACCTTGGCACGGTCGTTGTTCAGTTCCGACATCTTGTTGTCCTTCTGGACGAGGGCGTCGAACAGCTCCCAGTCAAGTGCAGCCTCTTTTTGGCGGTGCTGTTTGGAGGTCGATGTGGCGCGGGCGATAGGAGGCAGTTGTGTCGCCTGACGTGCCATGTCGCTGGTGGCTTCGGCGATGCCTTTCTGGTATTCCGTGCGGATGGTTTCGGTGGTGTGTTGTTGAAGTCGGTTGGCTGCTGTCGGGTCGTAAGAGTGGTAGGGGATCTCTTTTCGGCGGAGCAGTTGTATTTCTGCCCTCAGCAGTGCTGCCTCCTCTTGGAGTTTGTCGTTTTCCTTGCGCGTTGTCTCCGCCTCTTTTTGGGCGATGTGGAGGTCCGCCTGCAGCTGCGTGTTTTTGATGAGGAGTTCGTTGATGGACTTCGACTTGTCGGATACAATCTGGAAGAGCTGCATGACTTCCGCTTCGCGGCTGCGCAACATCTTGGCCATCATTTTGAGCAACTCCGGTGCGTCTCCGTTGAACTCCAAAGGATCAGCGTCCGACGAGGCCGTTGACTCGCCGGCATCCATCGCTTCAAGTTCCTTGAGCGACGCTTCCTGGCTTTCGAGGTCCAGTTCATCCTCTGATATTTCAAACGTGAGATCCATTGACGCAGTTGTTTTTTCTTAAGTAGTATGATGAAATAATAATTGCAAAAGTTTTTGGGGTGAAAACCAAATACTAATAGGTATTGCAAAATTATTTTTTGCAAAATTACAAAGAAAAATGGAACTGCGAAAATAAAATGTTAAAAAGTTTTCAACTTTTTGTGCAATGAATGTTGAAAATGTAGTTTTGTTAATATATAAAACTGAATTATAGTGTGTTATGTTTAGTTGTTTTTGTCGTTGCAGAGGTAGTCCACGACATGCTTCCAATCGGGGAATTCCGGCGAGCCGAAAGGGATCCATTCGCCCGAAAACTCGCTTGTGCCGTTCTTTCCGCGGTCGTCGATAAGATAATCCCCTTGGCAAAGATTCTTATGGTGAGAGATGATCAGTCGTTTGTGGAACACATCGTCCAAATACCGTGTCACCCACTTTACCTTGTCTGCCCATGCCGATGGGTTTTTCCACGGTGCCGTAGAGAGTATGTAGCAGTCGTAAATCCCTGCAAGGCGATGTACGGCATCGATGGCGCCCGGCATCGGCTCCATCAGGCCAAACAGGTCGGGAATGTCGTCCAAATGCCCTTCATAGGCTTGTTTGGTTGCCTCGTCCACTTTGTCCAAGCCCGATCGGAAGTTGACCAGGACGTTGTCCATGTCAATATAAAGTGTTTTCTTCATAGCGTGTTTCTTTCTAAAAACGATGCAAAGATACATATAAAATTAATTCCGACGAAATGAAATAAAAAAATGAGTTTAACGTTAATAACATAAAATGTAAATAACAGGAAGTAATAAAAGGAAGTGAATCTTCGATGGAAGTAAAAATGGAAGTAAAGTGCTGCGCACAGGACAATACAGAATCATTTGTCCATTTAAACTTCCGTAGTGGATTTCCTTATTATTTTACTTTCAATTATCTTATAATTAATTAAATCACCATGGAAACAAACAGCAGCAAACAGAAAAAAAGCATCTGGATTCTTATTATCGCCATCGTTTTGGTAATCGGCCTCGTCGTTTTGTTATTGTGCCGAAATGGCAATGACGGTTCCACCAACTCCAATCCGAAAAGCTCCGTCAATTCTGAAACTGAAGTGAAAGACGAACAAGTAACCTTGACTCAAGATAATTCAGAAGAGAGCGAGGCGGAGACCGCTGTGATGATCCAGAAGAAAAAGGAAATAGATGGTGCCGTTGCATTTTTCATTGAAAGACCGGATATGTCAGACAATGAAATAGCCAACCAGATGCCCTTCGGTTGGGTTTATTTTGGAAAAGACGAATTGGAGGTGAGTGCCGATGGCATGGGAGCCTTGAAAGCTGTTGTTCGTCAGATAAAGAACCGCCCTGAAATCACCATCCGTGTCGTTGGTGTGCATAACAGGTTTGGCAGTTCAGAATATGTTCAGAAATTAAGCGAGAAGAGAGCAGAGAAAGTCGCCGACAAACTCACCAAAGAGTTTGGCATCCCCGCTGACCGCCTCGAAGTTGTTGGCATGGGAAAAAGCGTCGATTACGGTCTGTTTGACTATAAATAGAAAGCGATTGTTCCTACTTCCAATCTGGTTATACCGGTCTGCCGCTAAGACATTTTCGTCAAACATTAAAAAACAGGGATGATTATCCCTGTTTTTTAATGTTTCACTATTTGTTGTCTATTTCCTTGATTAAAAGGTAGCCTTCGGCATCGGGGGCGAATACAGGATTGTCATCTTCGCCTCCCGTACGGACTTGGACGGTTATCGTTGTCTTCTCGGGGATTGCCTCTTGATAGGTTTCAAAACCATTTGTACCACCTATGGGATAATTTGTTATTTTTTGTGTATTCCATTTTGTTAGACGTACATAAGCACGAGCATCTTTATATTTTCCGTAAACCCATCCGAGTGTAAATCCGGATACAAGCCAAGACTTCCCTTCTGGGACAGTGAAGGTGTTGTTTTGCGTGTTGCTGAAAAACACCACAAATTCCCGTTCACCAGCTGTTGCCGTTGCATCAGCTCCCTTTCTGTCGTTGCTTGCTACGAGGTTGCTGAGTGCCGTTATTTCGCTGTTCAGACGCGCTACCTGTTCTGCGTAGCTTGCCAGAGCCGTGTTCTGTGTTTTGATGGTGTTGTTGAGTCTATCGGTTTCATCCGCCATCGTATTGATTTTTGCTTGGAGCTGTTGACGTTCATTGTTTGATTGTTGCACCTTTTTTTCCAGTTCCATCACAATGGAACTTAATTCCGTCACCTTGATAGTCATTGCGTCTAACTGCTCTTTGAGTTCGCTTTTGGATTGGGCAAACAGGACTCCGCCCATTGCAAAACATAAAATGAAAATAAACGCTTTTTTCATCGTTGTATGGTTTTTTGAATTGATTTATAGTTGGTTTTATCTATCTTTTCGTTTTCTTTTCTTTAGTGCAAATATACAAAAAAGTTCAATTGAAATGTGTGCAAGTCAAAAAATAAGACCTATTTTGTCGTTTGAGAGAAAAGTTGTATTTTTGCATTTTGTTTTTGGAATAAATAATCCCCGTGTGTCGATAGGAAATGCATTGAACTATGTTGATTGATTTACAACCCGGAAAAACACTTTGTGGTAACCGCTACACCATCATGGAAAAAATCGGTGAGGGCGGTTTCAGTTTCACTTACCGTGCCGTACAGAACGATCTGAACCGGATAGTGTGCATCAAAGAGTATTTCCCATCGGTTCGTTGCACACGGGATGTGTTCACCCACCAGGTCATGCCGCAGGACAAAGATGCGGCTGTTTTCGAGAAGTACCGTCAGGCTTTCAGGAAAGAGGCAGAGACCCTTTCCACGTTACAGCACCCGGGCATCGTGGAGGTGATTGACATCTTCGACGAGAACAACACCTCCTACATGGTGATGCCTTTTATCGAGGGGAACACCTTGCAGCAGGTTGTAGACAGAGAGGGTCCGCTCGACTATCCGAAGGCGGTCAATTACCTGGCCCAGGTGGCCGATGCGGTGACCTATATCCATGAGCGGCATATCCTGCATCGCGACATCAAGCCTGAGAACATCATCATTACAGCCGACTACCGTGCCATCCTTATCGATTTCGGCTCGGCGCGCGAGTTTGTCAACGACAAGACCCAGTCCCACACCTCCATACTCACGCATGGCTATGCTCCTCCGGAGCAGTACTCCACCACCAGCCGTAAGGGCTCCTATACCGATATCTACGCTTTGGGCGCCACCTTTTATTTCGCCCTTACCGGCAAGGTGCCTTTGGATGCTGTCTCGCGTATGACCGACGTGATGGTTGAGCCCCAAACGCTGAATTCCGCCATTCCTGACGAAGCCAACCGCACCATCCTCAAGGCCATGCAGCTGAATTCGGCCGACCGCCACCAGACCATGCAGGAGTTTATGGATGACCTGCGGAATGTCAAGCCGTCGACACCCCCCGTTCAACCCTCCAAACCGACCAGGGATTTTCCGTACTGGATTATCCCTGTGGTGATATTTTTTGCCGTCGGTATGTGGTTTGGAATCCACCGGAACAACCAGCATAAGGCACAACTCCTCGCCGAACAGCAGGCTGCTTTGGAACGGAAAATCCGTGAAGAGAAAGAACAGGCAAGGCTGAAAGCCATCGAGGACTCCATTGCCCGTGTCAATTTCCAAACGCCCGACCTGAAGATGGTCGGCGCCCATGGCCCGATAAAAAGCATTGTGTATAACAAGGAAGTTGATCCTATATTATTTGTTGATAAAATATATTTTGACGAAAATGGCCTGATAAACAAAATGATATCCAGCAATAAATCTTCCAAAGACAAGGCTGTTCTCAAAAGAGATTCTGACAATTCATTGGAAGAATGGAGCCTCTTTTGGGATGATGATTATATGAACGACGCAAGAGAAAAACATCAATATACTTTTAATATTGATGGATTTGTAAAAAAAATAACTGATTTATACTGGGAAAGTGGTACGGAAAATTCAGTATCATGGGACAAAGATGGGAAATTGACGAAGATTAAAGGCGAAGGTAGCGGGGAAGGTTTTGTTTGGGAATTTACAATCACATACAAATACCTCAAGACTGATGCATTCGGCAATTGGACAGAGTTGGAATATACAAATACAGGATATGATTATGAGCACGATTCATACTACAAAGGTGAGAAGAGTACTACCCGTAAAAAAATCACCCGTACAATTGAATACTACGAATGATAATAGGACTTTTGTTTAGGCGTGCCGCCCGGCGGCAGAAATCTTACAAATCGAAACAAATCATACAAATCGAAATAAATCACTCAAATTCAATCATATCAAACAATACAAAAACTAGGATATATCTTTAAAATGCCATACCACATGATACGTCACACAAAATTTTTATTGCTTGCTTTATTCCTGTTAGGGTCGGTTCCTTGTCTGTTCTCTCAAGACAAAGATATTCCGAATGGCATATCTTCACGGCAATGGTCGAAATTCACGGGAAAGTACGATGAGGTGCGTCGGATGGAGCAATATCTCATTGTTGTGAAAGATGGCAGGACAGGACTTTTTGACACGTTGTTGAACGAAGTCCTTCCTGTAAAGTACAGGGAGTTGGGATATCTCTTAGACAACCTCTTCACGGTGAGGGACGAACAGGGATGGTGGCTGGTTACAAAGGGAGGCAAGATACTCAGCAAGAAAGCGTACAAAGATATGCTATTGGGCAAATTCAGTAAGGAGGAGCAGTATTTCATCGCTGTGTCGGATGGTGTTAAATGGGGCTTGATAGATGAAGATGGAAGCTCCATCACTCCGCTGAGGCTTGATAATGTTGAGCTGCCAGTATTTTCATTTGGCTACCCAAGTATCACACTTGATGGGGAATCGTATATGATGGTATCTCCTTTTGTTGAAGGATTGTCTGTGTTGCTAAAAACGGAGTGGATAGAAAACACAGAGGAGCATGGTCCTCCGCTTCGCCAAGTGTATCATTACGGCTTTATGGACGAAAACTGCCGTATGGTTATCCCATGCGAGTACGATGACGCCGATCCTTTTAAGAATGGACGTGCAATGGTGTCAAAAAGTGGAAAGTACTTCACAATAGACAAAACCGGCAAAGTAGTGGAATGATGGAAGTGCAGCCCGGGAACTCCACCTTTTTTAATATATCAATAGTTCAACCTATGAAAAAAATACTGACTGTTTTGGCTTTTGTGGCCATCGCGATGACAATCAACGCCCAGACAAGCGACCAGAAGATACTGGCCGTACGCGGACCGGTGAAGCGTATCGTTTATACAGAGGGCCAAGATCCTATCTTAAATGTAGAAATGGTATCTTTTAACAGAAATAGTATGATAACCCAATTGGTACCGTATTACCATGATACGCCCAATGACAAGGGAAAGATAAAAAGAAATTCATATAATTTTTTGAAGGGTTGGCAGATTTATTGGGGTAATAACTCTCTTAACGACAGAATGCAAAACAATGAGTATTTCTATGGCTCAGATGGTTATATTAATAAGGTGAGCTGCGAATTATTGGATGCAGGATATGATGCAGAAATCACATGGGACGAAACAGGAAATATACGGTATTTTGTAGCCAAAGGCGGCGCCGAATTGGTGGAATATAGTTTTATTAATACATATGTTTATCTTGAATTCGACAGATATGGTAATTGGATAGAGGCTGAATGCACAACGTCAAGTACAGAAATATATGAAGATGATTATGACAATATTCAAAGATCGACCTATACAAGTAGAATCTCCCGCAGGATTGAGTACTATGAATGATTTCTCGTGAAGCGATGCTTGAGAATGTCGCTCTGCGGCAGAAATCCTGCAAATTGATACAAATCAAACAAATCTTAAAAATATCTGATAGTTAAACTTAAAAAAACGAACTTTTAAACTTATCTACTCATGAAAAAAATACTTACAATGATGGCTTTTGTGGCCATTGCGATGACAATCAACGCCCAGAGCGCTGTGGATTTGGTAACCTATGACGGACCCCAGTTCAGTGTGCAACACCCGAAAGACTACAAAGACGTCGTCGACCCGTGGGACGATGCCGTGAACGTATGGAAAAAGGACGACAACCACAAGTTGTCTGTATGGTATGGCGATGATGTGACGCCGGTCGACATGCTGAAGCTTTACGGCGAAACGGTGAAGATGTCGAAAGAGGATTCTGAAGACGGTACGCCCGCATGGAAAATAGACGATCCTATAGTGAAGGACAACATCATGATGCTGCGCAAGGTGCGTGATGAATTAGTGGAATACGACTATGTGGTGGTCATCCGCGACGCGGAGGCTTTCACCGGCGTCATGAGTTTCATGCTGGACGAAGAAGCTACATACCTGCCCGTCCTGGAAAAAATACTGCTTACGTTGAAGAAGAAATAGTCTGACGCGCAATCCAAAAAAGTTTTGTAACTTTGTGGTCTCGAACCGATAGGGATTCGGATTAATAGATTATTGTAATTTAATAAGATATATATGAAACAATTGATTGAATGCGTTCCCAATATCTCCGAAGGACGCGACATGAATATCATCAATCAGGTCACTGCCGAGATTGAAAAGGTGGAAGGTGTCAAACTGCTGGATGTCGATCCCGGCCAGACCACCAATCGTACGGTCATCACTTTCGTCGGCGAACCCGAGCAGGCTTGCGAAGCCGCTTTCCGTGTGGTTCAGAAAGCCGCCGAACTCATCGACATGCGTCAGCACCACGGCGCCCATCCCCGTCAGGGTGCCACCGATGTCTGCCCCCTCATCCCGGTGAGCAACATCAGCATGGAAGAGACCGTCGCTTACGCCCACAAGCTAGCTGAGCGCATCGGCAACGAGCTGCAGATACCCATTTACTGCTACGAGAACGCAGCCAAGATTCCCGAACGCCGCAACCTGGCTTACTGTCGTACCGGCGAATACGAATCGCTCTCGACCCGTCTCGGTACCGAGCAGTGGTGCCCCGACTACGGTCCCAACGCCTGGAACGACCACACTGCCCAGACCGGTGCCACCCAGGTGGGCGCCCGCGATTTCCTCGTGGCCATCAACTACAACCTCAACACCACCTCCACCCGTCGCGCCAACGCCATCGCTTTCGACGTCCGTGAGAAAGGCCGTCCCATGCGTGAAGGCGGCAAGCCCTCTGGCAAACCCATGAAGGACGAGAATGGCAAGACCATCATGATCCCCGGTACCCTCAAAGGCACCAAGGCCATCGGCTGGTTCATCGAGGACTACGGCATCGCGCAGGTCTCCATGAACATCACCTCCATCAAGGTGGCCCCCGTCCATCTCTGCTTCGACGAAGTGTGCCGCTGTGCCGCCAACCGCGGTGTCCGCGTCACCGGATGTGAGATTGTGGGCCTTATCCCCAAGAGCGTCCTTATCGATGCCGGCAAATACTATCTGGCCAAACAGAAACGTTCCCTTGGCGTCAGCGAAGAGGAAATCATGAAGATCGCTGTCAAATCCATGGGCCTTGACGACCTCAAGCCGTTCAACCCCAAGGAGAAAGTCATTGAATTCCTGATTGAGGACAACAGCCAGAAGAAACTGGTCGACCTCACCTGCACCGGTTTCTGCGAGGAGACCGCTTCCGAAAGTCCCGCTCCCGGCGGTGGTTCCGTCAGTGCCTATATGGGCGCCCTCGCCGCTTCGCTCGGCACCATGGTTGCCAACCTCACCGGTGGCAAGGCCGCTTACGACGACGAATGGGAGAAATTCAGCGATGTCGCCGTCCACGGACAGCAAATCAAGAACGAGTTGCTGCATCTGGTTGACGAGGACACCAACGCCTTCAACAAGATCATGAATGCCTTCGGTCTGCCCAAGAAGAGCGACGAAGAGAAGGCCGCCCGCAGTGCCGCCATCCAGGAGGCTACCAAGTTTGCCACCGAGGTACCGTTCCACACCATGCAGAAGTCTATGGAGGCTTTCGAAGTCTGCCGTGCCATGGTGGAGTGGGGCAATCCCGCCAGCGTCACCGATGGCGGCGTGGGAGCACTTGCCGCCCGCAGCGCCGTGATGGGAGCCCATCTCAATGTGAAGATCAACGCCAGCAGTCTGAAAGACGAGGCCTTCAAGAACGACATCCTTGCCAAAGCCGCCGCCATCGAGGCTGCCGCCATCAAGGAAGAGGCCGAAATCCTCAAAATCGTCAACGAAAAGATTGGTCTCTGAGAATCGCCTGTATGACTCTCGTAAGGGAATCGTACCCGGATAGACGATTCTCGTGAAATAATGAAAATGCCCTGTAGAAACGCTACAGGGCATTTTTGGTTTTGTTGGATTGCCTTCACAACAGGACATTAACGAATCAAGAGCAAAAACAACAAGGACTCGAAGTGTAGCTTCGGGTCCTTGCTGATGTTTGAGCCGATGGGGTAGGGGAGTACCCCTTCCTCAGCACAGGTTATACGTTCCCTTAGAAATGGAAACCCCTGCGGGATGGTTTATTCGTTGACGATGTTTTCGGAAACAGAGCCGCGGTAGGCAGGGCAGGTCTTGTGGGCACAAGAAACGCCTAACATGGCAAAAACCATCACAATGAGGAGAACGGCAATACCTTTTTTCATGTTGTCTATTTTTAAATGATTTTCTGGATAACGCGGAATTATAGCTAAAGGTATGTGGGAATGAAAAAAATTAGCATTTTTTTTGACTGTAGAAATTTGCCGTCTAAGCGACTTTCTGCGTAGGAGAGGGGAGATTCTGTGTCAAAAGAGGAGATATTGCATTAGCGTTGATTTTTGTAAATTCACATTTGTAGCACAATGATATGTTATACAGATGTAAAATGCGCTCATATAGGAAACAGATGTGAATTTTACAAATGTTATAGTGTTAAAAATGTAAATTTGAGAATAATCAAATAATATAATTCTTATTAAAATCTAAATACTTGATTGAATACACAATTTTTATTTTTATTCAAGTGATGATTTAAATATTTCGATAATACTACATAATTTAACATTTATCCTGTTCATAACTATTTAAAATACTATATTAATGTGTTTTAAAATTGATAACTTAAATCTGAAATTCGATTCAAATAATGATTACAAAAGTAAAAATTATACATTTTACAAATGTTTCAAAAATTATGTGTACTTTTGTAAATCGAATAAAATTACATTTATAATTCTAAATTTATGATTGACAGGATAAATTTGATTTTAAAGGCGAAAAATATCACTGCAAGACAGTTTGCAGAAGAGATCGGAATTCAGCCCTCGGGAATGTCGCATATTATGTCTGGCAGAAACCGTCCCAGTTTGGATTTTGTGATGAAGGTTATCAACCGTTATCCTGAGATTGACATCAAATGGTTGACCCTTGGTGAAGGCGAAATGTACGCCCCTTCCATGACGGCTGTACCTGCTGCGCCGTCGAATCCCGTCCGTCAATCGTCTGCTACAGTGATGAATCGTACGGTCCGACCGGCCGCAGAGCCTGACTTGTTCAGCAGCATGGAGGGTACCTTGTTTGGCAGCACGGTGCAGGAAATCACTCCTGCCGAACCTCGTCCGCAGGCGAATCCTGAGAGTTTGGAAATTCGTAATGAAGTTCCTGTAGCACCGGTGCAGCCTGTTGCAGAGCCGACCCTTCCGGTGGTTGAGCAGCCGACCCAGGAGCAGCCCGTGCCCGTGAAAGAAACTCCCCTCCCTCCTGCGGCTCCCGAAGTCGTCGAGACGGCCCCCCAGCCGCAACTCAACGAGAATCGCGTGGACGCCATCGCCCCGGCAGTTATTGCCGAAAATCAAAGTCTCAAGAAGAAAAAAATCGTCAAAGTCGTGGTCCTCTACGACGACCACTCATTTTCAGAGTATTATCCCGAATAATAGGTTAATAATCCAAAAAAGCGCCGAAATGAGACCCATTTCGGCGCTTTTATTATAGAGTACGAGTTTGGCTCTGGGTATTTCCCGTCGTGCAGTAGCAAAAGCGATAGAAAAACTTTAGGCAGCGGAGATTCTCCTGAAGCAGATAGCTCACAGTTTTCGTATTATTCCAAGCCTCTATCTCTATCGCCATCTGCGCTTTGCCGGGTCTGTTGTCAATCAGAATGTATTTAAAATATAAAGTTTGTTGATAATTTTTGATATGAATTATGTAAAGTATATCTATTTGTCGAAAAAAATATGTATTTTTGCGACAAAATATAAACGGTATAATATTATGCAAAGTATTGATGATAAGATATTAGCACGTCTTCATGGAAGAGGTAGAGGTTGCATATTCTTCTCGACAGACTTCACCACACTCGGAGAAAGCAAATCTGTTCTGAAAGCGTTGGAACGACTTGTGAACAAAGGTGACATTATTCGCGTTTCAAGAGGCATCTATTGCTATCCTAAAGTGGACAAGCAGTGGGGTCTGGGAATTCTGCGCCCCACCTACGACGAGATTGCACAAGCTATTGCCCGGCGTGATAAGGCAAGAATTGCACCCACAGGCGACCAAGCCCTCAATATGCTGGGTCTTTCGGAACAGGTGCCGATGAATGCCGTCTATCTGACTGATGGTTCCGCCAGAAAGATACGACTCGATGGCGATAGAGGTATCCTTTTTCGTCACACGGCACCTAAAAACCTGGCCTTCTCCAACAGCCTCGCTATGCTCATCACCTTTGCATTGAAAGAGATAGGTGCCGACAAGGTTACTGCCGAGCAGGAGAATGCCATTGTAGCCTTGTTGCGAAACGAAACGAAAGAATCCATGATGGCCGACCTTGCTTTGATGCCGGAATGGATTAGTCTTATCGTGAGGAGGGCTTATGAGAAATAGGTTTGCAGCACTCGGTGATAAGGAAAAGAAAATGCTTTTTGCACAGGCTTCGGAACAGACAAAGCTGTCGGTACAGGTTATCGAGAAAGACTGGTGGGTGACAATAGTGTTGCAGCTGCTCTCGCAATCCTCATGTGCCAACCATCTGAGTTTCAAGGGTGGCACATCACTAAGCAAAGCATGGGGGCTGATTGATCGCTTCAGCGAGGATGTCGACCTCGCTTTGGACCATACCTTCTTTGGTATCGACAATACCAGCCGGAGCCAGCGTCTAAAACTGCGCAAAGAAAGCCGTCAGTTTATTACCGAAACACTCTCATCGGAGCTGAACGATGCGCTCGGTGCACTCGGATGCAGCGGCTATACCGTCGAACCTGTGACAACTATACGCGACAAAGAGATTGATGGAGACAAAGACCCCACGACAATACTGGTGAAGTATAAAAGTCTGTATCCCTCCCTGTTGTCCTATCTACAACCGGCGGTGATGATAGAAATCAGTTGCCTGTCGATGAAAGAACCCGTTGCACCGAGGAACTTATCCTCTTTGCTATCGCAATGCATTCCTGCGTTGGAACAGGACGATGCCTTTGAGATGAACACCGTGTTGCCCACCCGGACATTCTTGGAGAAGGCCTTCCTGCTAAATGAGGAATATCAGCGCGACCACTCTCGCAGTTTCCGTATGAGCCGACACCTATACGACCTGGAGCGAATGATGGATACGGAATACGGCCTGTCGGCGTTGTCGGACATGACGTTGTATCGGACAATTGTACAGCACCGACGGGAATATTATTGCCTGAAGTATGTTGATTATGACAGCAATAATCCCGACAGGATAATGATTTGTCCTCCAGACATCTTATTGCCCGACTGGCGTTCGGATTATGAGGCCATGCAGCAGTCCTTCATTTATGGCAAAAGCCTAGCGTTTGACAGCTTAATAGACAGGATACATATTCTTCAAGACCGCTTCCGCCGGGTATAACCCTTGCGCCCGCGAACAAAATAAATACCGCTATATCAGAAATTATGTGTATTTTTGCAAATTAAAAAAAAAATTGAATTCAAATTAATACGCTGATGACTCCAGAAAAGAAGGCAAGGGTTAAGATTGACCAGATGTTCGAGGATGCTGGATGGAAGGTGGTGGATAGGGATTTCTATTCGCCTACCCTCACAGCCGCTGCTATCCGAGAAGGTCTCTTGAATGGTAATCGGGAAGCCGACTACTTTCTTTTTATTAACGGTATGGCTGTAGGTGTGTTGGAAGCTAAACGTAAAGAAGTAGATGTAAGCACAACTAGAGTCTGTGAACAGACAGAACTATATGCTCGTGGTGTTCCCGATTGCTATAGGGCATACTCACGGCCTCTGCCCATAATCTATCAGTCAAACGGAGAAGAAACATTCTTTCGTGATTTCCGCGATAGAGATGGAGAATTAATCGAGATCAATCGCATCCACACCCCTAAGGAGATTGCCAAAATGCTGGGTATTGACGACCCATACGCCGGTTTACCTGACTTGAAGAAAAAAGGCTTGCGCGACTGCCAATATGAGGCTATTTCCGAATTGGAAAGCAGTTTCCGCTCTGGTCAAAAAAAAGCCTTGATAGTTTTGGCCACAGGTGCTGGCAAGACTTATACAGCTTGTATGGCTGCCTATCGCTTTTTGGCGTTCACACCGATGAAGCGCGTCCTCTTCTTGGTCGATCGAAACAATCTTGGCAAACAGGCAGAAGGTGAGTTCGGGATGTTCCGATTGACGGAGAATGGCGACCCATTCAACACTATCTATACGGTGAATCGCTTGAAATCAGCCAAGATACCATCAGAAAGCAATGTGGTCATCTCTACCATACAACGCCTGTTCTCACTTCTAACTGGTCAGGAGATTGTAGATAATGATGATGACGATGAAGACACCGCCATAGAAGAAGTACAGTTGAGAGGAAATATCACACTTCCGCCAGATTTTTTTGACCTGATTATCATCGACGAATGCCACCGTTCCATCTATGGCAACTGGAAAAAAGTATTGGATTATTTTCACACAGCTAAGATGATAGGACTGACAGCGACACCTGTTCCTGAAACAAAGGCTTTCTTCAATAACAACATTGTGGTCAATTACACGTTGGAGCAATCCATCGTGGATGGCGTGAATGTAGATGGCCGCATATATCGCATCAAGACGGAGACCACAGAGAATGGTGGCGCCATCTTGAAAGGTGATAAATTGAGACGCGTTACACGTTATACGGGTAAAGTGGAAACCATCCGCCACGAAGAATCGAAGAACTACACAAAAGAGGAGCTGAACCGCAGCATCATCAACCCAGCGCAAATCAAGCTTGTGCTGGAGACTTATCGCGGTGCTGTTTATACTGAGATGTTCACTGATCCTCCGCGTGAGCCGAATATGGATTATCTCCCTAAGACACTCATCTTTGCGTTGAATGAAATACACGCCAACAATATTGTAACTATTGCTAAGGAAGTTTTTGGCCGGACAGACGATAAGTTCGTACAGAAGATTACCTATTCTTCGGGCGACAGCAACGAGTTGATTCGTCAATTTCGTAACGACAAGGAATTCCGTATAGCTGTAACTTGCACTTTGGTGGCAACGGGTACTGACGTAAAGCCACTTGAAGTTTTGATATTTATGCGCGATGTAGCATCCGAACCGCTTTATATACAGATGAAAGGCCGCGGTGTGCGCACCATTGGCGACGACCAGCTGCGCAACGTCACACCTAATGCATTCAGCAAGGATTGTTTCTTCCTCGTAGATGCGGTAGGCGTAACTGAGAGTCAGAAGACAGTAACAAGTCCTAGTAATGGTGAAACCGAGAAAAACATCACACTGAAACGATTGCTGGAGCTGCTGACCCACGGTAATGTGCACGATGACTACCTGCGCTTGATTGCCGCCAAACTTGCACGTATCTACAGCAAGTGTACGGACAAACAGCGCGAGGAATTCAAGCAGAAAGCATACAGTGGGATGCAGGAAATAGCAGCTGCCATCTTCGACGCTTTGGAAAAAAACGCATTGCCTCCATACGAAAGCATCGATGAGCCGAATCTTGAGCGAAAAGGGTTGGTGGCTCCGCTGACACACCACCCTGAGGTACGTCAGTATCTGCTTATCCTTGCAGCTGGTTTTGTGGAAACGCTTATGCCTGGCGAAGACCAGCTGATCTCCAAGGGTTTCTCACAAGAAGAGGCGAAAGAGCTCACTTCAGCTTTTGAGAGATACTGCGAGGAACACAAGGACGAGATAGAGGCGCTTCGTATGATATACAACAACGATGGTGAGCCTCTGACTTACTATATACTGAAAGATTTGGAGAACAAGCTAAAGATGGCTAACAATCGCTTCCAGTCATCTCGCATTTGGAACTCGTATGCCATCGTGAGACCACAATCGGTGAAGAAATATTCCACCAAGGAAGAAAAAGAGGCGCTCACCAATATCATTCAGCTGGTTCGTTTCGCCAACCATCAGATAGAGAAACTGGAGAGCCTGTATCCTATGGCTCAGCAGCGCTTCAACCTCTGGTATGGTCAGATGCAGCGCACGGTGACAGAGTCCCAAATAGCCATCATCCGACAGATAGTGGATTATATAGCTTCCAATGGGGCCTGCACCATCAAGGATATTATCGAGGACGACAGAAACCGTGCGGCCCAGCTTATCAGTGCTTTTGGAGGAAAAGAACAGGCTGATGAAGCCCTTGTGTCACTTTCGAAATTCTTACTTTACAGAAAAACCGCATAACAACATATGGCAACAAATAAAGAGACATCACTTACCAAGAAAGTCTGGACGCTGGCAACAACTTTGGCAGGAGTTGGCATTGGCTTTACCGACTATATCACCCAGCTTACCTACCTTCTCTTCCTGAAGATGGACGATGAGAACGTGAAAACCTTTGGCGAAAACTCTGCCATTCCGGAGGGTTATCGCTGGAAAGACCTTGTGGAACTGGATGGGCTCGATCTTATAAAACAGTACGAGAAAACGCTGGAAACACTGAGTAAAGAGGAAAACCTTATCGGCACCATCTTCGTTAAGGCTCAGAACAAAATCGACAAGCCTGTCTATCTCCGCAAGGTGATTACTCTGATCGACGGAGAGGAGTGGCTGATGATGGATGGCGACGTGAAAGGTGCCATCTATGAAAGCATCCTCGAAAAGAACGGACAGGATAAGAAGAGTGGCGCAGGTCAGTATTTCACACCGCGTTCTCTCATCTCTGCAATGGTTGATGTCACCCGTCCGCAGATTGGCGAGACGGTTTGCGACCCTGCATGCGGTACAGGTGGCTTCTTGATGGCTGCTTACGACTTTATGAAAGACCAGTCGCAGGACAAGACTAAACGTAAGTTTCTGCGCGAGAATGCGCTTATGGGTTATGACAACACGGCCCTTGTGGTAACGTTAGCCTCGATGAATCTCTACCTGCACGGCATCGGTACCAACCGCAGCCCTATCCTATGTGAGGATTCGTTGGAGAAGCAACCTCAACAGTTGGTGGATGTCATCCTGGCCAATCCGCCGTTCGGCACCCGTCCTGCCGGCAGCGTGGATATCGACCGCCCCGATTTCTATGTGGAGACCAAGAACAACCAGTTGAACTTCCTCCAGCACATCATGGTGATGTTGAAGAGCACGGGGCGCGCCGCTGTGGTGCTGCCCGACAATGTGTTGTTCGAGGGTGGCGCCGGTGAGACCATCCGCAAGGAACTGCTGAAGAACTACAACCTGCACACCATTCTTCGTCTGCCTACAGGCATCTTCTATGCCCAAGGCGTGAAGGCCAACGTTCTCTTCTTCAAGAAGGGCGAACAGACGAAGAACGTCTGGTTCTACGACTACCGTACAGGCATCAAGCACACGTTGGCCACCAAGCCCATGATGCGTCATCATCTTGACGATTTTGTTGCTTGCTACCATGCAGAGGATATGTCTCAGCGCAAGGAGACCTACAGCGAGGAGAATCCCAATGGCCGCTGGCGCAAGTATCCTGTAGCGGAGTTATTGAAGCGCGATAAGACCAGTCTTGATATCTCTTGGATCAAGCAGACGGACGACGATGACGACATGACATTGGCTGAGCTTATGGGAACTATTCAGCAGAAAAGCGATAATATCAGCAAGGCGGTTGCTAAGTTACAGGAATTATTGAAAGGAATAGAGGAATGAACGAAACAGACAATAGCAAGCAAATTGTGTCACCATCAGTGTCACAATCTCTGATATATGATTTACGTCAGATCATTGAGCAGGCACGTGGTCATGTTGCTGCCACAGCCAACTATGCATTAACCACAATGTACTGGCATATTGGTAACAGAATCAATAGTGAAGTACTTAATAATAAGCGCGCTGAGTACGGGAAACAAATTGTTGCGACAGTGTCGCAACAATTGCAGACGGAGTATGGAGAGAAAGGATTTGATAAGAGTTCTATTACCAGGATGATGAAATTTGCCAAATTGTTTCCCGACTTTAAAATTGTTGCGCCACTGGCACAACAATTGTCATGGTCTCATTTTGTGATGGTTATGCCATTAAAAGATGAGTTGCAGCGCGAGTTTTATCTTACTATGGCAGCCTCGGAACGATGGAGTAAGAGGATGCTTCAAAAAGAAATCGACGGCATGCTCTTTGAGCGTACAGCCATCAGCGGGAAACCTGACGAATTTATCAAGAAAGAACTCTCCACTTTGCGCAATGATAATGTGATGTCACCTGATCTCGTTTTCAAGAGTCCATACTTCTTGGAGTTTACAGGACTCAAAGGTTTTTATAGCGAGAAGACGTTAGAGGATTGCTTGCTGGCTCATTTGGAGCAGTTCATCATAGAATTGGGCAATGGTTTCAGTTTCGTGGCTCGTCAGAAGCGTATGATAATCGATGGTGAGGACTTTTATCTTGACCTATTATTCTATCATCGTCGTTTGCATCGTCTGATTGCCATCGATCTCAAAAAGGGACGATTTAAGGCTGAATACAAAGGTCAGATGGAGCTTTATCTCCGATGGCTTGAAGCTAATGAGGTGGAACCAGGTGAAGAATCGCCCCTTGGCCTCTTGCTTTGTACTGAAGGAAGCGAGGAACAGATTGAGTTGCTGCAGTTAGACAAGGCAGGTATAAAGGTCGCCAAATATCTGACGGAGTTACCTTCACGTGAAGTTCTTCAGCGCCAGATTCAGAAATCCTTAGAGGCAGCAAAAGCCCGCTTCGAAAACTTTATAGAGGATGACGAAGCTGGGGATGACGTAAACAAGTAAGCGGATAATGGATACAAAGAAACTACGCCAAAAGATACTCGACCTCGCCATTCGTGGAAAGCTCGTTCCCCAAGACCCGAATGACGAGCCAGCATCCGTATTGCTGGAGCGCATCCGTGCTGAAAAAGAACGCCTCATCAAAGAAGGAAAGATCAAGCGTAGCAAGACATCTGCTTCTGATACGCCAAATTATGAGGATGAAATGTTTGAAGTCCCCAAAGGATGGTGCTGGTGTTATATAGATGATCTTTGCGATGTTGTTCGAGGTGGGTCACCGAGACCTGCAGGAAGTAAAGAGTTTTATGATGGTGACATTCCTTTTCTAAAGGTTGCAGACTTAACCCGTGACAATATCATGTATGTTACTTATGCCCAAAACTCAATAAAAGAGGCAGGTCTTGTGAAGACAAGACAAATTGAGGTTAATACATTATTATTAACCAATAGTGGGGCTACCTTAGGCGTACCTAAAATAAACACATTTCCTGCAACTATAAATGACGGGATTGCCGCTTTCTTATATTTGCCGCAAGAATTACAATATTATATGTATTGGTTTCTTAAGGCAAATACTGGAAGATTTAGAGGCTTTAATCAGGGTGCTGCCCAACCCAATCTTAATACAGATATAATTAAGAATGTAAGAGTTCCTCTTCCTCCTGTTAATGAACAAAAACGCATTGTTAATGAAATTGAACGTTGGTATGCTGAATTAGATGTGATGGAAAGCAATGAGGGTGATTTGTTGAGGGCTATCGATAAAGCAAAGTCCAAAATCCTCGACCTCGCCATATATGGTAAACTTGTACCCCAAGACCCCAATGACGAGCCAGCTATCGAACTCTTAAAGCGCATCAATCCCAAGTTTGAACCTTGCGATGAGGAGAAATACGAAGGCATCCCTGATACCTGGCGTACAACACACTTGGGGAATATATGCTTTTTGACAGAGGGCGAAGCCATTGCGGATAGAGAATATCCATATATAGATGTCAAAGGAATAAGGACTGGTAGTTTCACCACAAAACAGTCGGGCAAGCATATTAAACAGGGAGCCACCTTAATACTTGTAGATGGCGAAAATTCAGGAGAAGTCTTTCGCACACCTATTGATGGCTATCAGGGAAGCACACTGAAAATACTCAACATTAATAAAAATGTTAATTCTAAATACATTCTTCTATTTATAAGATTGAATCAAAAGGCATTGCGAGAGAATAAGGTCGGATCTGCAATTCCCCACCTTAATAAGAAGATGTTCAGAGAATTAACAATACCCATTCCTCCATATCAGGAGCAACTTCGCATCGTAACAAAGATAGAAGAACTCTTTGCAGTCCTTGACAATATCAAAGAATCCTTAGCATAATTATATAATGAACAGGCTTGTACTCATAGGAAACGGCTTCGACATAGCGCACGGCTTGAAAACAAGCTATGCGGATTTCATCAACTGGTATTGGGACAAAAAGGGGATGCAGTTGCTGAAAGAACATACGAATGAATTGTCCGATGAGTTGTGTTCCATTAAATTAATTGACAGTCATTTTAATTGGAATGAATTTTGGTCGATATATTTTATTCATAATGAAAGACCAAAAGTGTGGGATGGAAACTTGTTAGTGAATTATATCAAAAAAAATAAAGATATTGGTTTGTTAAAATACACGGATAATTTCTTTGAACAAATCAATAAACAGATTGAAACGAAAAAATGGGTGGATATTGAACGAGAATACTATTCACAATTAACCATAGTTAAACACACTTTTGAAATACATCGGCCAGTTAATTATCGTTCACTAAACATACAACTTGAGTATTTATGCAACAAACTGATTGAGTATCTTGGAGAAAATACTAAGAAGGATGTCTCTTTAATTGAAGATGTTAACGAGAAGATATATAAACCTGTAAAACGTAGGGAAGTTGCCGTGTCAGAAAGAAATAATACTGATGTTTCTTGGGGACTTGAAAATTTAATGCTACTAAACTTCAACTACACCAACACCCCTAAACTATATATGGATGGTCATTCAAATGTAACAATTAACCATATACACGGGCATTTAGACGATCCACCGAGTGTTATTTTCGGCTATGGGGACGAGTTGGACGAGAATTATAAGAGGCTCAAAGAACAAAACGACAACGAATGTTTGCGACACGTGAAATCCATCCGCTATCTGGAGCACGATAACTACCATCGTTTGCTTGAATTCATCGAGTCGGCCCCATTCCAAGTCGTTATTATGGGGCACTCGTGCGGTAATTCCGACCGTACGCTGTTGAACACCCTCTTCGAACATCGCAACTGTATCTCAATAAAACCATACTATTATATAAAAGATAATGGAGAAGATAACTATAATGAGTTGGTAATAAACATCAGCCGCAACTTTACCGACATGAAATTGATGCGAGATAGAGTAGTAAACAAAGAATTCTGCGAACCGTTGATAAAAACATCCAAATAAAACAAAAAATACACAGATATGAAAGGCGAAGCCCAGCCAGATGTCGAATACGATGAAAGCAAGGAATAAGAAGATGTAAGATGGCTTCTTGACCGTAGGAGATAGCCATAGTGGCGGCTCCATTTTTTATTAACGACCAATTAATGGCAATTCACTTTGTCGGCCAAGCCGACGGCGCACCATAAAAGGAAATAGAAACAATTTACGTCGAACAACGATAAAGGTTTTCTGTTCCAAGTGCAAATATACATATTTTGTACAGATAAACGAAAAAAAATCGTTTTTCTGTACGAATTATATTGGCGACAGGGGACTGGCACCATTGGACTTTTTCAAGATCATTCATAGATAAACAGTAGGCGCCGCCCGATGGGCGGCGCCTGCTATGATGTTCTATGTTATTGATTTCTTATTTCTTTTCTTGCTGCTGGAGGTGCTTGATAAGGAGTTCGTCGGACAGGTCGAGTAGCGGAATGGCTTTGCGGATATCCTCGGCGAGGAAGTGGTTGGGGTAGTTGTCGAGGAACTGCTGGTAGGCGTCGCGGGCGGCGTCTTTACGTCCGGCATTGTCAAGGTAGATGCCTTTCTCGTAATAGCATTCGTCCAGATGCCTGTATTCGGGATATTCGTCGATAACGCGGTCGTAGTAGGTGACCATCTCGTCGATGCAGTCCAACCCGTTGCACACCTGGGCCGCACGGTGGAGGTAGGTGGCTGCGATGGTGTCGTCGGAATAGTTGTCTGCGAATTCCACATATAGGTCTACAAGGTTGCGTCCTTTGACGGTGTCGATGGGCTGGAACTGGGCGGCACTCATCAGCGGCTTTTCAATGGAGTCGATGGCGGCACGTAACTCGTCGTGACTCATTTTATGGTTTTTCTGCTTACAACCCACTGCGGCTACAAGCGCAATGGCGCAAATTATAAGGGATATTTTCTTCATGGATGTATGGATTATTTGTTTCTGTTTCTTTTCATGCGGTAACGGGTGCTGACTTTGCCGGCGGCCACTTCGTTGAGGCGGCGCTTGATCATGGTCTTTCTGAGGGAGCTGAGCCGGTCGGTGAAGACTTTGCCGTGCAGGTGGTCGATTTCATGTTGTGCGACGCGTGCGAACATGCCGGTGATTTCCTCGGTGTGCTCCTCAAAATTTTCGTCGAACCAATGGAGCAGGATGGTGTCGGGACGCAGCACGTCTTCATGGATTTCAGGGATGCTGAGACAGCCCTCGTTGAAGTATTTCTTCTCCCCGCGTTCCTCGAGAATCTCCGGGTTGATGAGCACATGGCGCTCGTCTTCTTCTCCGTAGGTGTCGGTCTTCTCGTCGTAGGGGCGGAATCCGATGACCACGAGTTGTATGGAACGGTCGATCTGGGGTGCGGCGAGACCTACGCCGTCGGCGGCGTACATGGTCTCGAACATGTCGTCGATGAGTTGCTTGAGTTCGGGATAGTCTTTGGTGATGGGGGCGGATTCCTTGCGGAGGATGGGGTCGCCGTAGCCTACAATGGGGAGGATCATGGGTTCTTTGGTTTTCGTTATTTTTTAAGGTTAGATTGTAGTTGCATGTAGTTCTGGAGCATAAGGACGGCGCTGACGGTGTCAATCAGACCTTTGTTTTGACGCTGTTTCTTATGCAGTCCGCCGTCAATCATGGCTTGGAACGCCATCTTGGAGGTGAAGCGTTCGTCAATGCGCGACACGGGGATGTCGGGAAAGCGTTTGGAGAGGGAGGCAACGAAAGGTTCGATGTACTGGGCTGATTCGGATGGGGTGTTGTCCATGTGCTTGGCTTCGCCCACCACAAAACGCTCCACTTTCTCTTTGCGGCAATAGTCGTCGAGGAAAGCCGTCAGCTTGGAGGTCTCCACGGTGGTCAACCCTGTCGCAATGAGCTGCAACTCGTCGGTCACTGCCAAGCCCGTACGCTTTCTGCCATAGTCAATTGCCATGATTCTTGCCATACAAAAACAATCATTTTTCAAGGTGCAAAATTACAAAATAATTCGTAATGGAAGTGTTTTTTGATTGAAAAAAACTTTTTTTCGCCATGAAAAATTATTTATGAAAATAAACGAGTTAGAGGGGATGCCTTGATGGGTTGTCATTTTTTTTTGCCCATGTCGCAAATTGTTTGTACTTTTGCACCTCGAAATTGACGCGGAGAACTCAGTTTCGTCTGTCTCTCCCAGGTCGTTTCGGTCCCTTAGCTCAGTCGGTTAGAGCAGCTGACTCATAATCAGCGGGTCCTTGGTTCGAGCCCAAGAGGGACCACAAAAATGGAAACCGTTGCGGTTTCCTTTTTTTTATCACCTTTTTATCCATTTTCAATTATTTTTTTGCCAATTCACTTTTTTGGTTTATCTTTGCATTTACTAAAAATAAATGTAAAACATTAATAAAAAACTAAATATCATGAATATAGATTGGCAAAACCTTCCGTTTGGTTACGTAAAAACGGATTACAATGTTCGTTGCTGGTATCGCGACGGCAAATGGGGTGAGATTGAGGTTTCCTCCGAAGAGACCATCAACATCCACATGGCTGCTTCAAGTTTGCACTATGGCCAGGAGTCTTTCGAAGGCTTGAAGGCTTATCGTTGCAAGGATGGTAAAATCCGTATGTTCCGTCCCGACGAGAACGCTGCCCGTATGCAGAACACCAGCCGCGGTATCATGATGCCTGAAATGCCCACCGACCGTTTCATCGAGATGTGCAAGAAGGTTGTCAAGATGAACGAGCGTTTCATCCCGCCTTACGGCACGGGTGCCAGCCTCTATCTGCGTCCTCTGATGATCGGTACCGGCATCACCGTGGGTGTGAAACCCGCCAACGAGTACCTTTTCCTCATCTTCGTTACCCCCGTGGGACCTTACTTCAAGGGCGGTTTCCAGGCCAACCCCTATGTCATCACCCGCAAGTATGACCGTTCGGCTCCTCTGGGAACCGGTATCTACAAGGTGGGCGGCAACTACGCTGCTTCGCTGAAGGCTCACGTCGAGGCTTGCCACGGCGGTCAGTACGCCTGCGAGTTCTATCTGGATGCCAAGGAGAAGAAATATGTCGACGAGGCTGGCGCTGCCAACTTCTTCGCCATCAAGGACGGTGTCTACATCACGCCGAAGTCGACCTCCATCCTGCCTTCCATCACCAACAAGAGCCTCATGCAGCTGGCTGAGGATATGGGTATCAAGGTGGAACGTCGTCCCATCGCCGTCGAAGAGCTGGCCGATTGCCAGGAAGCCGGTGCTTGCGGTACCGCCGCTGTCATCAGCCCCATCGAGCGCATCGACGACCCCGAGGCAGGCAAGAGCTACGAGTTCGGCAAGAAGCCGGGTCCCATCAGCACCAAGCTGTATGAGCACCTGCGCGGTATCCAGTTGGGCGAAATTGAAGATGTCCACCACTGGAACGTCGTTGTGGAATAAATGTGTGTTTTCCCTTAATAAACAAGAGGCTCACGTGAAACGTGAGCCTTTTTTTTGTTTAGTGGAGGGGGCTGTTTTAATGCCGGCGCAGGCGGCGGATGGTGTCGACGGAGAAGAAGGTGAGTCCGGCCCAGATGCAGCAGAAGCAGACGATATGGGCGGTGGTGAAGGACTCGCCGTAGACGAAGATGCCGATGAGGAACTGTCCCGTAGGGGAGACGTATTGCAGGAAGCCGAGGGCGGTCAGGGTGATCCGCTCGGCGGCTTTACCATACAGAAGCAGGGGGATGGCGGTGACGGCGCCGGCCAGGAGCAGGAGCAGCCAGGTGAGAGGCTCGAAGGTGTTGAGGGCCGAGTCGCCTTGGGTGTAGCAGTAAACGATAAAGGCAATCGCGGCGGGCGCCATCCAGAGGGTCTCCACCGTGAGGGCAGGGGTGGCGTTGAGTCCCATCTTTTTCTTCAAGAGACCGTAGATGCCGAAGCTGAGAGCCAGTCCGATGGAGATAATCGGGAAGTGGCCGTAGTCGATGGTGAAATAGAGTACGCCGGTCAGTGCCAGGATGAGTGCCACGGTCTGCGCCCGGTTGAGCCGTTCGTGGAGGAAGAGGCGTCCCAGCAGGATGTTGACGAGTGGGTTGATATAATAGCCCAGACTGCTCTGGAGGATGTAGCCGTGGTTGATGGCCCAGATGTACAGTCCCCAGTTGAAGGAGATGAGTGCGCCGGTGAGCAGGAGCATCAGGTACTGTCGGAGGGAACGGATATGCTGCCGGAGCCGCATGTGGCGGATGCCGATGAAGAGGGTAACCATGAACACGGCCGACCATACCATGCGGTGGGCGAGGATTTCGAAGCTGTCGACATGATCGAGCAGCCGCCAGTAGAGCGGGAACAGCCCCCAGATGGTGTAGCAGAGCAGTCCGTAGATCAGTCCTTTGCGGTAGGGGGTCATATCGGGTTGCTCCAATGGCCGGAGCGGTCTTTTTTACGCCAGTAAAGAATCATGAGGAGTCCGAAGAGCATGCCACCCAGGTGTGCAAAATGGGCTATGCCGTCGTTGGTGCCGGTTACGCCGGTGAAGAGCTCGATGGCGGCGTAGATGATGACGAACCAGCGAGCCTTGATGGGAAGGAAGAAATACAGGTAGATGTATTGGTTGGGGAACATGAGTCCGTAAGCTAGCAGGATGCCGTAGATGGCGCCGGAGGCTCCGACGGTGGGGATGCCGATGATGGCCTTGTTGTAGAGGTCAAGCAGCGCGTCGGAGGTCATGAGACCGAATCCGCCGGGAACATACTGGCCCTGTCGCCAGGCGTTGGTGATCTCGGTTACCCATTCGGGGTTGATGATGCCGCGGAAATGGTCGTTGGCGATTTGTATCAGTGCGTCGGGCGACGGATTGGAGGCGTAGAGGTTGATGGCGTTGAGAACGGGTGCCGACGTGATCCAGGTGACTGCCGTGTGGACCAGTCCGGCGCCGATGCCGCAAATAAAATAGAAGACCAGGAAGCGGCGGGTGCCCCAGAAGTTTTCGAGGATATAACCGAACATCCAGAGGGCGAACATGTTGAAGAGGATATGCTCCACACTTCCGTGCATGAACATATAGGTGATGTACTGCCAGGGGCGGAACATGTCGCTGTCCACGAAATAGAGCGCCAGATGCTGCTCGAGGTCGAAGCCGAGCGATTTGCGCAGGATAAGGGTGGCAGCGAAGAAAAGGATGTTGATGATCAGCAGGTGTTTGACACCGGTGGGGAGCATGCGGAAGCCTTGGGGGCTGTATTGTTGGTTCATGGTGTGTGGTCGTTGGGTGTTATTTGAATCTCTCCGACAGGTCCTGCTCGTTGAAGATGATCATGGTTCGTTTGCCGGAAGGGGACATGTCGGGTGCCTGGCAGCTGAAAAGCTCGGCGATGAGGTGCTGCATCTCTTCAGGTTGGAGCGGTTTGCCGCTGCGGACAGCCATGTGTCGTGCCAGGGAAAGGCAGATGCTCTTGTCGCGGTCGCTGTAGCGCTGCATCATGCTGTTCTTGTAGTCGCCTATCAGGTAGTTGAGCACCTGCTGCAGGTCGCTGTCGTCTAAGTCGCTCGGCGCAGCAGTCACGACAAAGGTGTTTTGTCCGAGGGGCTGTATGACGAAACCGAGACCTTCCAGCGAGGGGGTGATTTCGGTCAGCAGTTCGCTGTCGGCGGCGTTGAAGGTGCAGTTGACGGGGAAGAGCAGCTGCTGGGCTGATGGCTGGGCGGCGGCACGGCGTTGCAGGAGTCTCTCGTAGAGAATGCGTTCGTGGGCACGCTGCTGGTCGATGACGACGATGCCCGACTTGAGCGTGGTGACGATGTATCGGTTGAGGTAGGAGATAGGTGTCGTCCCTCCGGAGGCTGCGGTAGTCTGGCTGTCGGCGGCGGGTTGTCCTTCGAACAGCTCCAGTGGAGCGTCCGTCGGTTGTCCGTTGTCGAAGAAATCGCGGGGAGGCTCGTTAATGTCTGCATCAAGAGTGCGGTCGGGAGTGAAGCTGCGGGAGCCGCCTTTCCGTTCGTCGGAAGCCGAGGAGGTACTGCGGAAGGGGTTGTAGCTGGGGTTGTAGCTGACCGTCGGTTTATGAGGGATATAGTCTTTGGCTGCGGGGGTGAAGTCGATTTCTGTCGAAGGGTTGAATTCCAGTTCGGAAGCCAAGGAAAACTGTCCGAGTGCTTTCTTGGTGGCGGCGCGCAGGATGGCGAAGATGACCTGTTCGTCGAGGAATTTGACCTCGGTCTTGGTGGGGTGGATATTCACATCGATGCGCTGAGGGTCAACCTCGAGAAGAAGGAAGTAGGAGGGGTAGGTCCGTTCGGGGATGAGTTCGCTGTAGGCTCTTTCCACGGCGGCGGAAAGCCCGTTGTGGCGGATGAACCGGTTATTGACAAAGAGGTACTGTTCGCCGCGCATCCGCTTGACGAACTCCGCCTTGCCCACGTAGCCGCGCACTTTCACCGGTTCTGTCTGTTCCTCGACAGGGTAGAGCCGTTCTTTGAACGAGAGTCCGAAGATGGCGGTGATCCGCTGGGCGAAATTGCCCGACTTGAGATCGTAGAGCAGGCGTCCGTTGTGGTGGAAGGAGAAGTCGACCGTGTAGTTGGCCAATGCCACGCGCTTGAAGATCTCTTCGATGTGTGACAGTTCGATGCTGTCGCGCTTGAGGAAATTGCGTCGTGCGGGGATATTGAAGAAAAGGTTCTTGACGGCGATGGAGGTGCCGGGGGCGCAGCTGCAGGGCGACTGTTCCTTGAGGTCGGACCCTTCGATGACGATCTGGGTGCCCCATTCGCTGTCGTGCTGACGTGTCTTGAGTTCCACCTGCGCCACTGCGGCGATGGAAGCCAGCGCTTCACCGCGGAAACCCATGGTGCGGATGGCGAAGAGGTCGTCGGCCTGTTTGATTTTGGAGGTGGCGTGCCGTTCGAAGCAGCGACGGGCGTCGCCCTCGGTCATGCCGCAGCCGTTGTCGACGACTTGGATGAGTGTGCGGCCGGCGTCTTTGACGATAAGCTGGATGGCGGTGGCGCCAGCGTCGAGGGCGTTTTCAAGCAGCTCCTTGACGGCAGACGCAGGCCGATCGACCACCTCGCCGGCGGCAATCTGGTTGGCCACACTGTCGGGCAGTATGTTGATGATGTCGGACATTCAGCGCCCGTTTATTTGCTGATACCGGTGATGATGAGTTCCACCTTGGTGTCTTTGAATGCCTGGCGCTTATTGAGGGCGGCGGCGGCAGAACGTTTGATTTCGTTCTGGGTCATGCCGGCAATGGTAATCTGGTCGGGGTTGAGTCCGTGGGCGACAAAGAAATCCTTGACACTTTTGGCGCGTGCGATGGAGAGTTGCTGGTCGGCTTCGATATCGACAGCGTAGGACTGTACATAGCCTTTGATCTGGAAGGTCACTTCGGGGTGTCCTTTGAACATCTGCATGTAGTTGAGCAGCGAGGTGTCGGATTCGGGCAGCAGGTTGGCGTCGTCGTCAAAGTAGATGTCGGCGATGGGGAAGACGGTGCCTTTCTCCGTCTTGTTCATGATGACGCGCATCAGGGTGTCGTCCTTGAAGATATTGGAGTTGAACTCCTTGAAAATGCTGAAGTAGCCGTCCTTCTTGGCGTAGAGGGTGTAGTTGAAACCCGGGACGAACTTGAGTTTGCCGCCGCGGAACGCGGGATTCTTGGCGATGGGACGGTTGTCGGTGTTCTTCTCAAGGATGAGCAGGTCGACGTCGATATTTTTCTTGGCGACGGGGTCGTAGAAGACAACCATCGGTTCAAACGATTCCACCTGGATGGAGACCTTGATGGTGTGGCCTTCGCCTTTGGAGCTTTTGTTATCGAGGACGATGTAGTATACTTCGCCTTTACGGACCGGGATGGAACGCAGGAATTCAGAGTCCTCGTTGGGTCCGATGAAGAGTTTTTTGCCGTCGGCTTTCATGCCCATGGTCGGGGTTACCATACGACGGCTGCGCGGTTTGAGATCCTGCTGTGTTTTATTTTTTCCGCCCTTGGGTGTCGCTGCGGCGATACCGGTGGTATCTTTCATGGAGAGATCCGATGCGATGGGACGGATTTTATTCTGGATCAGGTGGTTGCTGAAATAGATATCGGTGTATTTGTAGACGATGAAGTCATAGTCGTCCCATTCGTTGGTCGGAGTGATATTGATTTCGAGGTTACCCGAATAGGGGACGGTGAATTTGTACCAGGTGGAGTTGTGCTCATATTCAAACACGCGAGTGTTGTTGCGGTCGCGCATGATTTCCTGAATACGTCCGGCACCTTGCGGGGCGGATGTGGGGCCGTAGGCCACGTCGGGCGACAGCTCAATGGCGAAGAGGCAGTCGTTGCTGTTGGCGGGCAGTTCCACCACTTCGGGTGCCGTTTGGGCGGGTTTGTTATTTTTGCCTTTTCCGTTCTTGTTCTTCTGTGCTTGTGCGGAAGGGATGCAGCAGATAAGTGCAAAGGCAATCAGGGTGATGAATAGTTTGCGATTCATGTCTTTCGTATTTTACTATAGATATACTATTATCCAACTGCAAAAATACGCTTTTTTTTCGGATTGAATGCTTCTTTAAGAGTAAAAAAAAACTGTTGAAGTGCATGCGGTTGATTTATAATATATTAATTTTTTTCATTTGTACAAAGAACACAGGGTGATAATCAGGGATGATGGTGGTTTTGAACACGGGTTCCATAGAATTCAGCAGGGGGTGGTATCGTGTCGCGGGTCTGTGTGACGCAATATGGCGGATATGGCAAGAAATGAGCATGTTGGATGGTGTGGTAAAAAAAACTTGCTTTATTAAAAATTTTAAATGTTTTTTTTCGTTATTTTTGCAAGAGATTATTGTTTCACAGTTTAAAAATTAAGATACTATGGTAAAAATAGTTAACGATGAAAATTTTGCAGAGGTAAAACAGTCAAACCTTCCTGTTCTGTTGGATATCGGCGCCACCTGGTGCGGTCCGTGCAAAGCTTTGGCTCCCATTGTCGATGAAATAGCTGAAGAGTATGAAGGCAAAGCGTTGGTTTGTAAGGTGGATGTCGACGATGCACCTGGTATTGCATCGGAATTCCGTGTACGCAATGTTCCCACGGTGCTGTTCCTGAAAGATGGAGCCGCAGTAGACAAGTCGGTAGGCTTGGTCGCCAAAGCGACGCTTGTAGAGAAGTTGAATGCCCTGATGTAATGGCGGTTGGCGAGGGCCTGCCGGAGCATGTGTTTATATGCCGTTTCAAGAAATAGAGAAGTATAAATCGCTGGATTTCTTCGCCAAGCAGATTGTTGAGGGCTTCATCACGGGGCTTCACAGAAGTCCGTTCCATGGTTTTTCTGTCGAGTTTGCCGAGCATCGGCTGTACAACACCGGTGAGTCGACGCGACATATCGACTGGAAGCTGTATGGCCGTACGGACAAGCTCTTTGTGAAACGCTACGAGGAGGAGACCAACCTTCGGTGCCAGGTGTTGATAGACCGGTCGTCATCGATGTATTTCCCTTTGGAGCGGCAGGGGCAGTTTGCACAACCCAACAAAATCACCTTTTCGACATACGCTGCAGCCCTGTTGATGGAACTCCTTGTCCGTCAGCGAGACGCCTTCGGGCTGACCCTTTTCTCTGACAAGATTGAACTGCAGACAGAGGTGCGGTCGAGCACTTTGCACCAGCGGTATGTCTATTCGCTTCTGGAGAAACTTTTGCAGCCTGTGAAGGCGGAGAGTCTGGAGAAGCGGGGTACTTCGGTGGTGGAGACAATCCATCTGATGGCGGAGCAGATGCATCGCCGTTCGATGGTGGTGCTTTTCACCGACGCATTTGTGCAGCGAGACCAGCAGGAGCCGTTGTTCGATGCTCTGAGGCATCTGCGGCATTGCAAACACGAGGTGCTGCTCTTTCACACTTTCGACCGTTCGAAGGAGTTGGAGTTGGACTATGGCAACCGTCCCTGTTATTTCATCGATATGGAAAGCGACCGCAAGGTGAAAGCCGTCCCGTCGGAGATTGCCGCCCGTTACCGCGCCGAGATGGAAGAGCAGACGCGCCTTTTGCGCCGTCATGCGATGCAGTACAGGATTGATTATATCCCTGTTGATGTCGCTTTAGGGTTCGATCAGGTTATGCAGCCTTTTGTGTTGAAGCGCTCGCGGCATTTTTAGTGTTGTCCATTTTGACTTCCATATCGTATCACCCTTTTTAGGGAATTAATAAATTATTACCAGCGTTACAGCTATTTACGTTACATAATGTGTCGCATGATGAAAACAAGAAGACTTTTTTGGGTGCTGCTCTCTGTCGCACTCTTGTCCACGACGGTGTCGTGCGGAGACGAGGAAGAGGAGTTTAATGACGGGAAGACACGCTATACGGTGATAGGAAAGGTCCCTTCGCTGGCGGCGGCGCTTATCTCGACCGCGACTGTCTATGAGTATGACGCCAGCGATATCCGCATAGACAGCAATATCATATCGGACCCGAGTAGCGGTACGCGATATGTTTTTGAGGCGAACGAGGCGACGTCGCATCTCAAGGTCCGTTTGGACTCGAATGCGGGTACCCACCGCTGGGGCGACACCATTATCAGGGTGATTCCCGGCGGTAATGTGACGATTACCATCGGGGTTGACTCACCGATTCGGATGACAGAGCCGATGCTGTCGGAGTACTAGAATTGATACTTTAAATAATGATTATTTATTAATTGTATATCAATATGTTGTTTCTTGATAAAAAAGTCAGATTGGCTGCTGTATTGCTAGCGACGGGCATGCTGTTTTGTGCTTCGTGCAGCAAGAAGGAAGGGGCGTTGGTGACCAAGAATCGGGTGTCGCAGGTGTTCACCGAAGAACGGATGATGATGGGCGATGTTGAGTTGTACCACTACGATCGGCACCTGTCGGAAGCGTGGAATTGGGACGGGAAAGAGCTGTACCGAATCGACTACCATGACAGTCCCCCATACTCTGAGGTCTTCTTTTATGAAGGCAAGCAGATCAGCAGTACAATCATTCCCGCATACCGTATCCGGAACGAATTCCTTTATGACGGTCGCAAGCTGGAACGTATAGACTGCTATCAGCGCGACACGTTGTTGTACAGTTGCCAGTTCCGTCACAACGACGGCAAAATGACGGCAATGGACGTGGTCTACTATGCGTCATTAGAGGGTACTCCATTCCAGAAAAAAGCCTGTAGCGTGTTGTTTTCGCACGTGATGGGCGATGTGGTGGGAGCGTTGGTTGCAGAAGAGACGGTGCAGACAAACGTTCGTCGGCAAAAGAAGGGGTGCAAAGGCAATTATGTGGAGCATATGGAGTTTGTATGGGATGATGACGATGTGGTTGTCATCAGGAGCCGTACGGATATGGAGGAATACGAAATCAGTCTGCAGTATGATGACAAGAAGAATCCTTATTCGCAGCTATTCGGCAGCAGAGAGATGTGGGACGGTGTCATCTTGGGGTTCCGGATGCTTTCGGAGCATAATGTTGTATCCGCCACGTTTCCTCCCAGGGCGAATGAGCCCCAGTATATCAATTACAGCTATCGATACGATGGAGATTACCCTGTGCGACGCACGGTGACCTACAGTTATGTCGCCGCCAGTCGGCAGGATTTTGAAGAAACCACCTATTCTTATACCCGTGTGGACGAGTATGCGTATGGAGGTTGAAAAAGTTTAAGCAGTAATCTAAAGAAGATTAAAAATGTTGAGATTCGTTATCAGAAATGCCAAATTCCTCATTGTCACGGTCCTGTTGATGGCCTGTGGATGCAAGTCGCATAAGACGGCTGTGGTTAATGCCGCTCCGGAGTTCAACCCGGAAGAGACGTGGGTGTTGGTCTCGATGAGAGGCAAGGAAGTTTTTTATCAGGAGGGGCAGTCGAAGGCCACGTTGCAGGTCAATCCCGAGGCGGGCACTTTCAGTGGCGTCAATGGGTGCAACCGGTATTTCGGCACTTTCAAGGATTTAGGGAATGGCAAGATGGCGCTCAGCGACTTTAACGGCACCAAGATGGCCTGTCCGGAGGCTTTCCGCAAGCTGGAGTCGTCGTTCATGCAGTTGATACGCAAGTGCGACGGATACCGTTTGGAAGCCTATTCGCTGGAGTTGCTGCAGGAGGACAAGGTAGTGCTGACGTTCGAAAAACTTGAGGAGAAGGAGAACAATCAATAGTTTTGCTTGATTTGTCGCAGGGTTGCTGATTATGGAACGCCGAACTTTATTTGTGGATGTGTTGCTTCCACTTCATCTTCCGGGGACCTATACCTATCGACTTCCGTTTGAATATAACGACGCGGTGAAGGTAGGGCAGCGGGTGATGGTGCAGTTTGGATCCAAAAGACTTTATTCCGCCCTGGTGCGGCGTGTGCATGAGACGGTACCCTCCTACAAGACCAAATATGTATTGTCGATTCTTGATTTGGAGCCCATTGTCGATGAAAGGCAATTTCGCTTCTGGGAATGGATGGCATCGTACTATATGTGTTATCCGGGGGATGTGATGGCGGTGGCGTTGCCGTCGTCGTTGCGTCTTTCCAGCGAGTCGTACATCGTGGTTCATCCCGATTTCTGCGGTGAGTATGGAGATCTGAGTGCCGACGAGATACGGATACTCGATGTGCTTACGCGCAAGAGCCGCATTACCGTCGACGAGGTGGAAGAGATTACCGGATACAAGAAGGTGATGCCGATAGTGAAGACGATGATAGAGAAGCATGTCGTCCTGATGGAGGAGGAGTTGCGACAGCGATACACCCCCAAGCAAACCGTGTGGCTCACCTTGGGCGACTCCTATCGGGAGGAAACGGCGACGAAGCAGTTGTTTGACACGTTGGAGCGGAAGACGGCCACCCATAAACAGCTGCTGGTCTTGATGCGGTTCATGCAGCTGAGCGGTTTCGGTCGGGAGGCCGTCAAGCGGAAGCTGCTGACCGACGACCCCGAGCTCTCCCAGTCGGCGTTAGACACATTGGTGAAAAAAGGCGTGCTTGAGGTTGAGCACCGTGAAGAGAGTCGATTGGCAGGGGGTGACGCCACTGCTTCCGTTGCGAGCATCGAGCTGAGTCCCGAGCAGCAGCAAGCGTTTGATACCATCATCCATAGCGACAAGTCAGTCAATCTGTTGCATGGCGTCACTTCGAGCGGAAAGACAGAAGTGTATATTCGTTTGATAGACGAAGTTTTGCGAGAGGGGAAGCAGGTGCTTTTCTTGTTGCCTGAGATAGCGCTTACGGCGCAGATTGTCAATCGACTGCGACGATATTTCGGCAACAGGGTAGGGGTGTATCATTCCCGCTTCAACAATCAGGAGCGTGCGGAGGTGTGGCGACGAACCATGCAGCCGTCTGCCGACGGTTTCCAGTTGTTGCTGGGTGCCCGTTCGGCGCTCTTTCTGCCCTTTCATCATCTGGGACTCGTTATAGTCGACGAGGAGCACGATGGCAGTTACAAGCAGAGCGATCCCGCTCCGCGTTACAACGGGCGCGACAGTGCACTTTATCTGGCCCGGATGTGGGGCGCCCGTACCGTTTTAGGGTCGGCGACCCCGTCGCTGGAGAGTTATTACCATGCCAGCGAGGGCAAGTATGGATTGGCGGAGATGAGCCAGCGATATGGCGGCGTGCAGATGCCCGAAGTGTTTTGTGTCGATATGAAGGAGGCGCAGCGCAAACGGGAGATACAGCAGAACTTCTCACGGTTTCTGATCGACCATATCAAAGAGGCGCTCGCCAACCACGAACAGGTGATCCTTTTCCAGAACCGGCGCGGTTTTTCGTTGCGCGTGGAGTGTGACGTATGCCATTGGATACCCCAGTGTGTGCATTGCGATGTGTCGCTGGTGTATCACAAGTCGACCAACAGTATGCGCTGCCATTACTGTGGCTATTCCATTCCTGTGCCGCCAGAGTGTCCCGCCTGTCATTCCACCACGCTGAAGATGCGCGGATTCGGCACAGAGCGAATAGAAGACGATCTGGGAATCCTTTTCCCCGACGCCCATGTGGCGCGGATGGACCTGGATTCGACCATGCAGAAAAAGCGGTATATAGAGATTCTCAATGACTTTGAAGATCGCAAGATAGATATCCTTGTAGGGACGCAGATGGTTACCAAAGGGTTGGATTTCAGTAATGTCAGTGTGGTTGGGATTCTTTCGGCCGACAACCTGATCTCGTTTCCGGATTTTCGATCCTACGAACGCAGTTTCCAGCAGATGACGCAGGTGAGCGGACGTGCGGGTCGTCATGGGAAGCGGGGCAAGGTGATCATCCAGAGTTATCAGCCATACCATCAGGCCATCCGTGATGCGATGAATAATGACTACCTGTCGATGTACAAGAGCCAGATTGTCGAGCGGCGCGTTTTCAAGTATCCACCGTTTTACAGGCTGGTGACGATAGTGGTCCGGCACAAGGATCAGGAGACAGTGAACAGTGTTGCCGAACGATATGCCGGGTTGTTGCGTGCGCAATTCGGCAACCGTGTGTTGGGACCCGAATATCCCAGTGTGGCGCGGATACGGAACCAGTATATCAAGAAGATCATGGTGCGTTTTGCCCAAGGGGAAGCGATTACCGAAGGGAAACGAATCATGCTACAGGAGGCGGAGCGGCTGCTGCAGGACAAAGCCTATAGTCGCGTGACGATTGTTTTCGACGTGGATCCGCAGTAGCGATGGGGAGTATACGGAGTGATTACATTTTTTTGAAAAAAAAAATTAATGACAAAAATCCTTGTTTTGTTTTTCAAAAAAGAGCCTTCAGCGTTGCTTTAAAATAGGGCGATTAAAAGATAATAAATTATGTCATAGTTCCTTTAAATTCTTTTTATCGTCAAATTTTTAGAAGCAACAAACGAACGGAGTGATTACATTTTTTTGAAAAAAAGAATTAATGACAAAAATCCTTGTTTTGTTTTTCAAAAAAATGTAATTTTGCATTTTTAAAATAACTACAAAAATGATGAATATAACGCTCGAGAAAATAAATTACAGCGAATTGCACACGTCGCTGATTTTTTTATACGGAAGTGAAGTGGCGGCTCGTTCGCTGCCCTTCAAGCGTGAAGAGACGGCGTACCTGACGGCCCGTCGCAAAGAGGATGCGGCTTCGCTTGTTGTCTTCAACCGTTTGCCGCACAAGATCTATGTACAGAATTTCGACAGTGAGCTGCCTACCGCTGAGTCGCTAGAGAAGCTGCGTCGGGCGGCTTCCCAGTTGCAGCTTGCCTTGATGGAAGAGAAAGTGCAGCGGGTGGCGGTGACCGGAGAGGGCCTCATTCCCGAGGAGATGGTGGCTTTCCTTGAAGGGTTGCATATGGCCAACTACCGATATGACAAATACAAGACGAAGAAAGAGGTGCTGCTGACCGATGTGGTGCTGGAGCGTCATATCCTGGAGCCGCAGGCGTTGGAGGAGAATGTGCGGTTGTGGCGCCGTATCGACGTGTGTCGCGACTGGGTGAACGAACCGGTGATGTATCTGAATGCGCCGAAGTTTGCCGACTGCATCAAGGCGGAAGCGGAGCGGTTGGGCAATGTGAAGTGCACCGTTTTAGGGCAGAAGAAGATAGAGAGTCTGAAGATGGGCGGACTGCTGGCGGTGAACCGTGGCAGTGAGGACGAGGCCCGCTTTGTAGTGTTGGAATACAAGCCCGCTGATCGGGTCAACAAGCGTCCTGTGGCCTTAGTGGGCAAGGGGGTGATGTATGATACGGGCGGACTGAATATCAAGCCGGGAGATTATATGACGGAGATGAAGTCGGACATGGCGGGTGCCGCGACGATGGCGTCGGTGTTGTTTGCCGTTGCCGAGAACGCCTTGCCAGTATATGTGACGGCGTATCTTCCGTTGACAGACAACCGACCGGGAAAGAATGCCTATGCCGCCGATGATATATTGCGTATGTACGACGGGACGACGGTAGAGATAACGAATACCGATGCGGAGGGCCGTCTGATTCTGGCCGATGCCATCGCCTATGCCGACCGTCAGGATCCGGAGCTGATTATCGATGCTGCGACACTGACGGGCGCTGCGGTGAGGGCATTGGGTACAGGTGCCATCGCGGGTATGCAGCAGGATGCCGCGTCGGCATTTGCCTTGCTGCGCATCATGGGCGACCAGGTGTATGAGCGCGTGGTGGAGTTCCCCTTCTGGAAGGAGTACGACGAGATGTTGAAGTCCGAGGTTGCGGACCTGAAGAACTGCAATCTGGGGGCGCACGCTGGCACCATCACGGCGGGACGTTTCCTGGCCCATTTCGCGCACCATCCATATATCCATCTCGATATAGCGGGTGTGGCGTATTACGGCAAGCGCGAGAGTTTCTACGGTGTAGGCGCTTCGGGATATGCGCTGCGTCTGCTGTATGCGTTCTTCCAGACCTGGCATGGTGTGGGAGCTAAGAGTTAATGATGTAATTTTCTTTCCAAAAATAATTCAACTGTCATGACAAAAAACGAATCTCATAAAATAAAACTTGCAATCACTCACGGTGACATCAACGGTATCGGCTACGAAGTGATTCTGAAAACGTTCTCGGACCTCCGTATGTTTGAGCACTGCACGCCGATTCTGTACGGATCGACGAAGGTGGCCTCGTATCACAAGAAGCTGCTCACCCAACAGCATCAGGAGCTGAATTTCTCGGCCATCCACGATGCGTCGCAGGCGATGGAAAAGAAGTTCAACGTGATCAACCTTGTGCCTGATGAAATCAAGATAGACATTGGTAAATCGACAGAGGTGGCCGGCAAATTGAGCCGGTTGGCGTTGGACAAGGCGTGTGAGGATTTGAAGAACGGGTCGGTGGATGTGCTGGTGACGGCGCCAATCAACAAGAAGAATATCCAGTCGTCGGATTTTGATTTTCCAGGTCATACGGAGTATCTGTCGAACAAATTCAACGGCAAGTCGTTGATGATGATGGTATGCGACCGGATCCGCATCGGTATCGTGACGAACCATCTGGCGCTCCACGAAGTTCCGGCGGCCATCACGAAAGAGCTGCTGTTGGAGAAAATCAGTATCATGCATGACTCGTTGAAGCGTGATTTCGGTATTCCGATGCCTAAGATCGCCGTTTTGGCGCTTGACCCGCATGCGGGAGACAACGGGGTCATCGGCAGTCAGGACCTGGAGGTGGTGAAGCCGGCCATTGACGAAGCATACGAAGGGGGAACGCTTGTCTACGGTCCCTATCCTTCAGACGGTTTCTTCGGTTCGAGCGAATTTAACAAGTTCGACGGTGTGCTCGCCTTGTATCACGACCAAGGGCTGATACCGTTCAAGCTGATGTCGTTCACCGAAGGGGTGAACTATACGGCAGGTCTGGATGTGATTCGTACCTCGCCGGCCCACGGGACAGCATATGACATAGCTGGCAAGGGGAAGGCGAGCGAACAGTCGTTCCGCCGTGCGGTCTTTCTGGCATGCGACATACTGCGTCACCGCCGCGAATACGACCAGTTGACAGAAAACCCGCTGAAGTGATGAAGAAACTGATGCTTCTGGACGGTATGGCGATGGTCTACCGTGCCTATTATGCGCTGAACCACAACCCGCGGATGAACAGCCGGGGGCAGAACACGTCGGCGGTACTGGGATTCACCACGACGCTATATGATTTGCTGCGTCAGCAACGCCCCACGCATTGTGCGGTGTGCTTCGACCTGTCGGAACCGACATTCCGTCATGAACGCTATGCGGACTACAAGGCGAACCGCGAGGCGATGCCGGAGGATATCATCACCGCTTTACCGTACATCCATCAGGTGATTGACGGATTCTCGATACCGGTAGTGACGAAAGCCGGTTACGAGGCTGACGACTTGATAGGCACCCTTTCGCGACAGGCGGAAGCGGCTGGTTTCGACGAGGTGCTGATGGTGACGCCCGACAAGGATTTCGCCCAGTTGGTGACAGACCATGTGCATCTGTACCGTTTCGGACGGATGGGCAAGCCAGACAGTATCTACACCCCTGCGGAGGTGTGTGCCGCTTTCAGCGTGGAGCGTCCCTCGCAGGTAGCCGACATATTGGGTCTTTGGGGTGACGCGGTTGACAATATCCCGGGCATTCCCGGGGTGGGGGAGAAGAAGGCCAAGCAGCTGGTGGAGCAGTTCGGAAGTGTGGAGCAGTTGGTGGCACGTGCCGACGAGGTCCGTAACGAGAAGCTGCGTCAGCTGGTGAAGGAATACAGCGAGCAGGCGTTGCTTTCGAAGGAGCTGGCCACTATCTGCGTAGAAGCGCCGGTGACCTTCGACGAGGCGACCCTAGCAGTGGGAACGCCCGACTATGAGCGTCTGGCCGCCCTTTTTTCCGAGTTGGAATTCAGAGCTTTTGCCAAGCGTATCTATACCGATCTAAGTGTCAGTAACCCTGATTTGGCCATGAAGCTGAATCTGCGGGTGAAAGGAGATGGGAAAAAAGACAGCGGGGAGGGGACTGCCCGCGAGACGAAGGCGGACCGCCCCCAAGGGAAACGGCGGCCGGCGACTGATCCGTCGCAGGTGTCGCTTTTCGACATGCCTGCAGAGCAAACGGAGCCTGCAGACAGCGACAGCAAGAGGACGGACGGTCTTCAGAACAGCGCATCCGGCAAGCGGCGTCAAACGGTCACCATTGAGCATCTGGCGACACTCGAGGAACGAAACTTTGCCCTTTTTGTCGATGCGGATGCGAAGACCAAGGAGCTGCGCGGCATCGCCTTTGCCACTTCTGCGGACGAATCGTTCTATCTTCCATTTGAAGGGAATGCCTACTTCTCCCTGCTTCAGGGAGCGTTGGGCAACAGTGGCACCTGCAAGGTCTGTTATGACCTGAAGCAGTTGAAACATCTGTGTCTGGATCAGGGAGTTGCTGTCGACGGAGAGGTATTCGATGTGCTGCTGGCCCATTACCTGCTGGATCCGGAGGCCCGTCACTATCTGGATTTCATATGTTCCAGCGTACTGGGCGAAACAGCCGAGGAGGGGGATGCCGACTACCCGTTCCATATGGCCGAACTACTCTACCGTCTATACGAGCCGATGAAGCAGCGATTGCTGGAAAACGACATGACGGCGTTATACCATGAGGTGGAAATACCGTTGGTGGATGTGCTGGTGGACATGGAACGAGAGGGTGTGCGTATTGACACGGAGGCGTTGCAGCGCTATTCTGCCGACCTTTCGCGCCAGCGTGACGAGATCGTGCAGGAAATCTACCGACAAGCGGGATGCGAGTTCAATATCAGTTCGCCCAAGCAGTTAGGCGAGGTGCTCTACGACAAGCTGCGTATCACCGACAAGCCCCCCTTGACGGCCACCAAGCAGTACAGCACTGCTGAGGAGGTGCTTCAACGGTTGAGTGCCCGACATCCGGTGGTGCCGCTGATATTGGAGTACCGTTCGGTGAGCAAGCTTATCTCCACCTATCTCGACAGTTTCCCGAAGCTGATCAATCCCGTCACGGGTCGCCTGCATACCATCTACAACCAGGCGGTAACTGCCACGGGACGTCTCAGTTCGTCCAACCCCAATCTGCAGAACATCCCTATCCGTACGGAACGGGGGCGGGAGATCCGCCGAGCCTTTGTGCCGCGTGGCGAGGGCTACAGCATCCTTGCCGCCGACTATTCCCAGATTGAGTTGCGTATCATCGCATCGTTGGCCCGTGACGAGCACATGATTGCCGCTTTCGCCAACCATTACGACATTCATGCAGCCACCGCTGCAAAGATATACCATGTCGCGTTGGACGAAGTCAGCAAGGAGCAGCGTCGGAATGCCAAATCGGTCAATTTCGGCATCATCTATGGCATCAGTGCTTTTGGTCTTTCAGAGCAATTGGGTATTCCCCGCAAGGAGGCGGCCGCATTGATTGAGGAATATTTTGAGCAGTATCCGTCCATCAAGCAGTATATTGACGAAAATGTTGCTTTCGCCAGGGAACACGGCTATGCACAAACCCTTTTGGGTCGTCGACGTTACCTCTACGACATCAACAGCCGCAACGCCGCCCAGCGTCAGTTTGCAGAGCGCAATGCCGTCAATATGCCCATCCAAGGGACGTCGGCCGATATGATTAAAATTGCCATGATCCGCATCTGGAGCCGTTTACAGGAACAGGGACTGCGGACAAAGATGATACTGCAGGTGCACGACGAACTGGTGTTTGATCTCTACAACCCAGAAGAGGAGCAAGTAAGGCAGATAGTCCACGACGAAATGGTTGGAGCCTTGCCGCTCACCATTCCAGTGGAGGTGGGTATCGATGTCGGACAGAACTGGTTAGAGGCTCACTAGAGTTGAATAACTGTTTGCTTAGTTGTTGTACTTGATCTCTTCGAGGTTCTCCTGAACCATGTCTTTTAGCCAGCTGTAGACTTTCATGTCGTTCATGTCCATACCGTCGAGGGCCTCCTTGATTTCGTCGGTGTCGAAGACAAATTCGCCGTCGTCGGTGATATGGGTATAGATGATATGGATGTCCTGATGGGCGGCGCACAGCATCACGATAGTGCCCGAAAGATCGCCCATGGGTGGACGGTCCCAATGGTCGTGCTGAAACCAGAAATGGAGGCGTGTTCCTTTGCCCACCTCGCTTTCGAGCGTCATTCCGCCGCCACAATTCTCCGTGTTCATCTTTATCAACGGCAGTCCCAATCCCACTTTGCGTGTGGTGCGTGAGGTGGTGTAGGGGTCGGTCACTTTGGCGAGGAATTCAGGGGACATTCCTTTGCCGTTGTCCACAATGGTGAAGTCGTATATGTTTTCTTTCAGGCTGTCTTTGATAGTCAGTTCGACCTTTGTGGCGTTGGCTGCTGTTGAGTTTTCCATCAGGTCGTATACATGCATTGCTAGTTCTTTCATGGGTTGATGGGTTTGATGGGGGTGATGGGGTTAATGGGTTTGGTGGGTTTGATGGGGGTGGATGCTATTTTTCAAATTCGCAGATCTCTAGGTTTTTGGGTGTGCCGTCGAGTACCAGCCGGACGAGTGTTCCCTTGAGGTGGAACCCCTGCTGGCCGGCGGCGCCAGGGTTGATGTGCAGCAATTGGTACGTTTTGTCGTACATCACTTTCAGGATGTGGGAATGACCCGAGACGAAAATGTCCGGTCGCTCCGATGTCAGCAGCGGGAGGATGCGTTTCTCGTAGTGGTCGGGATAGCCGCCGATATGCGTCATGAGGATTTTCATGTTCTCGCGGCGGAACAGTTGCGTCTCCGGAACAACCATCCGCATATTCCAATCGTCCGTATTGCCGTATACGGCCACCACCGGTTTGAAAGCACGCAACTCGTCCAGAACCCATTTCCCGATGTCGCCCGCATGCCACAATTCGTCGCAATCTTTGAAAAAAGAATAGACTTGATTAGGAATCTTTCCATGTGTATCAGACAGAATACCAATTCGTTTCATGGCTATTTATGGCTATGTGAATGTTATTTCGTACTTTTGCAAAATTACGATAGTTACATCAAATGTCAAAATTAAAAAAATATTTGCCTCAAACACTACTGGTTGTCTCGTCGGCCTTCTGGGGCGCCTCGTTCATTTTCACGAAGGACCTTTTCTTGAACGAAACAGCTATTACACCCTATATTATCATCACCTTCCGCATGTTGGTTGCTTCGCTGTTTACCTTGCCGTTGCTTGCATTGACCCATCAGTTGGAGCCCATCCGCAAAGGCCATCTGAAGTATTTCCTTCTCCTCGCTTTTTGCGAACCTTTCCTATACAGTATCTGTGAGACCACCGGAGTGAAATATGTGACAGGTAGTCTCGCTTCCATCATTATTGCCACCATCCCCCTTTTCATTCCCTTTGCGATGGCGTTGGTGTATAAGGAACGGCTGCGGATCCAAGCTGTAATCGGTGTTCTCCTTTCGTTGGTCGGCATCATGCTGATGTCCATGAACGACGATTTCTCGTTCAATGCCAGTCCGCGTGGCATACTCCTGCTTGCCTGTGCCGTGCTGATTGCCGTCGTCTACACCCTGACCTTAGTCCGGATTCTCGACCATTATCGACCCGTGACCATCACCAGCTATCAGAACCTCATAGCCCTTGTCTATTTTTTGCCGCTCATGCTTCTGACAGACAGCGACAAACTGCCGCTTCTTTCATACTCGCCCCGTATGCTGTTCGATCTGGCGTTTCTCGGCATCCTATGCTCCACCGTGGCCTATATGTGTTTCAACTACGGTATGCGACGACTTGGTGCCACTGCCGGATCCGTCTACAACAATATCATACCCGTCTTCTCGCTCCTCCTCGCCTTGCTGATGGGGCAGGAAACCATCAGCCTCTTGAAAGTGGCAGGTATTATTGTTGTCTTTGTCGGTCTCACCGTTGCACAGCGTAAAAAAGCGGTCAAAACAGCAGGCGGTAAAGTATAAAGTGAAAAGATAAAAGAACAAAGATACAATATAATCCCCTTTCGTGCGTTTTCCCCATTACAAATGTCCATCCGACGTTTCTCTTTTTTAAACAAACATACCCCATTGTCGATGAATCGCATATTCAAAAAATCCATCATACTTCTTTCCGCCGGTTTCCTTTTCGCCGCCTGCGACCGCTATGAAGGGGATCTTACCGCCCCCGCATATCTCGAGATCGGCACCGTCACCCTTAAGGACAACCCCGCCGACTCCTGGAGTCCCGAGGACGGATTCTTCACCAGTGCCATCGATGCCGTCAATGTCATCGTGTGGCAAGAGGGCGACGAAGCCGAGACAGACCTCGGTACCTACAACCTCCCGTGCCGTATACCCGTTCTCAAACAAGGCAACATCGACATCGTCCGTGTTGTTCCCGTTGTCAAGCAAAATGGCATTGCCGGTACACGCATCGCCTATCCCTTCTTCGAAACGCTGACACTCAACAATATCCAACTTACGACAGATTCCGTGACCCGTATCGACACCCTCGAGACGCATTATATCAGCCATTCCGTTATGAGTGTTCTGTGGAAAGAGTTTTTCGAACCCGGTCCCGGAGCTGTCAAGCTCGATACCGTCGTCTCACGTCTGGTTTACAAGTCCGACACCGTTCGTTCAGGATACGGCTGTGGGGTCATTCGTATCCCTGACAGCGTCACCGCGCTCAACTTCTGGGCCGATACCACCTGCCATGTAGGCGATCCCGGTGCCGTGCTCTACCTCGAGATGGACTACTGGAGCGATTTTGACTTCAGCGTCGGACTCAAAAACCCCTCTTATTCTGGCGGAAGCGACATAGTGATGTCCGCTATGACCATCTACGGCAAACCCGAGGCCGGCTGGCAGAAAATCTACATCAACCTCGGCAAGATATGGAGTCAGACCTACCGTCACTACCCTGATATCCGTCTCTATTTCACCGCTTTCAATCCAGACCACAAGAACGGCAGCCTCTTTATCGACAACATGAAGCTTATCGCCATGTAAGCTCCTCTGTTCCGAGACAAGCGAATAAACTAACCTTACCTTTCTAACCACTAAAACCCCGAACACTCTGAATACAACTCGCCAAACCCTCAAATATATCATCTGGGATGTCTGTGCCGCCCTCGTCGCGTGGGCCGCCTTCTTCCTGTTCCGCAAAATCGCCATCGAGAACGGTCGCTTCCAGGATGTCAACCTCGTCTTCCAGGATTCCAACTTCTGGCGGGGAATCATCCTGCTGCCCGTTGCATGGGTCTGCTTGTACGCCTTCCAGGGAACCTACAAGAACGTCTATCGCAAATCACGACTCAAGGAGCTGGAGATGACACTCTTCGCATCGCTCTTCGGTGTGATTGTCATTTTTTTCGCACTCCTGCTTGACGACCATATCTCCTCCTATCACAAATACTACCTCAGCTTCCTTATCCTCTTTCTCCTCCATTTCACAATCACCTATCTGGGTCGTCTCGTCATCACCACCCATACCGCCCGACTCGTCCACACCCGTCGTATCGGATTCCCCACACTCCTTATCGGCAGCGGCAAACGCGCCTTCGACACCTATTTGGACCTCGAAAACCAGGCCGTCTATTCCGGTAACCTCTTCATCGGGTTTGTCCCCGTCAACGGATTCATCGACCCCCGTCTCCAGCAGGTTATGCCCCATCTGGGTTCCCTCTCCGACATCAACACCCTTATCGAGGAGCATCATATCGAGGAAGTCATCTTCGCCGTCGAAGACTGCCAGAACGACCGGATCAGCCAGATTATCCGTCTGCTCGACCGACGCGACGATGTCATCATCAAGATCACTCCCGACCTGCGTGATATCATCTATGGATCCGTCAAGATCAACTCCATCTTCCATTCCCCGCTGATCACCATCAACCCCCGTCCTATGGAGGAGTGGCAGTACGCCCTCAAGCGTTTGATGGATATCCTGTTGTCCCTTTTGGCGCTGCTTTTGCTTTCCCCTGTATTTCTGCTTACAGCCCTTATTGTCAAGTGTACCTCTCCCGGTCCAGTTTTCTATGCGCAGGAACGCATCGGTTATCGCGGAAAACCTTTCAAAATGCATAAGTTCCGCTCCATGTATGTCGACGCTGAAGCCAACGGACCCGCTCTCTCCAAGGACGACGACCCCCGAATCACCCCCTTCGGACGCATCATGCGCAAATACCGGCTGGATGAAATCCCCCAGTTCTACAACGTCCTCAAAGGCACCATGTCCATTGTCGGCCCCCGACCCGAACGGCAATACTTTATCGACCAGATCGTCGAGCAGGCCCCCGAATACCTCCTTCTCCACAAAGTCAAGCCCGGCATCACCTCGTGGGGTCAGGTCAAATACGGTTACGCCGAAAGTGTTGACGAGATGATTGAACGCATGCGTTACGATCTTCTCTACCTTGAGAACATGTCTATCGCCACCGATATCAAGATACTTCTCTACACCGTCATTATCATCTTCCAGGGCCGCGGGAAATAGGGGTTGCTTTTAAGTGGAGATGGTCTTTTTCAAGAGCGCTTCGAGGTGATGCCGCTTTTCTTGCCGGCCAGTGTTACCGCCTCGGACTCGGTACACCTATTCAGATTGGGACAGCCAAATATTTCTACAACAAAGCCGTCGAATTTGGATATTCCGATGCTGCCATCGGACTAGAGGCTATCAACCGCATTGAAAAACCCATTGCCCTAAAAACAGGCAAACAACCTACAATCGACGAGCTTGAGACCCCTTTTGAACAAATTGAGAAGTACGCCAAGGAAGGCTATCCCGAAGCCATTTACATCTACTGTCACAGAAGTACATTCCACGGTTTTGGCTGTGGACTTCATGATGAAGACATGCGCAAGTTCATCAATGATGCCACTGCTGTCGACATACTCCCCCTCCTCCATGCCGTAGCTCCCAATGATGCCAATAGCCAGTTTATCCTCGCCTGTGTCTATGCAGGACAGGAAGCAGTGGGCGGTCCTCGTAACTACATGTACAGCTTCCGCGATCCCGACAAAGCCAAATATTGGCTCAACAAATTCCTGGCCAATCCCAAACGCAAGGATGCCCACTGCTGGGGCTACTCCCAGGAAGATGTCAATACCATTATTGCCAATATCAAGAATCTGAAATAGATTCACCCTGTCGTTCCGCCCTCTTTTCGCAGGGCCTTTTGCCCGATTCAACTTTTTTTCCTATCTTTGCACAGAATAACATCTGCGCTCCAAGTTCGGCAATCCATTGTACGACAACAGTGTGTGTCGTATTCTGTGCTGTCCGTGCTTATACGCTTTTTTAATAGGAATTCAAAAATATATGGACAATTACATCGTTTCCGCCCGCAAATACCGCCCAACCACCTTTGAGAGCGTCGTGGGGCAGTCGCATATCACCACCACGCTTAAGAACGCCATCCGCACGGGGCAGCTGGCACAGGCGTTTCTTTTTTGCGGACCCCGCGGCGTGGGCAAAACCACGTGTGCACGTATCCTGGCCAAAACCATCAACTGCACCAATCTCACCGCCGATACCGAAGCCTGCAACGAATGCGAATCCTGCCGCTCCTTCAACAGTGGCGCCTCCATGAATATCTTCGAACTGGACGCTGCTTCCAACAACTCCGTCGACGATATCCGCGAATTGGTCAAGCAGGTATATATTCCTCCCCAGACCGGACGTTACAAAGTATATATCATCGATGAGGTCCACATGCTTTCCTCGGCGGCCTTCAACGCCTTCCTCAAGACCCTTGAAGAGCCTCCTGCCTATGCCAAGTTCATTCTTGCAACCACCGAGAAGCACAAAATCATTCCCACCATCCTCTCCCGATGCCAGATATTCGACTTCAAACGCATCGAGACCGAAGATATCGTGAAACATCTGGCCTATGTGGCCGACAAGGAGCAGGTCCCGTATGAACCCGATGCGCTGCATATCATCGCCCGCAAAGCCGAAGGCGGCTTGCGCGATGCGTTGTCGCTCTTCGACCAGCTGGTCAGCTTCACCGGCAACAACCTCACCTACAAAAGCTGTCTCGAGAATTTGAATATGCTGGACAGCGACTATTATTTCCGTTTTGTCGACATGTTCAAAAACGGCGATATCAGCGGTTCGCTGCTGCTTTATCAGGAGATCATCGACAAAGGATTCGACGGACAGCATTTCATCACCGGTTTGTCGGAACACCTGCGCAATCTGATGGTCAGTATCGACCCCGCCACACTCAAACTGCTTGAGTGCGGTGAGAGCGAGCGTCAGCGTTTCGGACAGCAGTCCGCAGCCTGCGGATTGCCTTTGGTGATGCGCTATCTTGAAATCGCCTCCGACGCCGAGTACCGCTTCCGTGACGCCAACAACAAACGGCTCTTCATCGAAGTTGCGTTGATGAAACTAGCCGCTGTGATGAAAAAACTCCAGCCCCAGGCTGCAGGTTAGATAGCAAGATCGCCTCAGGCGGAACATAAAACCCCATCTAGCGATACCCCACCATCGGTTGAACCGGCACCGCGTCCGGCCCAGCCCGCCACGCCTATCTCCCAGCCGGCAACCGCACCCCAGCCGGCAACCACCCCCCAGCAACAGCCGACAGCGGAAGCCGCACCAGATCCGGCAAAGAACAACGCCACCGTGCAGCGCGGCATACCGCGCCATATGCTTTCCTCGGTCTCTATCTCCGCTCCACACGAAATCCAGCCCATCCGTTCGCTCGACAGCATGGAGGTGGAGCAGCTCACCCAGGAAAAACTCGAAGCCTACTGGAACCAGCTGCTGCAGGACAATGTGCAGGACGAGAAGTTCCAGGAACTTCTGGCCGACAAGAAGGTGACGCTACACAACAACAACCTTTTCTATATCAAAGTACCCAACATCTATTTCGACACCCTTCTGCGCGAATATCAAGACCGAATCTGTTCCTTCTTCCGAAAAGTCACCAACAACGAAGGACTGCAGTACAGAGTGGCTGTCGACGTTGAGCAGCGTGAAGTCAAAGCCTACATGCCGCGCGAGAAATTCGAAGAGATGGCTCAGCGCAACCCCTCCATGATCACACTCCGCAAACTCTTCCCCGATATTGATTTTTAACTAGAAGAAAACATGGGCACAACATTCATCTTTCTAGGAGCACTGATCTTCTGCGCGCACCTCTTTGCGGCCTTTTTCCGTCGCAGCCGTGTGCCCGATGTGCTCTTCCTTGTGATGATTGGTATCCTATTGGGCCCTTCGGTGCTTGGGTGGGTGACCCCCGACAAGTTGGGCAATATAGGCTCCCTCTTTGCTTCCGCCACGCTGGTGTTTATCTTGATTGATAGTGGTATAGATATGAATATCAATAATCTGCGAAAGTACTGGGTAGGTATTGTGCAGGTTACATTCTATTCATTCTGTCTTTCCACTGCGGTTGCAGCAGTGACCGCCCATTACGTAGCAGGACTGGAGTGGCGGGCGTCGGTGCTTTTGGGCAGTATGGTGGCAGGAACAGGATCCTCCATTGTTATCCCCATCATCAAGCAGATGCGAATCAGCAATCAGACACAGACCGTGCTGACCCTTGAGTCGGCCATCTCCGGCGTGTTGTGTATTGTGGTTGCACTGGCATTGACGGAAGGATTCAAAATGGGCACTATCAGTGTCATCCAAGTAGTGGGCAATGTGCTGGCCTCATTCATCATGGCGGTGATCATCGGCGGTGTTGGTGGCGTTGTGTGGTCCGTTCTGCTGCGCAGAGTGCGCAGGTTGCAGAATTCCATGTTCCTCACGCCGGCATTCGTTTTTGTCGTCTATGGTCTCACCGAGGCGCTCGGCTACAGCGGAGCCATTGCCGCGTTGGCGTTCGGAATTGTACTGGGCAACGCCAATTACCTGGAGTACTCCATTGTGCGGAAAATCTATCATCGACGCATGCTTCGCATGCAGTCGCTCGGTGACAACGAGAAATCCTTTTTCAAGGAAATAGTCTTTATCCTCAAAACCTTCTTCTTCGTCTATATCGGCATCAGCATCCCCTTCACCGACTCCATCGCCCTGTTGTGGGGTGTCATCATAGTTGCCGCCATCTTCGTAGGACGCTTCATCCTTATCTTTTTGGTGGGTCGCAACAATACCAAGACCGACCGCCTCATTGTCTCCATCATGATTCCCAAAGGACTGGTTTCAGCCGTATTGGCCTCCATGCCCCGTCAGATCAACCTCGCAGCAGGAGTGGAAATCATTCCCCATGCCGAACGAATCGAATGCATGGTCTATTCCATCATTTTCTTCTCCATCGTCATCAGCTCCCTGTTGGTGCTGTTGAGCCGCAAGCGAATCATCGATACCGGCTACAAGCCCGAGCAAGTGGAAGTGTATGACTATGAATGATCACGAAAACCAAACTAAAACAAATACCTAACCCCCTTCAACCCTGAAAACAATGTCACTTTCTTTCTATAAATATGATGGCGCCGGGAACGATTTTGTGCTGCTGGATATCCGAGCAAACGACCCCCAACTCAGCCAAAAGCAGATCGCCCATATCTGTCACCGCCGTTTCGGTGTCGGTGCCGACGGGTTGATGACGCTCGGCAATGCCGATGCCCCTTATGATTTTGAGATGAAATACTATAACAGCGACGGCCGAATCGGCTCCATGTGCGGTAACGGCGGACGCTGTATAGCCGCTTTTGCCCATCGGTTAGGCTTGGGTCACCGTGACGAGACCACCGGTCGGCAAGTGCTCGATTTCATCGGCTTCGACGGTCCGCATCATGCAGAGATCCTTCTATTCGATGAAGCCTCAGGAATGGGATTGGTGCAACTCGGTATGCGAGATATCGCCTGCGACGATGTGCGCCGCTGTCTGGACGGATGGTTTCTCGACACCGGATCGCCCCATTATGTGCAGCGGGTCGATGATCTGGAACATTTCGATGTCGTTGGAGAAGGCCGCCGGCTGCGCAACAATAGCGACCAGTTCCCCGAAGGCACCAATGTCGATTTCATAGAGGATCTTCCCGACGGCACCCTTTTCGTCAGAACCTATGAACGCGGTGTGGAAGACGAGACCTGGGCTTGTGGAACCGGAGTGACCGCCTGTGCCATTGTCAGCGGCAACCAGAAACTCAAGACCCTTGGTGGCGATTTCAAAGTCACCTTCCAATCCACCGGCACCCATTATCGCCAGGTGCAGCTCACCGGACCCGTCTCCTTCAATTTCAAGGGAGAAATATAAACGACAAATCATGGATCTCTTCAGCCAAATAGACATAGAACCCGCACGGAAGCGTATCGACGAGCTGACACGCCTGATCGACCAGTACAACTATGAGTACTACATGAACGACCGTTCGTTGGTCAGCGACTTTGAGTTTGACAAGCTGTTGCGAGAACTTACAGACCTCGAGCGCCAGTATCCAGAGCTGGCCCATCCCAATTCACCCACCAAGCGGGTAGGAGGGGAGGTCAACAAGACATTCCGACAGGTGACCCACCGATTCCCCATGCTCTCGCTGGGCAACACCTATTCCATAGAAGAGATAGTCGATTTTGAAGCCCGCACCCGAAAACTATTGGGCGATATCCCCTTCAGCTATTCCTGCGAATTGAAATACGACGGAGTAGCCATCGGCCTCACCTATCGACACGGTCAGTTGGTGCAGGCAGTCACCCGCGGTAACGGAGCCGTCGGAGACGACATCACCTCCAATGCACGGACCATACCGACCATCCCCCTCAAGCTACGCGGCTGCTATCCCGATGATTTTGAAGCGCGCGGCGAGGTGGTCTATCCCTTCGACGCCTTCGAAGCCTTCAACCGACAGCGGGAAGCCGACGGTGACGAACCCTTTGCCAATCCCCGTAATGCCGCCAGCGGCAGCCTCAAGCTGCAAGACTCCGCCGAGTGTGCCAAACGCAAGCTCCAGTTCTGCATGTATTTCATGATGCTCCCCAGCCATTGGGAGGCCGCCGGCGATCCTGCCGGCACGACGGAGTTGCAGCAGTCGGCAGCCACCCATTCCGGGAGGCTTCAGGCGGCCACCCGTATGGGCTTCAAAGTGCAGCCCTATATCAAGGAATGCAAGGATATCGACGAGATCCGCGCCTTTATCGACTATTGGGACAGCGAACGCTGGAACCTCCCTTTCGCCATTGACGGCATCGTCATCAAAGTCAACCAAGTGTCGCTCTGGGACCAGCTAGGACTGACCGCCAAATCGCCCCGATGGGCCATTGCCTACAAGTTCAAAGCCCAGCAAGTCTCCACCCCCCTCTTGAGCGTCTCGTTCCAGGTAGGCCGCACCGGCGTCATCACCCCCGTAGCCAATATGCAGCCCGTATGGCTGGGAGGCACCACCGTCAAGCGAGCCACCCTGGTCAATGCCGACTTCATAGAGAAGATGGACATCCGGGAGGGCGACTCGCTGTTGGTCGAGAAAGGCGGTGAGATCATCCCCAAAGTAGTCGGTGTCGACCTCCAGAAGCGGCAGCCCGGAGCCCGTCCGATAGCCTATATCACCCATTGTCCCGAATGTGGTGCCCGGCTGGTGCGTGCCGAGGGAGAAGCCGGCCACTACTGTCCCAACCAGGACGACTGTCCGCCGCAGATCATCGGCCGTTTGGAGCATTTCGTCTCCCGCAAGGCGATGAATATCGACAATCTAGGCTCGGAGCGGCTGGAGATGCTCTATCAGAAAGGGCTGGTGCGCGATGTAGCCGATCTCTACAGTTTAAGTCGCGAGCAGCTTGTCGGGCTGGAATCCTACGACAGCGACGGACTGCGGCGCGCCAGCATCCAGGATAAAGGCGCAGACAATATCCTTGCAGCCATAGCCCAGTCGAGGGAAGTCCCCTTTGAGCGGGTGCTCTTCGCCCTCGGCATCCGATATGTCGGAGAAGTAGGCGCCAAGAAGCTGGCCCGCTATTTCAAGCATATCGACTCGCTGATGGCCGCAAGCATCGAGGAGCTGGCCACCGTGGAAGACGTAGGCGAGAAGACCGCGGCCTTTATCTACGACTATTTCCATGACGAGCGCCATCAGCGACTGATTGAGCGCCTTCGCCAGGCCGGACTCAAATTCACCCTCTCCGACCTCCATATCACCCATCAGCTTGACGGCAAAACCTTTGTTGTCAGCGGCGTCTTCAGCCGTTTTTCTCGTGATGAGATCAAAGCCCATATCGAACAGCACGGAGGCAAAGTCAGCGGTTCCATCAGCGGGAAGACCGACTATGTGCTTGCGGGAGAGAAAATGGGACCCGAGAAACTCAAGAAAGCCGAAAAACTGGGCGTACCCATCATCAGCGAGGAAGATTACTTACGCATGCTAGAATCATGAGAGAATGGTCGATAGTCCGAAGCAAGTCCTTTATGGTGCTTGCCGTGGTGCAGCTCCTTTTGGTGTCGCCATTGCATTCGCAGCATCATTGGACCGCCTCGCTCACTTCGGGCTATACGGTGCCCAATTCGTCCGAATGGCGTTACATAGCCGATATCTCTGCCGGCGTGGATGTCGCCTGGAGCCGTCCCTGCGTGTGGCTTGTCCACTCTCCAGACACCATCGACCCTCCCTACCATTTACGCCAACCCTATGAACTCGGTGTCAGAGGCAATTTCACCTTTTTCCCTAATGCCATTGCCGGCCAGCGGATCGGCCTGTTAGGATTCATCAGCGAACCCCTCTTGACGTTCGGTGGCGGCAGGCAACTGCGGCTGGAGATGGGGGCGGGGTTAGCCTACTATACGAAGCCCTACAGCCGTTCGCACGACGAAGACAATGTGTTCATCGGATCGGCGCTCAACTGCCTTATCCAGTGCGGCCTTTCCTACAACCGACCGTTGTCCGACGGTTCCGCCCTGGTTGTTGCCGGCAAGTTCAACCATTCCTCCAACGGTTACCTTGTGCGGCCCAACAAAGGGCTCAATTACCTGCAGGTAGAACTAGGCTACCGATTCCCCCACCGCACTTTGCCCGCTTTACCGACCAGCGAATGGCAGCTTGTCGATTCCACTGCCTGCCGTATTTTGTCCACTGCCTGCCGACAGGAGGCCTATCCGGGGCATTCCTTTTTCGTCTCCTACGCCTCGGGCGTCGTCCGGACCCGCACCATCAAAGTCCCCGACCGCCTCTATTATGCCTATACCGGACGTATGGGGTGGCAGTACTGGTTCACTCCCTGCCGGGCGGTAGGAGCCAATCTGGACCTTACCTACAACACCACCCATACCGGAGTGCGCAATATAGAGCATGACGACTATCCTTTGCCCTTTTATGTCGGGCTCTGTGCCAATTACGAGACCTGTTTTCACCGGCTGTCGCTCCATCTGGCGTTGGCGACCTACCTTTTGAAATCCGACCAAGCCTACACCTCCTATTATGAGCGAGTCGGCCTTTTCTACCATTTCGGAGACGATGTCCGTCGAATACGCCATTTTGTCGGTGTTTCCATCAAAGCCCACGGCGCACATGCCGATTTCATTGAGTGGCATTACGGCATACGACTCAAAACACAGACCCATCAAAGTTAAACCATCAGCACCATGAGCACCCGCATCCTGTTCCTACTCCGCCTTTATATCACGCTGCTCCTCGTCTTTGTCGGGCAGAAAGTCGTCTTTATGCTTGTCAACATAGGCCATGCCGCCGGCGCCCCCTTCGGGAGCTGTGCCGCCGTGCTGCTCCACGGACTCAAGCTCGATTCCGTCGCCGCCTGCTATCTGCTTGTCGTCCCCTTGATTGTGCTGGTGGTCAGCTGTTTTCTCCGTAGCACCGCGTTGCGCAAAGTGCTGGTACCCTATTATTGGTTTGCCGCCGTGTTGATGGCGCTGCTTTTCGTGGCCGATGTCATCCTCTACGCCTTCTGGGGTGCCAAGATAGACGCCAACGACCTCATCTATGCCGCCAAGCCCAAGGACATGCTGGCGTCAGTCACCTGGTGGAGCATCCTGCTCGGAGCCGTTGTTATCGGCTTATTGTGTTGGCTTTTCCAGTATCTGATGCGACGTGTCACGCCCGAGCGTGTCGAATCCATGCAGCGCAAATGGCATGCATTCCTTTTCCTCCCTTTGGCCGGCCTGCTTTTCCTCGGCATGCGCGGCAGTGTCACCCAATCGACCGCCAATCCCTCGTTTGCCTACTTCTCACCCCATCCCTTCTGCAATCACGCGGCGCTCAACCCACTGTTCAATATGATCCACTCCCTCTTCAAGACCGAGGATTTGGAGCACGAGTTCGATTATGCCAGTTTTGAGGAGGTCCAGACGGCCGTTGCCCCCTGTTTCGCCACCGACGGCCAGATCGTCGACACCCTGCTTACCACCGCACGACCCCATGTGCTGGTGATCATCTGGGAAGGCGGCGGCTGGGACATGGTGATGAACGACAGTGTGGCGCCCAACCTACAGCGGCTCAGTCGCGAAGGCGTCAGTTTCACCCACTGCCAGGCCAACAGTTTCCGCACCGACCGCGGTGTTGTCTCCGTACTCAACGGGTGGCAGGGGATGCCCACCACCTCGCTGATGAAGATGACCGACAAGTGCCGCAAGATACCCGCGCTCGCCTCCACGCTGGCCCGCGAAGGGTACCATACCCGCTTTGTTTATGGAGGAGATATCGATTTCACCAATATGCGCTGTTACCTGAACGAGACCGGCTTTGAGGAGGTTTTGGGCAGCGAAGCCTTCGCTGACAGCCGACGGCTCAGCAACTGGGGGGCGCCCGACGCCTACACCCTGCGGGCCGAGTCGTTCGCTTTCGCCGCCCCCTCGTTCAATGTCATCCTCACCCTCAGCAGCCATGAACCCTGGCAGGTGCCGATGCGGCGGTTGGCCGACGACCGGAAGAACTCCTTTGCCTATACCGACTCCTGCATTGGCGTTTTTGTCGAGCAGTTGCGCAGGCTTCCCCAGTGGGACAGCCTGCTGGTTGTCATCCTTCCCGACCACGGCGTCACCGTGCGGGCGGGGCAGTCCACCGGCGACCCGAGCGTGGCCCATGTGCCCATGGTATGGGTAGGAGGTGCCGTCCGCGGCCCCCGGCAGGTAGAATGCTTGATGAGTCAGAGCGACCTGGCCGCCACGCTGCTTGCGCAGCTGGGGATTGACGCCACAGATTTTGTGTTGAGCCGCAATGTGCTGAGTCCAGCCTATGCCCGTTTACCCCATTTCGCGCTCCACACATACAAGAACGGCTGTAATCTGATAGACAGCAGTGGCGTCACCAGTTTCGACTGTGTCAACGGCCGATCCACCCCCGTGCAAGGCAGCCCGTCGCCCCAACACGACCGATTCGTCAGATACCTCCTCCAGTATATCTATCAACGCACCGCCAGACTATAATATATAATAGGAACCATAAATAATAAAAACCTTAAACATCATACCCCATGAAAAAACAAATCCTTATGCTCAGTGCAGCCCTTTTGACCCTGGCTGCCATGACAGCCGCCTGTTGCGGCAAAGAAAACAAATCTGCTGACCCTTCGGCCGACAGAGCGGAAGCCACCATTGCCACCATCATGCAGCGCAAGAGCGTGCGCAGTTACACCGCCGACCCCATTTCCGATACCGTTATGGAGACCCTGTTGCGCGCAGCCGTTGCCGCCCCGTCGGGGATGGATATCCGTCCTTGGCATATCGTGGTGATGACCGACAAGAGCCAGTACGATACGCTTTTTGCCGGCAATTTCAACCTGGAGAAATTCAAGCAGTCGTCCGCCGTCTTCATTTTCTGTGCCGACACCACCGTGACGCGTCCTCCGCGAGAGAATCCCCAAGCGCCTGCCGTCACCACGCCCAATCCCATCTGGCGAGACGACATGGGCGCCTGTGTGGAGAATTTCCTTCTTGCCGTCGAAGCCCATGGTCTCGGAGCCGTGTGGACCGCCTGCTATCCCTTCCCGAATCAGATGGAGCCCGTGCGTAATTTCCTGAAGCTGCCCGGCAATGTAGTACCCTACGCCATCGTCCCCGTCGGCACCCCCGCTGGTGGCGAGCAGCCCAAGGACAAGTGGGACACCACGCGCATCCACTACGGCCGCTGGTAGGCTGATGGATTGCAGAAACAGACTAGTAGAAAAAAGAGAGAAGACCACTCCGAGGGGTGGTCTTCTTTGTTTTTTGGTGTAAAAATGGTGGTTTAATCCCAAAAAGTATTGCTGTTGCCGTCACTTTCGTCGCTCCAACCACTGCGAAAGTCGAAGCTTTCCATAGGTAACTCGTCTTGATGCAGGCCGATGCTTGCAGGTGCATTACTGGCGTCAAAACCCCGTTCCACCTGGAATTTCACGACGGTAAGTTTCGGTTGGGTATATATTTCTTTCGTTTTCATAAGGATGATTATTGATTTGATTATAATGGATTTTTTGAAACAGTGTGAGTTACGCGACCGACCCAGTTGGATTCATCAGTACGGTTTCCAACCACTTGTCCCACATGGATTGTACTTCCACTTGTATAATTTATTTCTCCAGAAACAGTATTTCCATTCCAATAGGTTGTGCTTGGATAATTTGATCCCATGCAAAATCCGATAAAACCACCGATGTAAATATTTTGTCCACTTTGGGTAACAGTAAAAAGTATTTTAGCATCAGTGTTATGAATAATTAGATTTGAAAAATCAGGTGTTGAATTATAAGTTCTATAATACCCAATTAGACCTCCTAAATATAATGGATTAGGATTCCCTGTCATTGCTATTGTGGTGGAAAATGAACTTTCGTTGGATGTAGAGACAGTACAGTTGCTTATTGTTGTCTGAATTCGAATATCTTTCTGTTCATATATTTGTCCTATTATTCCGCCTAGATAAGGATATGACAGTTTTGTGATGCTCGGATTGATTAAAGTATTGTCTTGGTAAAAATTGCAATTCTGTATTTGTGCGACCAGAGGATCCCGACCTGTACTATTAACATGCAGATATCCTATTAGACCACCAAACGCTGCTTCCAGTGTTTGAGAAGATTGTCCAATACTGACATTTTTGACGGTACAGCCATTTAAAGTTATATTTCCTTGAGTGTAAGCACACATGGTACCTATATAACATTGTGTTCTATTCGACCCAGGCATGGTAATGTCTTCCATTGTCAAGTTGTTGATGGTGATTGACGATGCGGCATTGGTGGAATAGGTCAGTCCGTAGTAGTTGCTGGCGCCCGAAAACGTCATGTTTTTGAGGACAGCGTTGTTGGTGCCTTCGATGACAAGGGTATTCCCTTGGACATTGATGGGGGTGACAGAGGCGCCACCGAGGTTGACGGTGCCGTCAATAGTGACGCGGACGGTATTTCCGCTAGCGGAGAGACCGTTGATATAGGACACCAGACTGGAGAAATCGGAGGCCGAGTTGACCAGAATGCTTACATGTTCGTCGGCAGCACTCATATTGACCGGCACATAGCCTATCTCGTTTCGAGCCAAGGCACCGCCCGTGTTTTGTGTTCTGCTGAACGAATAGCGTTTGCCGTTGAATGTCGCGATAACAGTGACGGTGAATTTGTTGCTGCTGCTTACCGGAAGGACGGGGAGTAACACATCCTTGCTCTCGTTGTTGGCGACCACAAGCGGTTCGTCAAAGACCATGTTGACCTTGCGTTCAGCATCAGTGACACTTACGTCGTTGGCAGTCTGGCTGGTGATGTTGGAGAAATCGACGGTTCGTGTGCCGCTGATTTGCGACAGGCTGCTTTCAACCACTATTTCGTTAACGGTGATGTCGTCGCCGAACTGGTTTTTGACGCTTACGGCCAGTGCTGCTGTAAGGTGCTTGAATTGTAGCTCGTTGCCATCGGCAGCCGCTGCGGCCATGGGGAGTTGAAGGATTTGTCTACTAGAGCCGTCCCGTTGGTAGTGGTAGGTGGAAGGCAGTGTGAGGTCGATGGTGCCGGAAGCGGTGAGGTCGGCATCAGGACATAGGGATGCGGGGTAGATGGCGTAGAAGGGGGCGGTGACGGTCTCGGTGGTATTGTCGATAGAGGCGACTCCTCCAGAGACATCAATTGTCTTGGTGGTGTTGTTGATGCGAAGTAGTTCGCCGTCGACCCACTGGGAGTTGCGTCCGTCGACCACCACCTTGGAGCTGTTGAGGGCTTCGGCGAATAGCTGGATACGTCCCGAGAGGTCTTCTTTCTGGCAGCTGACAGCGAGCAGCGTGATGATGAGAAGGCAAGCTTTCCTCATAAGGTGGTAATAGCGTAAGGGTTATTTCTTTTTCTTGGATTTCTTCTCCTGGATTTCGCGGATGATGGCGACGGCGTCGGCGAGGGAGATGGTGAGGGGGTCGACACCCGACTTGGGCATGCGGTAGTTTTCGGACTTGTAGGTGAGGTAGGGTCCGAACTTGCCGATGTTGGAGACCACTTTCTCGCCCTCGTATTCGCCGATTTCATGGGGGTAGAGGCTCTTGAAGCGCTCTTTCTCTTCGGCCTGCTCGCGTTTGGTCTTGATGATGTCGGTGGCGCGGTCGAGGGTGATGGTGTAGGGGTCGTCGTTCTTGGAGAGGGAGTAGAACTTACCGTTGTGGCGGACATAGGGTCCGAAGCGGCCGATGCTGACGACGACGTCGGTGCCTTCGAAGTCGCCGATGGTGCGCGGGAGGGAGAAGAGGTCGAGGGCCTCGTCGAGGGTGATGTTCTCGATGCTCTGTCCTTTCTTCATGGAGGCGAAACGGGGTTTCTCGTCGGCGTTGGTGTCGCCGATCTGGATGAGCGTTCCGTAGCGGCCGATCTTGGCGTAGACATTCTTGCCGGTGGCGGGGTCGGTGCCGAGGAGGCGTTCGCCGGAGGTGCGTTTGGAGTGGCTCTGGGTCTGCTTGACATTGCGATGGAAGGGGACGTAGAACTGGCCTATGACGTTGCGCCAGGCTTGGGTGCCGTTGGCGACATCGTCGAAGTCCTTTTCGACTTTGGCGGTGAAGTTGTAGTCCATGATCTCGTTGAAGTGCTCCATGAGGAACTGGTTGACGATGGTTCCGATGTCGGTGGGGAAGAGCTTGCCCTTCTCGGCGCCGAGGTGTTCGATCTTGCGGCTGCGGGCGACGGGGGAGCCGGGGACGAGGGAGAGGGTGGTGATGTCGAAGTCCTGCGGACCGCGGTCTTCCTTGATGACGTATTCGCGTTTGAGGATGGTGGAGATGGTGGGAGCGTAGGTGGAGGGGCGGCCGATGCCGAGTTCTTCGAGTTTCTTGACGAGGGAGGCTTCGGTGTAGCGCGGGGGGTGCTGGGTGTAGTGCTGGGTGGCTTCAGCGACTTCGAGGGAGAGGCTCATGCCGTTTTTGACGGGCGGCAGCTGGTGGTTGGGGCTTTCCTCGATCTCGTCGTCGGTGGACTCGAAGTAGACTTTGAGGAAGCCGTCGAAGAGCACCTGTTCGCCGGCGCAGGAGAAGCGGTCCTTATGGTTGCTGATTTCGATGTCGATGGTTGTTTTCTCGAGTTCGGCATCGGCCATCTGGGAGGCGATGGTGCGTTTCCAGATGAGCTCGTAGAGACGGCGCTGGGCGGCGTCGGCGTTGATTTCGGTATGGTGGAGATCGGTGGGGCGGATGGCCTCGTGGGCTTCCTGAGCCCCCTTGATCTTGGTGTGGTAGCGGCGGGTCTTGATGTACTTGTCGCCGTACATGGCGCCGATCTGCTTGCGGGCCATATCGAGAGCGAGTTCGCTGAGGTTGGTGGAGTCGGTACGCATGTAGGTGATGAATCCCGACTCGTAGAGCTGCTGAGCGATCTGCATGGTGCGTGCGACGGAGTAGCCCAGTTTGCGGCTGGCCTCCTGCTGGAGGGTGGAGGTGGTGAAGGGAGGCGCGGGGCTGCGACGGGCCGGCTTGGTTTCGACCTTGTCGACGGTGAACTGGGAATCGGCGATGGACTCGAGGAACTGCTGCGCTTCCTCTTCCGTATCGAAGCGGCGCGAGAGTTCGGCGAGGAGTTTGCGGTTGTCGGAGGTGTGGAAGGTGGCCGTGAGGCGGAAGTAGCTCTGGGACTGGAAGTCGCGGATTTCGTTCTCGCGTTCGACGATGAGGCGTACGGCGACGCTCTGGACGCGTCCGGCGCTGAGGGCCGGTTTGATCTTAGCCCAGAGGATGGGGCTGATCTCGTAGCCGACGAGGCGGTCGAGCACGCGGCGTGCCTGCTGGGCGTCGACGAGGTTCATGTCGATGTCGCGCGGGTTCTCGATGGCGTGGAGGATGGCGTTCTTGGTGATTTCGTTGAAGACGATGCGCTTGGTTTTCTCCGGCTGGAGGTTGAGTGTTTCGCGGAGGTGCCAGGCGATGGCTTCCCCTTCGCGGTCCTCATCGGAGGCGAGCCAGACGAGGTCGGCGCTTTTAGCCGCTTTCTTGAGGTCGGCGACGAGTTTGGTTTTCTCTTCGGAGATCTGGTATTCGGGTTCGTAGTTGTTGTCCACATCGATGCTCATTTCCTTCTTGGCGAGGTCGCGGATGTGTCCGTAGCTTGACATGACTTCGTAGTCTTTCCCAAGGAATTTCTCGATTGTCTTCGCTTTGGCTGGAGACTCAACAATGACAAGGTTCTTCATATATATATGTATCTATATTATATAATAAATTGTTTATTTCTTTCAAATCCAACAAAAAAGGTTCCCAAGAGAGGGAGACTGTCGGAGATGCAAAGGTAACAACTTTTCCGAAACCTGCAAAAAAAAGTTGCAAAGGAGATGCGGAATTGCACCGAAAGAGCGACGTGGGGCAATAATTTCGGGGGTGTGCCGTTAGAGGGGAGATGAAAACGAAAGAGACGACAGACGGGCAGCGGAAGCGCATTGTGGTGACGGTGACCAACGACCTGGTGACCGACCAGCGGGTGCACCGCAGCTGCAGTGCGCTGCAGGAGGCCGGTTACCGCGTGACGCTGGTGGGCCGGCGGCTGCGGGAGAGCGGCGCGGTGGAGCGTAGCTACGAGACGGTGCGGATGCGGCTGCTGTTCCGCAAGAAGGTGTTCTTCTATGCGGAGTACAATATGCGTCTGTTCCTGCGGCTGCTTTTCATGAAGGCCGACCTGTTCTATGCGAACGACACCGACACGCTGCCAGCGAACTACTGGGCGGCGGTGTTGCGCAGGAAGCCGTTGTTTTTCGACGCCCACGAGCTGTTTCCCGAGGTCCCCGAACTGGTGGGCCGCCCGCGGGTGAAGCGGTTCTGGACCGGCATAGAGAAGCGCCTGTTTCCCCGGATGGCCCAGCGGAAGCGGACCGCGGCGGTGACGGTGTGCGAGTCGATAGCGGAGATATACAGAGAGCGCTACGGTCTGACGATGGGCGTGGTGCGGAATGTGCCGATGGTGCGCAAGCGGCAGGAGGAGGCCGACAGGATCCAGTCGGAGGCGCTGCTGGAACGGTTGCCCGACGGCAAGCGGCTGCTGTTGTACCAGGGAGCCGTGAATGTGGGGCGCGGAATAGAGTGGGTGATGGAGGCAATGCCCTATCTGGACGACTGCCATCTGGTTGTGGCCGGAGTGGGCGACGAATACGAGCGGCTGAAACGGGAGGCAGAGCGGGCCGACCTGCGGGAGCGCGTCACCTTCCTGGGCCGCGTGGTGCCCGAGGTGCTGTACGGACTGACCCGACATGCGTGTTTGGGGCTGTCGCTGCTGGAGAACCGCGGACTGAACTACTACTATGCATTTCCCAACCGGATAGCCGACTTTGTGCAGGCCGGCGTACCTGTGCTGGCGACCGATTTCCCGGAGATACACCGCGTGGTGACAGCCTATGGAATCGGCACGTTGGTGGCGCCGGTGCCCTTTGACGCGTCCACGGGGAAATCGCAGGCGCCCGACCCGCAGGCGCTGGCGCGGAGGATCGAAGAGGCGCTGGAATACTGGGCGGCGATGCCGCCGGCGGAGAAGCAAGCGCTGTTTGCAAAGGCGGCGGCGGAGCTCAGCTGGGAGCATGACAAAAAGGTGCTTTTGCAAGGGGTGGAGACAATAATTCGATGATAATATCGTTTAGGAACTTATCAACAAAATAAAATAATGCTATACAATTTATTTGCGCTAATTTATCTGATTGGTCCATTTGTGGGCCTGTGGTTTGTGTTCAAGAAGGCCGGTGTCGCCCCCTGGAAGGCCTTGGTACCGATATACAACATTGTGGTGTGGATCAAGGTGTGCGGCAAGAACTGGAAATGGTATATCTATTTCCTGATACCGGCGATCAATATCTTCACCTTCCTGCTGTTGGTGGTGGAGACGGCCAAGGTGTTTGGCCGCAACGGATTCTGGGAGCAGACTCTGGCGGTGCTGGTGCCGTTTGCCTATCTGCCCTATCTGGGATTGAGCCAGCTGGAGTACCAGGATCCGGAGACGATGCCGAAGGTGAAGCAGTCGCAATGGCGGGAATGGCTGGATGCCATCGTCTTTGCGCTGGTTGCGGCGGTCATCATCAGAGGCAATGTATTTGAGCTGTATAACATCCCCTCGTCGTCGATGGAGAAGTCGTTGATGGTGGGAGACTACCTGATGGTCAGCAAGATCAGCTACGGTCCCCGTGCGGCGATGACGCCGCTGTCGTTCCCGTTGGTGCACAATGTGCTACCCTTTACCAACGGGCAGGTAGAATCGTATCTGAAATGGCTCAAGCTGCCCTATCACCGTTTCCCGGGGCTGCGCGGTGTGGAGCGCTACGACGCCACCGTGTTCAACTACCCTGACGGCGACACGGTATGTACCGCTTTCCAGAGCAACCGCTCGTACCACGACCTGGTGCGGGAATGGGGGAGGGAGGCTGTCTTCAGCCATCCCGAGGTGTTCGGCAAGGTGGTGGTCCGTCCGGTGGACAAGCGCGAGAACTTCATCAAACGCTGCATCGGTCTGCCGGGAGAGACGCTGGAGATACGCAGCCAGCAGGTGCTGATTGACGGCAAAGCGATAGAGAACCCCACCGACCTGCAGTTCACCTACGCCATCCGGATGAAGGAGAGCCTGGGCGACTATGTACGCATGATGACCCAGATGGGGATGCAGGGCAACCTGGAGATGGCGAAGCTGCAGAAAGACATGAAGCTGCTGTCGGAGCTAGGTGTCTCGGACGAAGACTGCAACCAGTCGATAGGCATTATGGGCTATCTCTTCCTGACGGAGCCGCAGCTGGCGATAGCCAACCGCTACCGACCCGATGTGGTGGTGGAGCCGATGGACTATGTGCGCGACAGCGTGCGGCTGGTGCGTGTGACGCCCAATTACGTGGATCCAACATTTGAACCGATCGACATGGTGCGATACGGCCAGCGTATGAAAGCGGCGGAGCAGGCTTTTGCGCAGATGACGCAGGAGCTGCAGTCGGCTGGCGTTTCGCAGGCGTCGACCGAGTTGATGGGACAATACTATACCGTACCGATGACCCGTGAGATGGCGGCCCGCCTACAATCGAACAGCGAGGTGGCGGAGGTGCTGCCTCTGTCGGCGATGAAAGGAAGCTCGGGGAGAGATCTGTTCCCCCATGCCGACGGCTATGACTGGACGGTGGACAACTTCGGTCCGCTGACCATTCCCGCCAAGGGAGCCACGGTGGAGCTGACGACGCAGAACCTGCCGTTGTACCAGCGCGTCATCGAGGTGTTTGAAGGCAACCGCCTGGAGGTCCGCGACGGGAAGATACTGATCAACGGAAAAGAAGCCAAGAACTATACTTTCAAGATGAACTACTACTGGATGATGGGCGACAACCGCCACAACAGCGCCGACAGCCGCTACTGGGGCTTTGTTCCCGAGGACCACATTGTGGGTCGCGCCAGCATGATCGTCTTCTCGAAAGACAAGGACAGCCGCAAGATCCGCTGGGGACGCATTTTCCGGCGGAAGCTGTAAACAGAAAAAGAGACAGCCCGATGTGCAGACATCGGGCTGTTTTGTTTTTATCGGTTTCTGCTGTTTATTTCTGCAGCTGTTCGATGATGGCCTTCGCGGCAGTGCGGCCGGCACCCATGGCGAGGATGACGGTGGCTGCACCGCTGACGGCATCGCCGCCGGCGTAGACGAAGTGACGCGAGGTGAGTCCGTTGTCGTCGGTCTTGATGCCGCCCCAGGTCTCGGTGTCGAGTCCCGGAGTGGTGCTCTTGATGAGCGGGTTGGGGCTGGTGCCGAGAGCGATGATGAGGTTGTCGAGCGGGAGGTCGAATTCGCTACCGGGGATGACCGAGAATTTGCGACGACCGCTGGCATCAGGCTCGCCCATAGCCATACGAACCAGCCGGACGCCGGCCACGTTGCCGTTGCCGTCGTTGAGCACCTCGACGGGATTGGTCTGGAAGCTGAACTGGATGCCTTCCTGCATGGCGTGGTGCACCTCCTCTTTGCGGGCGGGCATGTCCTCCTCGCCGCGCCGGTAGATGACGGTGACCTCGCAACCCAGCCGGCGGGCCGTGCGGGCGGCGTCCATCGCCACGTTGCCGCCACCGACGACCGCCACCTTACGTCCGAGGACGATAGGTGTGGCGTAGTTCTCGTCGTAGCCGTGCATGAGGTTGGTACGGGTAAGGAGTTCGTTGGCGGAGAGTACGCCGACCAGCGTTTCGCCGGGGATGTTCATGAATTTGGGCAGTCCGGCGCCGGAAGCGATATAGACGGCGCTGAAGCCATGCTTTTCGAAGAGGTCGTCGACGGTGACCGACTTCCCGACGATGACATTGGTGAAAATCTTGACCCCGAGACGTTTGAGGTTCTCGATTTCAGGAGCCACCACTTTGTGTTTGGGCAGACGGAATTCAGGGATGCCGTAGACCAGCACGCCGCCCGGGTGGTGGAGCGCCTCGAAGACGGTGACATCGAACCCCGCTTTGGCGAGGTCGCCGGCGCAGGTGAGACCCGAGGGGCCGCTACCGATGACGGCCACCTTCTTGACGTCCCCCTGGATGTTGGATTCCGTCTCGTCGTTGCGTTCGGCGTCTTGTTGTGCGGGGAGGTGTTCGCGGTTCCAGTCGGCGACGAAGCGTTCGAGTGCACCGATGGCAATGGGTTCCCCTTTGCGACCGAGGACGCAGGCCCCTTCGCACTGCGTCTCCTGCGGACAGACACGTCCGCAGACGGCAGGAAGGGCGGAGTCGCGGGCGATGACCTGACCGGCGAGTTTGAAATCGCGCTGCTTGACGGCGGCGATGAACTCCGGAATATTGATGGAAACGGGGCACTGGGAGACACACAGTGGCCGTTTGCAGTTGAGACAGCGGGAGGCTTCGGCGACCGCCTGCTCTTCGGTGAAGCCGTAACTGACCTCGTTGAAGTTGTGGATACGTTCGAGCGGGTCTTGTTCGGCGGGCTTTTGCCGTTTCTTCTCCGCGGGCGGTTCCGACTGCGCAGCCTGAAGGGCGTCGTCGACAGTGTCGGCGAGGTTGCAGTGATGCTTGGAATCGCTGGTGGCGATACGGTATTTGCGGGCGTCGGGACGAGCGAGCCGGCTCATGGCTTCGTCGAAGTTGACCAGGTGACCGTCGAATTCCGGTCCGTCGACGCAGGTGAACTTGACCTCGTTGCCCACGGTGACGCGGCAGGCGCCGCACATGCCGGTGCCGTCGACCATCATCGAGTTGAGCGAGACGATGGTGTGTAGACCGTACTGCTTAGTGAGCAGAGAGACGAACTTCATCATCGGGAGCGGACCGATGGCGACGCAGCAGTCGTAGTGTTCGCCACTTTCGATCAGCTGCTTGATTTTGTCGGTGACCAGCCCTTTCTCACCGTAGCTTCCGTCGTCGGTCACTACGTAGAGGTTGTTGCAGACGCTGCGCATCCGGTCTTCAAAGAAGATAAAATCCTTGCTTTTGGCGCCCATGACGATATCGCAGTTCAGTCCGAAGCGGAAGGCCCACTTGGCTTGCGGATAGACAGGGGCAGTACCGACACCGCCGGCGACGAAGAGAATGCGCAGTTCAGGTTTTTGCTCGAACAGTTTGATGACTTCGGCAGGACGGCCGAGCGGTCCGACGATGGTGAAAAGACTCTCACCCTGCTTCATGTCAGCGAGTTTGCGTGTGGAGTCGCCTACGATCTGGAATACGATAGTGACGATGTCGAGTTGATGGTCGATATCGCAGATGGTAAGCGGGATACGTTCTCCGCAGGCGTCGGGTATAACGATAAGGAACTGTCCGGGATGGCCGCTTTCGGCGATCCAGGGAGCCTCGATGTCCATGAGGACGGTTGCGGGGGTGAGCAATTCTTTTTTCAGGATTCGGTACATGATTATTTAGGATTTAATTGTTTTAAGTGATAGTAAAAAAATCAGGTAATACGATGATTACTCGAGGTCGTATCTCTCCGAGACGCATATATGTCGTTGTTTTTTGTACCCCAGACAAACGAAGTGCAGTCTGGGGTTATTGAAATTATGTACCTTCGGCACATTATCGTTACATGTTTTTTTCATTACTAAACATATGGAGCTTGTCGAAAATATAGGTTAAAGACCGTTTCTCAGTTTCCGGTCGACGGTCTCCACCTGACGACGGCGGGGGTTGCCTTCGTAGTTGAGGATGACGTAGTCGGCGCGATCCATCTTCTCTTCGGCGGAGAGTTGGTTGCGCATACGGGCTTCGAGTGCTTCGCGTGAGGTTTGGTCGCGGAGTAGCAGTCGCCGCATCCGCTCCTCTTTTTCCACATAGACAGCGATGATGCAATCCATCTGTTTGTCGAGTCCGTATTCGTAGAGGATGGCGGATTCGAGGATGACGTAAGGCGCCTCTTGCTTGGCCGCCCAACGGCGGAAGTCGTCCATGACGCGCGGGTGGATGATGCTGTTGAGGCGTTGCAGCGCCTGAGGGTCGGAGAAGACGATGGAGGCAATGCGCTGTTTGTCGACGGAGCCGTCGGGAAGGCGGATGTCAGAACCGAGGAAGGATGCGACAGCGTCGACAAATGACGGATCGTTGTAGTAGTCAGCAGCCTGTTGGTCGGCGACGAAACAGGGTACGCCGAGCGATTGAAACGCTTTCAGCACGGTGGTTTTACCACAGCCAATACCTCCGGTGAGACCTACGAGTTTCATTTGATGACGATGTATTGCACTTCGGAGGGGGAGACCGATTGGACACGAACAAGTGAAGGGAACCGGTTGACTACAGGGTGAAGAAAAGCTCCGGAGTCGTTGTTGATGTTGACAGAGACAGCGAAGTCGTCGGGACCGTAGGTGGTGTATTCAGAGATGGGGACGCTGAACTGCACGTTGACTTGTGTCGGGTAGAGATGGATGCGCTTGACATCCATGGGAGAGGTAAAAGAGAGTGGTACGGAAACGGTTTTTTCGACGAAGATATCGACGGGGAGATAGACCGATACTTGAGGCGTGGAGACCCGCAGGTCGGGGTATTTGCGCCAGACCGGTTCCAGTTGAACCTGGTAGCTGTCGCTACGGCTGACAGGTTCGATGGTCTGGGGAGCAGCGTAGAGGGAGTCGATTTTGTCGAGCGACGCCTGGCTGCCGTAAAGCCAGACTGTGTCGGGAGACACAACCGGCTGGCCGGAAAGGCCGTACATGTCCTGGAATCGGAAACTGACCTTGCTGATGTCCGGTACAAAGGCTTTCCTTTGGCGCAATGCCAGGCGGAGGGAGAGCGTGGGTTGTACCGGCGTGATGGAAGTGACTCCCCGCATGTCCAACTGTCCTGCGATCAGGTCGACAATCTCGTTGGTGTTGACCGATACCGCAACAGAATGGCTGTCGGAGATAGAGAGGTTGGAAGGGACACTGAAACGCAGCGTTCTCTTGGGGGAGAGGCTGCGATGAAGCGCCCGGAATCCGTTGCTGGTGACATCGATTGCAATGACCGAGTCGACATAGGTGGTGGCCAGACGGACGGTGTCGAATCCGGTGAAGCGGACCGCGTAGTATTCGCGGTAGCTCCTTAATTCGGACATGTTGGACATAAGCCATAGTAAAGCAATGACAATCAGTGTAAACAAGAATGCACGCGATTGTCTTAAATGGTGACGTAGTCCTTTGTCCGTTTGTTTTTCCATCGGTGGAAGAGCGGCGAGCCCCTTTATTTCTCGTTGCTATTGTCGTTGTTGGTGACAGCCTGGATGAAGTTCTTCTCGACGGTGATGATGACGTTGTTGGCGATATCGACTTCGACGGTAGTGGCGTCGACAGAGTGGATTTTGCCGTAGATGCCGCCGGCAAGCACCACGCGGTCGCCTTTCTTCAGTTGTTCACGCATCTGCGCTTCTTCTTTCTGTCTTTTCTTCTGGGGACGAATCATGAGAAGCCACATGATGACGAAAAGAAGTACAATCATTAACAGGCCGCTCATTCCGCCGCCGGGCTGCTGCCCTTGTCCTTGTGCTTGAAGCAAAATGTAAAGGATGTTCATTTTTTGATGGGTTTAATGGGTTTGATGGGTTTAATGGGTTTGATGGGTTTTGTTATCTTACTTGGGCTAGGATGCGCAGTTTGGTTGTGGAGGGTTGGGTGTTGGAGAAGACCGTTACTTCTTTCACCTGTTGGCCGGACATGCCTTGCGACTTGAAAGAGACGGTGATATAGTTGGATGCGCCGGGTGCGATGCGCTCACGAGGGTAATCGGGAACGGTGCAGCCGCATGAGGCATCGCATCCACTGATGACGAGATCGGCATTGCCGGTATTGGTGAACTTGAAGCTGTAGGAGATGTTCTCGCCAGCCATAAGCTGTCCAAAGTCGTGCATGTCGGACTCGAAAGTGATCTGGGGCATCTTGACGCTTTCGTCATAACCGTCGGCAGTATTCGGGTTTTTGATGATATCCACGCCCGCTTCAGTCGATTGTTTGCAGGCCCCAATTGCCAGCAGAATCGTTGCGAAAAGAATCGTTTTTTTGAACATGTATTTTTTTGTTGTTAGATTTCTAGTCTGTTTTGGCTATTTGGAAAATACCGATAGGGTTGTTTATTCCTCAGGGGGAACGTCTCCGTCGATCTCGGGGTCGTAAAGACCGCGGCTGTTTTTTTCGATGCGTCCCGCCACACGGAGCTCAATCAGTATTTTGTCAAGAATACCGTTGATGAAGAGTTTGCTTTTCTCGGTGGAGAACTCCTTAGAGAGTTCGATGTATTCGTCGACGGTGACCCTTTCAGGGATGGAAGGGCAGGAGGTGAACTCGGTGACGGCCATATTGATGAGGATGATGTCCATCAGTGCGATACGTTCAAGATCCCAGTTCTGCAGATGTTTGCGGATAAGCGGTTCGTTGTCGTCGATATGGGTGAAGGTGTCGACCGCCAGTTGCCGTGCAAAATTGTAATCGAGCGTGTCTTTGGGATTATGGTCGTTGTAGACGAGCGGGCAGGGGGTGGCTTCATTGAGCGTCTCATCCGTCAGCTCTTTGAGCATCATATAGTTGTACTGTGCAATCTGGTCGAAGTCGTCTTCCCAGATAAGATCGCGGTCGAAAATGAGTTCGCGCAGCGTGTCGTCGTTCATCAGACATTTGAATGCAAGCAGCGAGATGGCTTTGTCCTCTTCAAAGGTGACGCTTTCCGCTTCGGTGTATTCAATGTAAGGCTTGGTTTGTTTGAGCGTGTTGAGTATTTTCCGGAAGGTGTCGAAGTGGTCGCTCCAGTCGATATGCAGCCGGTTGCACTGCTGCTTGAAGTCGAAGGAGTGATCCAATCGCGTGATAAAATCATTCAAAGGAAACCGTTGGGAGGGATTCGCCTCGTTTTGGGAGGGCATGAATTTCTGCATGGCGGTTTCGTTGATGCGTTCGGCGGTGAAAGCGAGTTGTGTGAGTGAAGACAACTGGATGACGCCTAAATCGTTGAGCCGACTGACATTATAGTCGAAGAGCTTCTGTATGTCGCTGATGTCGGACGCTTTGGAAGTGATGCCTGCATAGAGGGTCTGTAGCGCTTTGGCGCGGAGGAAATGTCTGCTTAGCATACGATATTGATGATACGTTTGGGTACAAAAATAATTTTCTTGGGTTCTTTGCCTTCCAGCCATTTCTGGCTTTCAGGTGCCGCTTTCACTGCAGCGGCCGCCGCCTCCTGAGTGCAGTTCATGGGAAGTTCGAGCGTGAATCGCATTTTACCGTTGAAAGAGACAGGGTAGGTGAAACTGTCCTCTATCAGCTGCCGTTCGTCGTAGGTGGGCCATTCAGCATCGCATACGCTGCCATGTTCGCTGCCTTTCAGCAGGTGCCACAGTTCTTCGGCGATATGAGGCGCAAAGGGAGCGATAAGCACCGTCAGCGGTTCCAGCACCTCACGCTTGTTGCATTTCAGTGAAGCCAGGTCGTTGGCACAAATCATGAAAGTGCTCACCGAGGTGTTGAACGAGAAACGCTCGATATCCTCCGTCACTTTCTTGATGGTCTGGTGCAGCACCTTCAGTTCGGCTTTTGTTGGTGCTTCGTCGCTCACGCAGAACTGGTTCTCGTTGTTGTGGAAGAGACGCCAGAATTTCTTGAAGAAACGGAACACCCCCTCAATGCCGTTGGTGTCCCAAGGTTTGGCTTGCTCCACCGGACCCAGGAACATCTCGTACATACGCAGTGTGTCGGCACCGTAGCGGGCCACCAGGTCGTCGGGGTTCTGAACGTTGAACATCGATTTGGACATCTTCTCGATTTCCCAGCCGCAGATATACTTGCCCTCTTCCAACTCGAAGCGGGCATCGGCGAACTCGGGTCGCCACTGGCGGAAACGTTCGATATCGAGCACGTCGTTGTCCACGATGTTGATGTCGACATGGATGGCAGTGACATCGTCCATGTTTTTAATGAGCCCCTTTGAGATGAAAAGCCCGTTGTCGGCTTTGCTGCGATAGACGAAGTTGGAACGGCCTTGAATCATGCCTTGGTTGATGAGTTTCTGGAAAGGCTCCTCGACCACCGACAGTTCGATGTCGTGGAGGAACTTGTTCCAGAAGCGGGCGTAAATAAGGTGGCCCGAAGCATGTTCGGCACCGCCGACATAGAGGTCGACTTTTTGCCAGTAGTTGACCGCCTCCTTGCCGAAATAGGCTTGGTCGTTGTGCGGATCCATATAGCGGAGATAGTATCCGCTGCTGCCTGCGAAACCGGGCATGGTGCTCAGTTCCAACGGGAAGACAGTCTTGTTGTCGATAAGCGCTTTGTCGACGACACAGCAGTTGGTCTCGTCCCAAGCCCATTGCTGCGCGTGGCCCAGCGGTGGTTCTCCGGTGGCGGTGGGCTTGAACTCGCTCACTTCGGGGAGCTCCAGCGGCAAGCACTTTTCGGGAATAGGGTAGGGGATGTTATTTTTGTAATAGATGGGGAACGGCTCGCCCCAGTAGCGTTGGCGGCTGAAGATGGCGTCGCGCAGACGGAAGTTGACGGTGCGGCGACCAATGCCCATCTCGTCGATACGATCGATGACGGCCTTCATGGCCTCCTTCACCTTCATGCCAGTGATAAAACCACTGTTGACAGCGTAGCCTGTCTTCGCATCCATGCTTTCCTCCCAGGTGTTGGGGTTGCTGACAGCGTCTTTCTCGATGGCCACCACCTGTCGGATGGGCAGGTTGAAATGGCGTGCAAAGGCGAAGTCGCGGCTGTCGTGTGCCGGAACGGCCATGATGGCACCGGTACCGTAGCCGGCCAGCACATATTCAGAGACCCAGATGGGAATCTTCTCTTCGGTGAGGGGGTTGATGGCGTAGGCACCCGTGAAGACGCCGCTGACCTTCTTCACCTCAGCCTGACGTTCGCGTTCACTGCGGTTCTTGGCCCAAGTGACGTAGGCCTCTACTTCGGCTTTCTGTTCGGGGGTGGTGATTTGGTCGATGAGTTCATGTTCCGGACAGAGCACCATGAAGGTGACGCCGAAGATGGTGTCTGGACGGGTGGTGAAAATCTCGAAGGAATGCTCTTTGTTGCCGGCCAGCGGGAACCACACCGCAGCACCTTCGCTGCGGCCTATCCAGTTGCGCTGTATCTCTTTCAGGCTGTCGGTCCATTCCAGTCCTTCCAGTCCGTCGACCAGTCGCTGGGCGTAGGCCGACACGCGCAGGCTCCACTGGCGCATCAGTTTGCGTTCCACAGGGTAGCCGCCGCGGACTGAGAGACCGTTGACCACTTCGTCGTTAGCCAACACCGTACCCAGCTCGGCACACCAGTTCACCGGGATGTCTGCCAGATAAGCCAGACGGTAGTTCATCAGCACCTGCTGCTGCTTGGCTTCGTCCCATCCGTTCCATTGCTCGGCGGTGAAGTCCATCTGCTCGGTGCAAGCGGCATCGAGACCCTCCGTGCCCTGTTTGGCAAGATGATCCACCAGGTTGCTGATGGGCAGCGCCTTGTTGGCGGTGTTGTCGTAGTAGTGGGCAAACAATTGGAGGAACGTCCACTGTGTCCATTTGTAGTATTTGGGTTCGCAGGTGCGCACTTCGCGATCCCAGTCGAAACTGAAGCCTATCTTGTCCAGCTGTTCGCGGTAGCGGTTGATGTTTTGTTCTGTTGTGATGGCCGGATGCTGACCTGTCTGGATGGCGTACTGTTCTGCAGGCAGACCGTAGGCGTCATAGCCCATCGGGTGCAGCACGTTGAAACCGCGCAGCCGTTTGTAGCGAGCAAAGATATCGCTGGCTATATATCCCAGCGGGTGCCCCACATGCAATCCCGCTCCTGAAGGGTAGGGGAACATGTCCAGTACGTAAAAATGAGGTTTCTTGGAAGTATTCTCCACATGGTAGGTCTTCTGGTCGCGCCAGTACTGCTGCCATTTGGGTTCGATTTCATTAAAGTTGTATTCCATCTTCTAGACTTTCAAAGTGGTTCATTGGTTACAAGGACATTTATTATATTGTTATTTAATTATATATAATAAACCCTCGCTAAAAATACAAACTGCAAATATATAAAAAAAAACGAAACCGTAGACGAAAAAAAACCTTTCGACACTTTCATAACCTTTCACGCCTTTCAAATCATAAACAAACTTTTCGTATATTTGCATTTCTAATTGTTATGTATAAATTAAGATAACTTTTTAGTATTTAACCTTTTAATCCTTCATGGTTGTGAAAATTGGATCTGTCCTTTCCATCGTCGCCATTTTCTCCCTGTGTGCTGTTGCTTGCAACAATGGCTCTTCCGAAGTTGCACCCCGATAACCGACATCTAAAAACATAAAACATAAAAACCTAATAATGGATAAACTTAGTTACGCATTGGGCCACAATATCGGCCACCAGTTAATGGACATGGGCTTGGAAACGAGCCTCAATATCGATGATTTTGCATCTGCCATCCGCGACCTTTTCACTGGTCAGGATCCTAAGCTGAGTCATGAAGAATCGCATGCCGTGCTCGACCGTTTCTTTACCGAGATGGAACAGCTCCAGCAGGCGGAAGCCGCCGAGAAAGGCAAAGCCGCCAAAGGCGAGGGAGAAGCTTTCCTGGCTGAGAATGCCAAACGCGAAGGTGTTTTCTGCACCCGTAGCGGTCTGCAATATGAAATTCTGAAAGAGGGCGACGGTCCCCATCCCACGTCGTTTGACACCGTCCGTTGCCACTACGAGGGAACCCTCATAGACGGTACCGTTTTCGACAGCAGCTACCGTCGCAACCAGCCCGCCGAATTCGGGCTGCGTCAGGTCATCGCAGGATGGACCGAGGGCGTCCAGTTGATGAAAGTCGGCGCCAAGTACAAATTCTACATCCCCTACCAGCTTGGTTACGGCGAACATGGTGCAGGAGCCTCCATTCCGCCTTATGCGGCACTTATCTTCACAGTAGAGCTGCTGGCCATTGTATAGGCTTGGTAAAAAAGAAGCAAAGGGACTCGGCATTTGAAAAGATGCGAGTCCCTTTTTTATTGTCCTGTCGGAGAGTTATTTCTGACGGAAAAAGTTGAAAACGACTTGAGCCTTCGACGGGCCGATGGCTTTCGTCAAGTCGTCGAGGGTCTGTAACTTGACCTCTTTGACCGAACCGAATCGCAGCAGCAGGTCGCGGGCGGTTTTCTCGCCGATGCCGGGGATGTCGGTCAGCTGGGTGCGGAACGTTCCCTTGCTTCGTTTGTCGCGGTGGAAAGTGATGGCAAAACGGTGCACCTCGTTCTGTATCTGCTCCAGCAGATGAAACAGTTGGTCGGTGGGTTTCAGCCCCACCACCTGTATCTGCCAGTCGCTGTCATAGCAGAGCAGTTCGTTGGTGCGGTGACGGTCGTCTTTGGCCAGTCCGGCAATGGGTATGTCGAGTTTGAGCTCTTCGACTATCACTTTGCGTGCCACCTCCATCTGACCTGCGCCGCCGTCGACAATCAGTAGGTCGGGCAGTTCCTTGCCCTCTTCGGACAGGCGTTTGTAGCGTCGGTGGATCACTTCGGCCATAGAGGCGTAGTCGTCGGGGCCTTCGACGGTCTTGATGTTGAATTTGCGGTACTCGTTACGGTTGGGCTTGCCGTCGGTAAAACGCACCATGGCGGCAACAGGGTAGGCGCCTTGTATATTGCTGTTGTCGAAACACTCGATATGTTTGGGTGTCCGTTTCAGGTGGAGTTCCTTCTGCAGTCGTTCCATCAGTTGGCTGCGTCCGTCGTCGGGGTTGACCAACAGCCGTTGGTGGACACACTGGTGCTGGTGGGCGCGCACGTTGCGCTCGCTCAGCTCCAGCAGCTGCTTGCGGTCGCCGCGGGTGGGAACGGTCAGTTTCAGATAGTCGTCGGGAATCTCCTCCACTTTGAACGGCACGATGGCTTCCTTGGCGGTGCTTTCGGTCTGCTCGTGCAATGCGGGAATCACCGTGGCGAGGATTTCCTCGTCGCTCTCGTCCAGCTGTTTCTTGATTTCCGTCGAGAAGGAATAGATGATGCTGCCGTTTTTGATGCGCATCATATTGACGTATGCATATTTGGAATCGGAAAGGATGGAGTAGACGTCCACATCGCGCACATTGGTGTTGACCACGGTCGACTTGTATTGATACTCTTCCAGCAGTCTTATTTTGCGACGCAGCATCTCGGCCTCTTCAAAACGCAATTCGTCGGCTAAGGTGAGCATCTCCTGTTTCATTGCGTCGAGTATCTCGCCGAAATCACCTTGGAGTATCTTCTTGATGCGACGCATGGTTTCGAGGTAAGCCTCATGGCTTTCCATTCCCACGCAGGGAGCCTTGCAAAGACCTATCTGGTGGTTCATGCACGGCCGGTCGCCGCCTACCACAACTTGGCGTTCCGCATCCCAATGCAGTTTCTTCTTGCATTTCCGGTAGCAGAACAGCTTTCGGATGATTTCTTGCAACTCACGCAGTATGCGTTGGTTGGGATAAGGACCGAAGAACTGGCCTTTGATGCGTGTGCGGTCGCGGGTGAAAAGCAGTTGGGGGTACTCCTCGTCGGTGATGCAGAGGTAGGGGTACGTCTTGTCGTCCTTCAGCATGCTGTTGTAGCGTGGCTGGTATTGCTTGATGAGGTTGTTCTCCAGCAGCAGCGCGTCCACTTCGCTGGCAACCACGGTGGTGCGTAGATCGTAAATGTGGCGTACCAGCATCTTGATTTTGGAGCTGTGGTCATCGTAGCGGTTGAAATAGGAACTCACCCTGCGTTGCAGGTTGCGGGCCTTGCCCACATAAATCACCTTTCCCGTTTCGTCCAGGTATTGGTAGACACCTGGCGTTTCGGGGATGGTTTTGAGCCGTAGTTTGATACGGTCGATATTTTTATTGATGCTGGCGTCGATCATTTAATCGCTTTTTCCACTTTCAGTGTAAGGCTTGTCAGACCGGCAATTTCGTATTTTGAGGTCCGCTGCTTGATGCGATACGTATAGGTGCCGCACTTGTTGAACATCCTGAAACGGTCTATCGTGTCGATGACAGTGCAGTATTGGTCGATTGTCTCTCCGCGCAGTTTGCCGTTGCGTCCCTTCAGCCGGATGGCGGCGGTGATGTTGTGCAACTCGGTGCTGTCCATAAAGAAATCCACCACCAGAGGCAGTTCGACTGGATTGAAACGGGAGGTGTCGTATCGAAGGGTCAGTGTCAGGCAGTAGGGGACGTCGTTGTCGGTGATGTCGATTTTGTATTCTTGTGCTTCAAAACGCTGCCAAATGTCGTTCGGGAAAGGGTGGTTCTCTTCAAACACCACTTTGTTTCCACATGCGGTCAAAAAAGCTATAAAAGAGAGTAAGACTAATTTTTTCATTTTTAGTGATCTTAGAAATGTTTCTTAATCAGTTGCTGCATGATCTGGATGGCATTGGTGGCGGCTCCTTTGCGCAGGTTGTCGGCCACTACCCAGAGGTTCAGCGTACGGGGTTGCGACAGGTCGCGGCGCATACGTCCCACAAACACTTCGTCGCGGTTCTCGCTCATCACCGGCATGGGGTATCGGTTGCCGGCGGGGTCGTCGTAGAGGACCACTCCCGGCGTATGGGCCACGATGTTGCGGGCCTCGTCAAGATCGAACTCGTTGTAAAACTCAACGTTTACAGCCTCACTATGTCCACCAACCACCGGTACGCGTGCCACGGTGGCGGTAATGGCGATATCCGGGTCGCGGAGTATTTTGCGCGTCTCGTCGACCAGTTTCTGCTCTTCGGTAGTATATCCGTCCTCTTGAAAATCACCGCCGTGAGGGAACAGGTTGCGGAAAATCTGGTAAGGATAGGCTTGGCTGTGGGGCGGCATATTGTCCAGCTGGGTAGGCATTTCGTGTCCCGCTTCGCGGACCTGATCGGCGTGCCAGGCTTCCTCCTCCTGCAGCTGGCGGACAGCCTTGATACCGGTTCCGGTGATGGATTGGTAAGTGCTGATCACCAATCGTTTGATGCGGTATTTTTTATGCAGACCAGAAATAGCCAGCACCATCTGGATGGTGCTGCAGTTGGGGTTGGCGATGATGCGGTCGTCAGCTTTTACGGCGTCGATATTGATTTCGGGAACCACCAGCGGTTTGTCGGCGTCTTTGCGCCAAGCGGAGGAGTTGTCGATAACGGTGGTGCCGACGGCGGCAAAAAGTGGAGCGTATTGTCGCGAAGTGGAGGCCCCTGCCGAGAAGATGGCGAAATCGGGTTTCATCGCGATGGTGTCCTCTACTGAGCGGACTGTCAGTTTGCGTCCAGCGAAGGGAATCTCTTTTCCGACCGATTTGGGACTGGCGGCAGGAATAATCTCATGATCAGCCAATCCGCGTTCTTCCAAAACTTTCAACATAACGCCACCCACAAGTCCGGTGGCTCCGACAACTGCTATTTTCATTTCTTAATGTATTTTATACATTCAACAACGTAACAGGCCTCAAAATATTGTTATTTCTGTAAAAAAACGAATAAATTTCAATATGCACAAAAAAGTGCAAAAAGTTGTTCTTTAAGCACAGTAAAATTTATCCCCACTCTCCGTTCTCTGGAAGAGTTATATAACGCAGTTAGATTGTCTAAAAATTGTAAAATAGTGCAGTTTGTACAATTGTAATTATGTAAAATAACGCAGTTGAAAAATAAAAATATTGCAAAATAATGCAACATATTGATTTTTTTGTGTATTTTTTCCCTCTTGGCTTAACGAAATGTTACGAAAAAATTCGCAATTATTATTGCATGATATTCTGGTAAATCCATTGACGGAAGAAAGGATCCTCTACCTCGTAATGGGTGCTGCGCACCACGATGCCCGACTTCATCATCCTCAGCAGCGAACTGTACGAGGTGCTTGTCGCCTGGCTGCCGTTCTGCATCGGTTGCCGATTCATTACCAGCTAAATTTCGCTATTCCAGAAAATGTTCGTATTTTTGCCCTTGATTTCGTGTAGAAAACAAATATTATACAACCTTGATTTCGTGTAGATTTTAGAATAAACAAACCATGATTCCGTGATGAAACGAAAAATATATGACCAGTTGCTGCTCTGGAAAAACAAGCGCAAAGGCAAGTCTGCCATGATGATAGAGGGTGCTCGCCGTGTGGGGAAAAGCTATATCGTGAAGGAGTTCGCCAAACGGGAATACAAGAGCTATATTTTGATTGACTTCTTCAAGGTGGGCGACGACATAAAAGACCTGTTCAAGAACTACAAGGATAATCTCGACATGCTCTTCACCTACCTGAGCACCTATTTCTCCACCAAGCTCTATCCCCGCGAATCCATCATCGTCTTCGACGAGATAGAGTTTTGTCCTGCCGCCCGTGCTGCTGTCAAGTATCTGGTGGAGGACGGCCGCTACGACTATTTGGAGACGGGGTCGCTGCTGGGTATGCAGATGAGCGCCAAAAAGAAACGGAAGAAGGAGGAGAAGAAAGAGGACTACCTCGTCCCGTCGGAAGAAGAGAACATCGTGATGCAACCCATGGACTTCGAGGAATTCCTGTGGGCGATGGGCGAGGAGACGCTGATGGATTTTGTGCGCATGAAGTTCGCCGCCCAGGAGCCTGTGGGGCAATCTATGCACCGCAAAATCATTGACTATTTCCGGCTCTATATGATTGTAGGCGGTATGCCACAAGCCATTCTGGAGTACCTCGACACCCGCTCGTTCGAGGATGTCGACCGCGTGAAGCGCCAGATACTCAACCTCTACAAAAACTGTATTGACCAGTATGCCGGTGTGCATACGCCCAAGGTGAAAGCCATCTATGAGGCCATCCCCGCCCAGTTGCAGCTCCACGAGCACAAATTCCAGCTGTCGGACCTGAACAAGGACGCCCGTTTCCGCGACTACGACAGTTCCTTCTTCTGGCTGCGCGATGCCAAGATGGTGAACTTGGCTTTCAACACCACCGAGCCCAGCATCGGATTGGGACTCAAGCAGCGGGACAATTCGCTGAAATGCTACATGAACGACACCGGCTTGATGATCAGCCACACTTTCGATGAGCGTGGGGTCGTCTCCGAGCAGCTGTACCAGAAAATCCTCAAAGACAAGTTGGATGCCAATATCGGCATGCTGATGGAAAACATCGTGGCGCAGATGCTTACGGCTAACGGCTGCAAGTTGTTCTTCTATTCCAATTCCTCGCGCGACGACAAGGCCGACCGCATGGAGATAGACTTCCTCATTGCAAAGAATGCCATCACCAGCCGGCATAATATCTCACCCATCGAGGTGAAGTCCTCGACTGGCTTTAACACCGTCTCGCTGGCGAAATGCATCAAGAAATACGCCACCCATCTGGCGCAGGCCTACATCCTCCACACCGGCGACGTGGAGAGAGACGGCGACTACCTCTACCTGCCGTTATACATGGTACCCTGCCTCTGAAGTTGCCCTCCCAAACAATCTTTTTCCCATTCCTGAAGACTCCCTCCACTTTTAACTTTTCCCTTGGTACCTGAGCTTGCCGAAGGTTCACTTTTAACTTTTAACTTTTCACTATTCTGCCTGACCTCTGGTCACGGCCTACGACCGCAGTGGAGCAAACTTTTCACTCCCCCCCCCCAGCTCATTTTCCAGCGACACACAGAGAAATCAGTATAATAAATAGTGGTTCTATATATAATAACGCGAAGCGTATATCGCTGATTTATTTATATTTACAAACAATCTTATCCCAAAAGTGTGTCAGTATCAGATAATTTCCGTATATTTGCACCTGCTTACGCGAGTGATGTAAGCATTGCGAGAAAAGCATTGCTAATAACAGTCCCTACTTGTAAATTCGGCAAATTTCATGAAGGAGGACGGAGCATTTTGCTTTCGCTTGTCGTGTATGCTTTTGTTATATCAATAACTGCGGAAAAATATCCACAATTTTGCAATAAAAATCGGAGCCGCCTCAACTGGCGGCTCCGATTTTTATTGTAGCTGTAAACGCTATTTCCCGAAGAGTTCTGAGTGTGTGCCCAGTCGCACCAACTCTATGATATTTTGCTTTTCGTCAATCCAAATCAAGAGGAAATCACTTTCGATATGACATTCCAGACAACCTTTGTAATTACCGACAAGAGGATGAGGAAAGTATTCTTCAGGTATCGGTTGCTCGTTTATTAGCAGATCAAGCAACTCCTTCAGCTCCGCAAGCAGTCTGGGCTGATGCTTGTACCGCTTTAAGTCTTTCTTAAACTGGGTAGTAGGTTGTAGCTGTTTCATCCTTTGTCATTGAGAATGTCATTCATCATTTCCTCGGTACTTGTATAGATTTTGTTGCGGTTGCGGCCTGACATCGCCTCTTCAATGGAGGCACGGGTTGTGTCGTTGGGCTCGTTGTATACAATATCGAGCAGTATACTCTCCACATAGTTGTTGAGAGTCCTGTTTTGACGAACGGCATTCCTTCTCAGTCTTTCCAGTAGATCGGTTCTAAGACGGAAAGATGTTGGTTTTCTTTCAATTATTGTATCCATTGCTGTATTACATTGCATTACTTTTAAATGCAAAAGTAATACAAATAACTGAATTGACAAAATTTTTTAAAAATATGTGAGTTCTTAGCAACCTTTTTTCTCGCCAATCGCCCCCATTGTTCCTATCGCCTTCGTCCGGTGTAGCCCGTTCACGGGCGCCCATACCCTCCGCTGTGCCCGCCAATGGAATCGGCGGGAGAACCCCTCCCCATCTCCTCTCCGCTGGGCAAAACAAGTCACCGTGCGTGGAGCATCCGCTCCGCCTTAAAATCGGAGCCGCCAACTCGTGACGGCTCCTCTTCACATTAAAAAATAGGGTTATTCACTACAATTATTTCATTTAAGGGTGTTCAGGTCCCTTGCATGTGCATGAAATCCCACCGCATTTCAACAAAAACCCTCCGCAGGCACCATAAGCCAGCGGAGGGTATCGTTATAATCTCTATGTGATTTCTCGAAAAGCGTGATGGTCGAATCAGAGCACAGCGGCTACTAGCGTACACATGTCCTCGCGGCGCGTACGCTGCTGCTCCTCCACCTCCCGTTGCGCTATCACCAGACAGTCGTGTTCGTAGCTGTACTGCATCTGCATCCACGAATCATATGGTATCCCTGGTTCTTTCTCCAACGCCATTGCAAGGGCTACGGTGAAACTGCGCTTCCCCTTGATCAACTCGTTCAGGTGACTGGGTAGGATACCAATCTTTGCGGCGAGCTCTTATAAAAGTAATACGTAATAAAAAAACAGCCGGAGCCGCGAAACAATTCGCGGCTCCGGCTGGTATGAGGATTAGGATATGCTCAATCAGTTCTTGATGCGCATTTTGAAGAAGGAACGATAGACGAAGAAGAGGGCGATGAGGATGAAGACGATTCCAAGCCAAGGAGCAACGCTCTGGAACTTGGGAGCGATGGCGATTTCCATGGCAAGCACACCGAAGAGGGTGGTGAACTTGATGATGGGGTTCAGCGCCACAGAGCTGGTGTCCTTGAAGGGGTCGCCGACGGTGTCGCCCACCACGCTGGCGTCGTGCAGCGGGGTGCCTTTGGCTTTCATATCCACTTCAACCACTTTCTTGGCGTTATCCCAGGCGCCACCGGCATTGGCCATAAAGACAGCCTGGAAGAGTCCGAAGACGGCGATGGAAATCAGGTAGCTGACGAAGAGGCAGACGGCGTTGTTGCCACCGATGCTGGCAGGAGAGGAGATGCAGGCAAAACCAAGGGCGAAGCAGAAGATGGCGATGAAGATGTTGATCATGCCTTTCTGAGCGTAGTTGGTGCAGATCTTGACCACTTCCTGGCTCTTCTCGGTATCGGCTTTCTTAGGAGCACTGGGGTCGAGCTTGATGTTGTTCTTGATAAACTCAACGGCACGGTTGGCACCAGTGGTGACAGCCTGCATCGAAGCACCGGTGAACCAGAAGATGACGCAGCCGCCGAGGATGAATCCGAGGATGCTGTAGGGGTTCAGCAGGTTGAGGATGCTGGCGGGGTCGATATTCAGTGCTTTCTGAATCATCAGGATAAGGGAGAAAATCATCGTGGTGGCACCCACAACGGCAGTACCGATAAGGACGGGCTTGGCAGTGGCTTTGAAAGTGTTGCCGGCGCCGTCGTTGGCTTCGAGGTAGTATTTGGCTTTCTCGAAATCGGGTTTGAATCCGAATTCGCTTTCCACCTCCTTGGTGGTTTTTTCGATGTCGTCTTCAATCAGCGAGAGCTCGTAGACGGACTGTGCGTTGTCGGTAACAGGACCGTAGCTGTCGACGGCGATGGTCACAGGACCCATGCCCAGCATACCAAAGGCCACAAGACCGAAGGCGAAGATGGTGAAGAAAGGTCCGAAGACAGGAGCGATGCCGAAACCGGTAGCGGCCATGTAGGCGATGAGCATCAGCACGAAGAAGACGATGCCGGTCCAGAAAGCACCCATGTTGCCGGCAACCAGACCGGAGAGGATATTGAGCGATGCGCCGCCCTGCTCGGAAGCTTTGACCACTTCGTTGACATGTTTCGAGGTGGGGGAGGTGAATATCTTGGTGAATTCAGGAATCAGTGCAGCACCGAGGGTTCCGCAGCTGATGATGATGGAGAGTGCCAACCAGAGGTTGTCGACAATGGTGACATCTTTAAGGATAAAGTAGCTGGCCAGGAATGTGCCGCAGATGGAGAGGATGGAGGTGATCCAAACGAGGGAGGTCAGCGGTTTTTCGAAGTTGATATCGTCGGCTTTGCTGTAGCGAGCTTTGGCGATGGCGCCGTTGATGTAGTAAGCCAGCACGGAAGCCACAATACCAAGAATACGCATGACGAAGATCCAGACAAGGAGTTTCACTTGGATGTTGGGATCGGGCACTGCGAGCAGGATGAACGAAACGAGAGCGACGCCGGTCACACCGTAGGTCTCGAAACCATCGGCGGTGGGTCCGATGCTGTCGCCTGCGTTGTCACCGGTGCAGTCAGCGATGACACCGGGGTTGCGCGGGTCGTCCTCGCCGATCTTGAAGACCACCTTCATAAGGTCGCTTCCGATATCGGCGATTTTGGTGAAGATACCGCCAGCGATACGGAGTGCGGAGGCACCAAGGCTCTCACCGATGGCGAAGCCCATGAAGCAGGCACCGGCCAGGTCGCCAGGCATGCAGAGCAGGATGACGAGCATAAGAACCAGCTCGACGCAAATCAGCACAATGCCGATGCTCATACCGGCACGCAAGGGGATGTTCAACAAATCCAACGGTTTGCGACGCAGGGAGGCGAAAGCCATACGGGCGTTGGCGAGGGTGTTCATACGAACGCCAAACCAAGCAACACCGTAGCTGCCCAGGATACCGATGATGGTCCATGCCAAAACGAGAATGACACCACCAGCCTTCATGTCGCTCAACACACCGAAATAGAGTGCGATGGCGGCACCGATGAAGAGAAACAGGATAATGAGGAACTTGCCCTGCTGTTTCAGATAAGTTGAACAGGTTTTGAAGATGACATTGCCTATTTCAAGCATCGACTTGTGGGCTTTCAGTTTGCGGACTTTGCTGAACTGCCAGAACCCGAAGAGGATTCCGAGAGCTACGATAAGGAAGCCCCAGTAGAGGATGGTTTTTTCGGAGGCATCTGCCCATGTGGAGGGCATTTTCAAGTCTGCCTCGCTTGCGAAAGACAATGCGGGCAGCGCAAGTGCTGAAAGAGTAGCAAAGATTTTTTTCATAAGTTATATTGTTTAATTTGTGTTTGTTTTCGATTGTTTTCCAAAGGCTTATTTTGAAGAAGGCTCCGCAGAACTGGAGCCTTCTTTACCCTTTGTCGTTATTGTACAAGAATAAGTATATCGTTTTGTTGACCTTTTACAACGCCCGCTTTGATGGGGAATGTCTTCTCTTCCGTACCGTCGACCAACAGTCGGACGGTCCCTTCTCCCAGACTGGAGATAATCGGGGCGTGATTTTCCAGAATTTCGAATATGCCACCCGTTCCAGGCAACTGCACCAAAGTGGCATTGCCTTCGTAGAGTGTTGTGTCGGGTTTGATAATCTTAACGTTCATTTTTACTTTGTTTCAGCCAGAATTTTCTCACCTTTTTCGATAGCTTCCTCGATGGTTCCCACCAGCAGGAATGCCTGTTCGGGCAGGTAATCCACATCGCCGTTCAGAATCATGTTGAAGCCCTTGATGGTATCTTCGATGTTGACGAATTTACCCTGCAGTCCGGTAAAGGCCTCTGCCACGAAGAAGGGTTGTGACAGGAAACGCTGTACACGGCGGGCGCGGCTCACGACCAGTTTGTCGGCTTCGCCCAGTTCCTCCATACCGAGGATGGCGATGATATCCTGCAATTCGTTGTAGCGTTGCAGAATTTGTTTGACTTTCTGTGCCGTATTGTAGTGCTCTTCGCCCACCACATCGGGTGAGAGGATGCGCGAAGTGGAGTCGAGCGGGTCGACGGCGGGATAGATACCCAGTTCAGAGATTTTACGGCTGAGTACCGTCTGTGCGTCGAGGTGGGCAAAGGTGGTGGCCGGTGCGGGGTCTGTCAAGTCGTCGGCAGGCACGTAGACAGCCTGTACAGAGGTGATGGAACCGCGTTTGGTCGAGGTGATGCGTTCCTGCATCATACCCATCTCTGTGGCCAGGGTGGGCTGGTAACCCACAGCCGACGGCATACGTCCCAACAAAGCCGAAACCTCAGAACCAGCCTGGGTGAAACGGAAGATGTTGTCGATAAAAAGCAGGATGTCGCGTCCGCCGGTCTTCTCGTCGCCATCGCGATAATATTCTGCCAGTGTCAATCCGGACAGCGCCACGCGGGCACGGGCACCGGGAGTCTCGTTCATCTGTCCGAACACCATGGTGCATTTGGAGTCGCGTACAGCCTCTTTGTCTACCTTCGAAAGGTCCCAGCTGCCTTCTTCCATGCTTTTGAGGAAGGCGTCTCCGTATTTGATAACGCCGGCTTCAATCATTTCGCGCAGCAGGTCGTTGCCTTCACGGGTGCGTTCTCCCACACCGGTGAACACCGACATGCCGCTGTATTTCTTGGCGATGTTGTTGATGAGCTCTTGGATAAGCACCGTCTTGCCTACGCCGGCTCCACCGAAGAGACCGATTTTACCACCTTTCAAGAAGGGTTGGATGAGGTCGATGACCTTGATGCCAGTGTACAGTATCTCTTGTGTAGTGGAAAGATTCTCGAAACGCGGGGGCTCACGGTGGATGCCGTATTTCTTCTCGCATTCGGGGGCGGGCATACCGTCGATAGTCTGTCCGATGACGTTGAACAGACGACCGTTGATGTTTTCACCCACGGGCATAGAGATAGGACCGCCCAGGGCCACAACCTCCATGCCACGCTGCAGTCCGTCGGTACTGTCCATGGCGATGGTACGCATCGTGTTCTCTCCAATATCTTGCTGACATTCAAGTATGATCTCTGTTCCGTCGGGTCGTTTCACGCTCAACGCATCGTAGATGTCTGGTAAAGTGACATTGTCGTCGAACGAAACGTCGATGACGGCTCCGATAATCTGGGAAATTTTACCTTTGCAAAGAGTATCCATATAATTGTTTTTTTGCGTCAAAATTAGTTTGCAAATTTACTACTTTTCTTGAAAAGAAAAAGGCTGTTGTTATTTTTTTTATTTGATATCAATTCTAAAAATTGATTTATAGTGGTTTGTATATTTTCCCCGGAAGGCATCTGCAGAGGTTTTTGAGTTCCAAACTCAGTAACGCCGTAGCGATTTTGGGTAATGACAGGTCACAAAAACCGTGTATTTCTTCCATTGAAATATCGGGGTGCTCCTGGATGATTTTGAACACCGTTCCTTCGTCGCCTTCCAGTTTCGGAAACAGCGTGGTCTGTTTGCCTTCATGTTTCGACTTCCGTTCCCATGCCATATTGAAAAACACGTCATTGGCATCACGGATCAGGATGGCTTTGCATGCAGCAATGATACTGTTGCACCCTTCTGAGTATTTGTCGCCCACCCGACCGGGGACGGCAAAAAGGTCTCGGTGATAGCCATTGGCTATGTTTGCGGTGATAAGTGCGCCCCCTTTCCGGGAAGCTTCGACTACGATGGTCGCATCGCTCATCGAAGCGATTATGCGGTTTCGGGCAGGAAACATACCGGGAAGGATATTCGTCCCGCTCTTGATTTCGGTGATCAATCCACCGCCGTTCTGTAGCATTCGCTTGGCCAATCCACGATTAGAGGGAGGATAAATCCTGTCCAGCCCATGGGCCAAAACACCTATGGTGGGCAGCTGGTTGTCCAGTGCCGCCTCATGGGAGGCAGCATCGATGCCCAGCGCCAGTCCGCTGACCACGGTGATGCCTTCGTTGCGGAAACCGTCGATCAGTTTGTGGGTCATTTCTTTTCCATACATGGTGGCGCGACGGGTTCCGACCACGCTGACGGCACGCTGAGGGTTCAAGTCAACGTCGCCCAAGCTGAAGAGTAAAATGGGGGCATCGATACATTCAGACCGATTCAATCGTTGCGGGAAATCGGGCTCTGTATAATAGTGGATTTTGATTTTGTTTTTCTCAATGAAATTCAACTCTTTTTCCACTTCGGGGAACATGGTGCGCTGCTTGACGGCATGGATGATGTCCTCGTGTTTGCCAAACAGCTGTCGAAGGTCGTTATTGCCCATTTGGAAGAGTGCTTCGGCGCTGCCGGTAATGTCCAGCAACTGGCGAGCCGATTGGCTGCCTACGCCAGGCAGGAGCGTGAGGGCAATTTCGTAGGTGTAGTCTCTCATTGTTAATGTGGAATCGGGTAGGAGGAATGTCCTGTTTTGAAAGTGCAAAAATAAAAAAAAAGATTGAAACGGCAAAATATCCGTATTTTTGCAAAAAAATCATCCCTTATGATTATCAATTTTCAGTTTTGTAATTTGCAGACTTTCAGTAACGGACAGCATCCTTCCGACCCCAATGCTGTCGTGATGGACGACAGTGACTGGTCTTGCTGCATGGATGCGCTCACTGAAGGGAACCGTCCTGTGGCAGTACGTATGGCATCTGATGGCGGACGGCGGCTGTTGGAATTTCTTCATTCCCGATATATTTTCATCAAAGCAGCCGGCGGGGTGGTTCAATCGCCCGACGGGCGTTTGCTTCTCATGACCCGCAATGGTCGTGCCGACCTGCCCAAAGGCAAGGTGGAAGCGGGAGAGTCGTTGCAGCAGGCTGCCTTGCGGGAAACGGAGGAAGAGACCGGTCTTTCGCATCTTACCTTAGGGTCGCTACTGCTGAAGACCTATCATATCTACAACCTCTATGGTGGCTGGCATTTCAAACAAACCAGTTGGTTTGCCATGAATGCCACATGTGACGAACCTTTAGTGCCCCAAATGGAGGAGGGCATCAGCGAGGTGGCATGGGTTGACCGGGACCGATGGCACGCCGCACTCCGTGACAGTTACGCCACCATGCGGTTGATATCTAAACAAGTGCTTGATTCTGATAAGAGTAATGCACCTTGTTAAAAACTTTAATTATTTTTTTGATTACGATAAAGTAAAAAAGTGTATCTTTGCCATTTGAAAATTTTATCCCAAAAGAGCGAAAAATGAACGAAACTGCCGAACAGACAAGCACTTTCCTGCTGCAAGTCAAAGCTGTAAAACTCAACAATGAGAACCCTTTCACCTGGGCATCGGGTCGCAAATCCCCCATCTATTGTGACAACCGTGTCACGTTGTCCCATCCTGAAATCAGAACGTATATTCGTCAGCGTTTTGTTGAGATAATCAATGAAAATTTCGGTGATGTCGATGTTATTGCCGGTGTTGCCACCGGTGGTATTGCACAGGGTGCTCTTGTGGCGCAGGAGTTGGGTAAACCGTTTGTCTATGTTCGTTCGGAAGAGAAAAAACACGGTCTCACCAACCAGATTGAAGGCGAGATCCATAGTGGCCAGACAGTCGTTGTGGTTGAAGACCTCGTCTCGACAGGCAAGAGTTCGCTGATTGCCGTTCATGCTTTGCGTGACAAGGGTTGTATTGTCAAAGGTATGGTGGCCATCTTTACATACGGACTTCAAGTGGCAGCTGACAATTTCAAGGAAGCCAATGTGGAATTGCACACCCTCACCAACTACGATGCTCTTATCAAAGTGGCATGTGATCAGGACTACGTGATGGAGAAAGACCTCGAGTCGCTCAAGACATGGCGCAAGAACCCAGAGCTGTGGTCGGAGCAACATATGAAATAACATGAAACCGTGCCTGTTTGCAAGAAAAGCAGGACTTATTCAAACTTCTTATTTATGAACGCCGAATCGAAGAAAGTGCAAGCCCAGTGCAGTGCTGAGCGGCTTTATAATTTTGCATGTGATTTCCGTAATTTCCAACGCTTACTGCCCCCTCAGGTGGAGCAATTCGAAGCCGACGAAAACAGTTGCTCGTTCAAGGTAGGCGGTTTTATCCAGCTTTCGCTCCAATACGCCGAACGTACTCCCTATACCTCGGTAGCCATTGCTCCCGCGGCGGGCAGCGGTTCGCCGGTTCCTTTCCGTTTTGTGTTGAGTATTATGCCACAGGATGATACTTCGTGTGAGGCTTGTGTACGGGCTGAAATCGAAGGGGGCAATCCGATGGTCTCCATGATGATCAAGCCGAAGCTGCGTCCGGCGCTCGACAAGATTGCCGAACAAATCCAGTATTATTCGGCCGGTCTCTGATCAGCCTATAACTGTCGGAGGGACTATGAAATCCCCAATCGTATTTTTTATATCCCTATTGTCGGTGCTTCTTTTGGATGCATGCTCCCATAGGACGGAACTGAAACAGGAGGTGTTGTCGGTCAATGATTTTATGCCGTTGACAATCAGTCGTGGACTTGTGGCAGATTCGGTAGGTCTGGAGGGGGACGAAGTGGTGTTTTATATCAATTTGGATGAGGCTTTTTTCCCTGCACTTGAGGTGGGGAATCCTGTCAGTGAGGAGGCTATGGGCCGGATTCTCTATGAGTCGTGGCTGCAGCGGTCTAATCCCGAGTTCATCCGTCGACTACAGAAGGCCAACTGCACCATGCGTTATCACCTCAACACCAGACCTTCCAACCGTACAATTGATATTCATATCAAACCGTAGGTAACGGTATTGTTTGACGGGTAAGGGGTAAAAAACAATAGGACCGTTTTTGGTTTTTTAAGTTTTAAAAATACTGTCACAAAATCAATTGATTGTGTGTGATAATCGTTACAACTTTATTTTTAATCGTTACTTATTATTTGAAATTCAATAATTATGTGTAAATTTGCATAATTACTATTTGGAGTTGATTTTCTGTAATTGTATGAAAAATAAAGTTTTAATAGGCTTCTTTATTTCTTTTTGCGGACTGTTGGGTGCGCAAAACATTACGAATGTCTCTTTTGTACGTGTCGACAAGGAGGTGACCATCACCTATGATCTTTCGAAAGCGGCAAATATTCGCGTCTGTGTCAGTATCGACGGGGGTCGCTACTATGGCGATTATATCCAGAATATGAGTGGTGACATTGGAAAGGATATCAAGGCGGGCAAAGGGAAGAAGATCATCGTTTACGACCTTCCTGATTTGCGTTTTCTGCCTTATGAACCCGATTCGACCGGATACAATGCTGCAGACACGCTGATTCGCTTTTCTGTGGAGGTGGACGACGGTTCGGTCGACATCAAGGTGGGCGACATGAAGTTCCGCATGATGCCAGTGGCGGGTGGCACATTCACCATGGGCTGCACCCGTCCGGGGAGCGCGAAGCATAATTATGAAGCCGAATTCCCTGTTCACAAGGTGACGGTGGATAGTTTTTACATGGGTAAATTCGAGGTGACCCAACGCCTGTGGAAAACGGTGATGGGCAACAATCCTTCCCAATGGACATACAACGACAGTCTGCCGGTTGAGCAGGTGTCATGGAACGATGCACAGATGTTCATCGCCCGTCTGTCGCAGATGACGGGTTACCGTTTCCGTCTGCCTACCGAGGCGGAATGGGAATTTGCCGCCCGTGGGGGCAATCTCAGCAAGGGATGTGTTTTCCCGGGACAGGACGGCGATCCGGGTTCGGTGGCGTGGTACGGTATGAATTCTGGAAATATCACCCATCCGGTGGGTCGCAAGAAAGCCAACGAATTGGGTCTTCACGATATGGCCGGCAATGTGTGGGAGTGGTGTTCCGACTGGTATGAGGCCTATACGGCAGAAGCGCAAACTAATCCCAGGGGCCCCAAGCATGGCGACAGCCGCATTCTGCGTGGTGGTTGTTTGAACAGTCCTTCGTGGGGTTGTACCGTATCGGACCGCAGCTGGTATCATCCGGATTACGGCTACGGTTTCCACGGGTTCCGACTGGTGCTTGACTCGGTTGAAGAACCGGAGGAAGAGTAGTAAACAGGAATCGGAAAACGGATTTTTTTTGATTTTTGCTATGATGATTCGTGTAAACGACATAGACTTCAAGTTGTATATGCCGGAATCGGAAATACAGAAAGAGGTGGCCCGTATGGCTGCTGAGATTTCGCGCGACTTGAAAGAGAGGAATCCGCTTTTCTGTCCTACACTGACAGGCTCCTTTATGTTTATGGCCGATTTGGCGCGTGCGCTCGATTTTGATGCGGAGACTTACTTTGTCAAATACACTTCCTACATCGGCATGCAGAGTAGCGGATCGGTGCGTAGCGAGTTGCCGTTTCCGGAGAAGTGCCGCGGCCGTCATGTGGTGATAGTGGAGGATATCGTTGACACGGGATTGACCATGAAGGCGATGCTGCAGGCGTTGCAGCAACTGGAACCGGCGGGGATCTCTATCGCCTCGTTCCTCTTCAAGCCTACGAGTTTTCAGATGGACTTCAAGATTGACTATCTGGGTCGCTCGATTCCTGACGATTTCATTCTCGGCTATGGGTTGGACTATGACAACTATGGTCGTTGCTACAGAGATATTTATGTAAAGGCATGAGGGGTGAAACAATAAAACAAGAAACTGTAAATTGAAAAAAATGAAAAAAGAGAATAGAAGGTTCGGTCTGCCGCGTTTTTTTGTCTGCGGGACGGTGCTTTTGGCCTGCATGCTGCTGTTTGGTGCCTGCCAAGATGACAAGCCGACGTTTGATCCAGGGTTGCTGATAGGCAAATGGGTGAGAGGTACGGAATACTATCGCTATAATGCCAATGGTACCGGTGCGACATGGGATACGTCGGACGATGTCAACGAAGACGAGGCGCAGCCGTTTACCTGGGAATTTAACAGCGAGACCAATAATCTGACGCTTTACCACCAGATGGAAATGGGCGGCGTGATCCCCAAATCGTACACCGTAACTGTACTGACGGAAAGTACGCTGTCGTACAAGGATCGGTTTGACCAGACCTTTACTTATTCTCACGTGAACTGACACTATGGAAACGGAAGAAAAACAACCCATTGAAAATACTGCCCCTGTCAAGGAGAAGCACAAGATGAAAAAAGGGTGGAAGATCACCTGGATTTCATTGGCTTCCGTAGTAGGGTTGCTGGTGGTTTCAGTACTGGTATTGATGTGGTTGGTACTGACCCCCGCACGACTGACATCAATTGTCAACAAGCTGTCGGACAAGTATCTGTTGTGTGAGACACAGTTCGACAATGTGGATCTCACTATCATCAAGACATTTCCTTATGTCGGTTTGAAAGTGGAAGGGGTGGCTGTGATCAACCCCATGGAGGGGGCTGTCTCGGACACGGTGGCACATGTCAAGGAGTTATGTGTGGGAATCAACCTGAGAGAATACTTGAAAAACAAGAATATCGTTGTCACCAAGCTATTGCTGGATCAGACAACGGCAAATCTCTATACCAACCGCGAAGGAGCCTCCAATTTCGATATCTTCCCTGCGTCGGAGACGCCTGACACTACCTCGGAACCGTTTCAGATGCCTGATTTGGTGTCGTTGAAGTCTATCCGGGTGAAGCGTTTGAATGCCACATACGTGGATGACCAGTCGCAGCTGAAGGCTTGCCTGAAGGAGACAGACCTCGCTGTTGACGGACACTATACGCCACAAGGAATCGATGCCAAAGTCGATATGCTCATCGACCGAGTCAATTTCGCCCTTTCGGGAGACAGCAGCCATGTGGAAGCTGATTTGCAGGATTTTTCGTTGCAGGTGGATGGAGACCAGAAAGCCCGTTCGGTGGATGGGAATGTGAAGTTGGTTGTCAACCAAGGGAAGCTGGCACTCAACGATATGCAATATGTCAATGACGCTGTCAGTGCCCGGCAGGGTGATTTGATCCGCCTTGAAGGACGCGTGATGGCCGATCTCCTGTCGCGTCACATCCAGGTGGAGGAGATGAAGGCGGTGTTGAAAGACTATGCTGTCTCGCTTGACGGCGCAGTGGAATTGCCATCAGATACAAAACCCATGACACTCGACATGAGATTTGCCACCAATGCATGGAATGTAGATACCTTGTTGGCTATGCTGCCGGCAGAATTCACCTCATGGAGACGGACGATGCAGCTGGATGCGGATGCCACAGTGACGGGTACGGTGGCTGGTCCGCTGGGTGACAGCTTGTTACCGAAAGTAACTGCCAACCTGAAACTTAGCGACGGACGCTTTTACGATAAAACCATCGTGCCGTATGCTTTCTCCAACATCAATGCTGATATCAGTGCCGATCTCAACCTGAACAGCGGAGAGGTGTCGTCCGTTCAGGTGACAAAACTGTCGGCGTTTTCGGGACGGAATTATCTTGAAGTATCGGGTAAGGTGGACGATTTGTTAGACAAGATGTATACCGATGCACAGGTTAAAGGAAATATTTATCTGGCCGATGCCAAAGCAATGATGCCTAGTGATTTGAATATGCGGTTGGGTGGGCGTGCACAACTTAATTTGCATGCCAAAACGAATATGGACCAATTGCAGCGGAGCGATTTCAAAAACATGCAAATGACAGGCCAGATAGGGTTGAAAGATATCGATGTCGCCTATGACACCATCTTTGCACAGATACCGGATGCCATTATTAATGTCAATCTGCCCACGGCGATGAAGAAAGGTCTTTTCGACGAATTGCTGTCGGCCACCATAGACTGCAGCAATATCTCGGCCCAATTGCCCAACCAGGTGATTGACGGTTCGCTGGGTAAGACGAAGCTGAAAGTGGCGATATCGGATGTCTTCGATAGCGACCAACCGTTCCGTGTGGTGTGCGATTTCGACTTTGCGTCGCTCAACGGCACAATGGATTCGTTGCAGGCCCAGATAACCCATCCCAAAGGACTGTTCGCCATGATGCCGGTAGACAAGAAGGGAGAGCGGGTGAAATACAAGATAGAGATGACCAGTGAAGCGTTGCATTGCAAGGTGAGCGACAGCATGAAGGTAGACCTCGCCGGCCTCACTGTCAAAGGCGGCGCCAATTACGACCCGTCCAAATCGAATGCGTTGCAGCAATGGTCTCCCAATCTCGATGTGGATTTCAAGCGAGGCTATATCGATATGGCGCAGGTTGACTACCTGGTACAGATCCCCGATATCAAATTCAACTACAAACCGGAACGCTGCGAGATATCGAGTGCCAATGTGGTGTTCGGCAATTCGGACATTTATCTGAGCGGTGCGGTTACCGGATTGGAGAAATGGTTGAGCCATGAGGCGATGCTGAAAGGCGACCTGTACCTCACGTCGAACTATACAAATGTGGACGACCTGCTGGAGGTATTCAGCGGCATGGGTACAGACGAAGACACCTTGGCGAAACAGCGTGAGGAGGATAAAGTGGACACTTCGGCGCATCCTTTCATAGTACCGAAGGATGTGGACTTCACTCTGCATACGCGCATCAAAGAGGCGACAGCCTTTGAAAATGATTTGCGTGAGGTGGCGGGCGATGTGCGTATCCGTGACGGTGTCGCCGTGTTGAACCAGGTGGGTTTTGTCTGCAAGGCGGCGAGGATGCAGCTGACAGGTATGTACAAGACCCCACGTGTGAACCATATCTTTGTGGGTATGGACTTCCATCTGCTGGACATCAACATACAGGAACTGATCGACATGATACCTTACGTCGACACACTGGTGCCGCTGCTCAACGATCTGGAAGGCGCCGCCGATTTCCACCTCTGTGCGGAGACCTACGTCAATGCTTTCTACAAACCCAAGATGAGCACCCTGCGTGCAGCGGCTGCTCTGACAGGTCAGGACCTGGTAGTGCTGGACAACAAGGATATCGACAAGATTGCCAAGTTGCTCAAGCTCAAAGACTGGCGCGATGGAGACTCGAAGATGCGTGTAGACAGCCTGGATGTCGCCATGACTGTGTTCCGCAACGAGTTGGAGGTCTATCCGTTCCTGTTGTCACTCCACAAGTATCAGATAGTGGCTGAAGGACGCCATAATCTGGACAACAACTATGACTACCATGTGGAGCTGGTGGAGACCCCGTTACCGGTGCGATTGGCGGTGGATGTCTATGGCACCATGCCGAAACTCAAATTCGACCTATCGCCCAAACTGAGGTACAAGAATCTGTACCGTCCGGCGAAACGTAGTGAGGTGGACAATGAGGTGTTACGTCTGAAGTCGATGATTCGTCAGTCGCTCGAGGCCAATGTGAAGGAGGAGACGCGAACCTATGAAGGATTGGGTGCAGAATAAGATCTATCAACATATCAACATATTAACCTATCAACAAAACCATGGTAAAAGTATCAGTGATTCTACCCGTCTATGGGGTGGCCCAATATATAGAGAAATGTGCACAGTCGCTTCTTGACCAGACGTTGCAGGAGATGGAGTTCCTCTTTGTGGACGACCATGGACCGGACAACAGTATCGAGTTGGTGCAGCGCCTTGTTGCCGACCATTCGCGGAAGGATCAGTTTGTCTTCCTGCGGCCCGAGCACAATATGGGAGCGGGGATGGCGCGTAACTATGCCATTCCCTATGCCAAAGGCGAGTACTTGGCTTTTGTGGACAGTGACGACTGGGTGGAGCCCGACATGTTCGAATCGCTGTACAAAGAGGCGAAAGGGCAGGGAGGATGTGATCTCTGCTTCTGTCAGATTTCGAAAGACTATACCGACGGGCAGCCGACGGAGATACTGAAAAATCCGGATATTCCTTCAGGCAAAATGACAGAGGAGACGAAACGGTACTTTCTGACGCACTATGTGTCGATGTTCTCGACCTATATCTACCGGCGCGAGATGGTGGAGAAAGGGGAGATCCGTTTCCCTGAGTCGCGGAGTGCCGACGACAGTTTCTTCATCACTGGTGCGCTGCTGTTTGCGCAGTCGATGGCGCATGTCGACAAGCCTTTCTACCATTACATGATACGTCCCGGTTCGGTGACCACCACGAAGGATAGCGTGAAGTACCAGAAACGACTGGCTACGTTCCGCTCGCTGATGGAATACCTGAAGGCTCATGGGGTGTATGAACCCTACAAGAACGAAGTGGATTTCATCTACTTGAAAAAAGGCTATTTCAGTTCGGTGTTCAACTATGTGAGCAATTCGACCGAGCCGAAGAAGCAGACATTGGAGGAGATAAGGGGCGAATTGCTATGTCAGGTGCCGGACTACAGACGGAATCCCTATTACCGCAAGAAATGCAGCCTTCGGGCGCTGGATTTCCTGCTGCGCCGCTGCAAGGGAGTCGCCTTGAAGCTTATCCCCATCTATGTCAGGAAGACCAACCAGGTGGTTTGAGAGAGGCTTTTTTAAATAATATTTGAGAGTTCCTGCGCCTGTTCGATGGAGTCGTCGATGGCGGAGTATTCCCAACGGGCATAGCGGCCCACCATGTGGACATTGCGTGACTGCATTTCTTTGATGACGCAGTCGGTCTCAGCCTTGCCCTGTTGGGAGATATGGACGTAGGCGGGTTCGACAATGACGGGATGGTAACTCTCGAGACGGTGTTCGTCGACGATACGCACCCGTTTAAGGTCGACAAGGGTCCGTTCCAGCATTTTCTCTATATCGATAGTCTCGTCGCTTCGGCAGCCGATTTCGACGTAAAGGCTCATTTTCTCACGGGGTGCGATGTTGTTGTAGAATCCCACGCGGTAGAAGACCTCGTCGCCGGGGAAGTAGATCCAGTTGACCTCTTTGTCGCGGCTGGGGAGATCGAAACCGAGGTTGAGAATCAGAATCTTGTTGGAGTGGAGCAGGTCGGGCTTGCCCGTCCGGGCCATCCGCATGAAGTTGTTGAGCGGAAGGGTGGAGACAAGGTGTTCGTAATGATAATCCCCTTTCTCGGTGTGAACAGTTCTATTGTCGGTGTCAATGGATATGGCAGCCTCACCGAGGTGGATACGGCTGGTGTCGAGACGATTCATGTAGCTGTTGATGAGCTGCATGGTTCCTTCGCGTGGGTAGAGGAAGAAGTCGTTGTAGGTGGTGCCTTTCTGACCGCGGTAGAAAGTCATCAGCATGTCGAAAGAGAGTTTGGGTAGGAATTTGCCCATGGAGTCGCGTTCCAGTTCGTCGAGGTCGCAGGCGTAGAGTTTCTCGTTGTAGGGGATGAGGAACTTGTCGGAGATGCCGCGACCGAATTTTTGGCGGACAAACTCCTTGAAAGAGACATTGCCCTGAGGCTCCGTTGCGAAGTAGAGGTCGGTGAGACACTGCATGAACTCGTCGGGTGGCAGTTGGTGGATGTTGTACTGGAAGGGAGCCGACATGTACCGGTCGGCATAGAATATCTTGGCGCATTTCGTCACGTTGCAGAGTTCGACCCCCTCGAGCATCTCCTTGACGAATTGTTTGGTTTTGTCGGAGTGGAAATGGAAGAAGTGTCCTGCGACGTCCCATACGAAGCCCGGGGCGTAGAAGGACTGGCAGAGACCGCCGGGGTGGCTTTCTTTTTCCAGCACCAGCCAGTCGCTGTCCCGTTTTTCGTAGGCGAAAGCGAGTCCGCTGATACCGGCACCGAGGATGAGATATTTTATGTTGTCCATTTTAACTTCCTTTTATTACTAAGCTTCCTTCTCGGTTTTCTTGCGGTAGACGAGGACGAGAGCGCCAGCCATAAGGAGAAGCATGACGATGCCGACAATGAGTGAGAGGGTGTCGTTTTTGTGGAGCGTGGGAGCCTCGTTGACGAAGAGAATCTTGTGGTCGCCGGCGGGGAGCATCAAAGCGCGCAGTATGTAATCGGCGCGCAGGTATTCCGCGGGTTTGCCGTCGATATAGACATGCCAGTCGGGAGCGTAGAAGACCTCGGAGAAGAGAGCCAGCCGCTGACCATTGGTGTGGCTTTCGTAGAAGAGGCTGTCGGGTGTCTGCGGATAGCGGTGGGTACGCTTGATGAACTCGGCGCTGTCACGCTGAGCGGGTTTGAAGTCCTTCACCGCGTCGTTCCACTGCGACTGGTCGACGATGGCGGTGGTGTAGGGGTTGAAATCGTTCAGTGCAAGTATTTCTGCGTTGGCGTCGGGGACGAGTTTCAGATTCTCGACCAGCCAGCAGCTTCCCAGAGCGGTAGTGCGGCGCAGCGGAACTGGCTGGTTGCCTTGGGAGACCATCAGGTAGCGGGTGTTGAGCATGTCGAGCACAGGGTAGGAGACGGTGGTCGACACCCCGTTGTTGTCCTGGATAAGCGCGGCGGGATTGATGGCGTTTCTGAAATAGTCATGGAATTTCTGGCTTCCGATATAGAAGTCGATGAGGTCTTGGTAGCGGCGCAGTTTGGCGGGGCTGTAGCCACCAATCTGGTTGTGGAACGCACTGGGGCGTGAGTCGTTGAACGTATTGACGGTGAGGTCGTATACGCGATAGTCGCGGTCTCCGTTGGCCGCTGCTGTCTGGTCGAGCAGCGCATCGGTCTGGGAGGGGCGGAATTTCAGTTTGGAGGCATCGGTAAAACTCTCTTTGTTGAGATACCTGCGGTCGACGGCCCAGAGGTCGGCGACACAAATGATGGTGAGCAGTACGATGGCGAGGGTAGGCTTCTTGATTTTGCCGCTGGTCATGAGCCAGAGGACGATGAAGGCGAGCGCCACGAAAACGAGGGAGCGGAACGAGTCGGACATGAAGGCCGATTTGCGGTCAGCCTGCAGCGCTTTCTGCCATTGGGGCCACATGACGGATTCCCACTGGGCCAGTTGGTCGGGGGTGGCCCCTTGTTGCTGGATGGCTGCGATGTATTGCTGTTTGGTGTTGTTGTCGTTGTCGACTCCGGTGTATTTGAGGTTGGTGGCGCCGAAGATCATGCCCAGTACCAGGATGCCGCCGGTAATGGCAGCAGCGTAGCAAAGGGTGCGTGTGGCCCGTTTGCGGCTGTCGTAGTCTTCGACGGGATTGTTTTTCTTCTGGGCAGCCTTGTCGGTCTTGGAGGCACTCTCTTTCTTGCTGGCGACGGCATCGATGAGCGCTTTCAGCGAGAGGGTCGCCATGATGGTCATGGTGACGTTGGCAAGCACGAGTGCCATGGAGGGGGTGCGGAACTTGTTGTAGAGCGGCAGGTGGTTGAAGAGGAACTCGTTGACAGGCATGCAGTGTCGGCCCCAGCAGAGGATGATGGCGATCACCGTCGTAATGACCAGCCACCAGCGGTCGGGACCTTTCACCACGAAGCATCCCAGGACGAAGAGGAAGATGACGATAGCACCGAAGTAGACGGGACCCGAGGTGAAGGGCTGGTCGCCCCAGTAAAGAGGCGCCTGTGGCATGTGCGTTTGTTTGACCCATTCGCTGTCGTCGGCCATGTTCTCGCCGGAGCCGCCGCCCAAGGCGTTGGGTACAAGGATGGTGTACGTCTCGCCGATGCCGTAACTCCAGCTGAAGGCGTAGTCGATATCGAGACCGCCGCTCTGGGTAGCTTCGCTCTTCGCCGCGTCTTCTTCTCCGATATCGTGCGGCTTGACGGTGATTTCGCTGCCGCCACGCATGGTGGCTTTGGCGTATTCCTGGTTGACGGTGAGGTGACGGTAGTTGCCGCCGACGGCGAAGAGGACGCCGACAACGAGGATGCCCACCACGGTGAGGAACTGCTTGAACCATTTCTGGCGCAGGGCGTAGACGAAATAGGTGATACCCATCACGACGCAGCCGATGGCGGTGTAGAAAGTGATCTGGATATGGTTGAAGGTGATCTGCAGACCCAGTGCCAGCGTGAAGAGGATGGCACCCCATACCATGCGTTTCCAGTTGATGCGCCATTTCCTTTCTTCGTCAGCGACGATGGCGCGTAGACAGAGCATCATGCCCGCCAGGACGGGCGCCATCATCGACATGGCCCATGCCTTGGTGATATGGCCGGCCTCGATGATGATGATATTGTAACTGCCCAGTCCGAAGGCGAGGGCGCCGAACAGCGAGAGCCACGGATTACAGCCGAATGCCAGCATGGCGATATAGAAGCCGATGAGGTAGAGCCAGAGGATGCCGATGTTGCGCTCCAGACCCATGGGTCGCATGATGAGAATCGACTTGATGGGGGTGAAGACCGATTTGGGCGCCTCGACGGCGGTCTGGTAGCCGGGCATGCCGCCGAACATGGAGGGGTTCCAGTTGGGGATAGTGCCCGTGGAATCGGCGACGGCGCGCTGCTGGTAAGCCATCTGGTCGGCTTTCAATGCATCGCCTTGGTAAATGACATCGCCCTGGAGGGCGGGTAAAAAGTAAATACAGGAGGCAATCAGCATAATCACGATTGCTGCCACATGGGTAAGGGTCTTTTTCATTATAAAGGGGTAATGTTTAAAGTTTAAAGATGTTGGGTCTGAATTATTGTTTTCGTTTCACTTGACGACGGGATAGGAGATGCGGACATGGTAGATGCTCATCATCTGATCTTTCAGTCGGGTGCGGATGTGGTTGATGTCGTTGAGCGTCAGCGGACAGTTGTTCAGCTGGTTTAGTTTTATCTTGTCGTCGATGATGTGGTCCACCATCATGTCTATCGAATCTTTGTCGTGGCTTTTCAAGCTTTTGCAGGCCGCCTCTACCGAGTCGACCAGCATCACTACGGCGGTCTCACGCGAGAAAGGAGTGGGACCCATGTAGCGGAAGTCGCTGATGTTGATTTCCTCTGCAGGGTTGTGCAGTTTGGCCTGGGCGTAGAAGTAGCCTGTCACCGTAGTGCCGTGGTGGGTGCGGATGAAGTCGCAGACCTCTTCAGGCAGTCGGTATTTCTTGGAGAGCGTGATGCCGTCGCGCACGTGCTGTGTGATGATGCGTGCCGACTCCTCGTAGTCGAGGTTGTCGTGGGGGTTGAATCCGTTGTTCTGGTTTTCGGTAAAGTAAAGCGGGGCGTTGATTTTGCCGATATCGTGGTAGAGCGCTCCCACTTTGGTCAGGAGTGCGTTGCCGCCGATTTCGTTGATGATGTCTTCCGAGATGTTGGCCACCTGCATGGAGTGCTGGAAAGTACCGGGCGCCTTCTGCGAGAGTTCGCGCAGCGCGGGCGTGTTGGTGCTGGAGATTTCCATGAGGGTGAGGTTGGTGGTCATGCCGAACATGCGTTCGAATAAGAAGATAAGTGGGTAGGAAAGGAGCGTCAGGATGGCGTTGAGGAAGAAAATCAGGAATCGGTTGGGATCGATGGAGGCGAAGGAGGTGTCGGTACTCAGCACGCCGGCGACATAGATAATCGAATAGGTGAAGAAGATGACCAGAGCGACAGCAAAGAAGTTGCTGCGTTTCTCAAAATTGCGCACAGAGATGATGGACATCATGCCCGACACCAGCTGGTAAAAGATGAATTCGTAGCTGTTGGGTACCATGTTGCCGATGATGATGACGGCGACGATATGGATGTAGAGCGCCACACGCATGTCGAAGAAGATGCGCATAAGGATAGGCACCATGCAGATGGGAGCGAGCAGCACCAGATCGGGATGTGTACGGACCAGCAAAGCCACCACCGCGCTGATGAAGATGACGATAAAGAAAGCGAAAGTCACTTTCTTGATGTCGTCCAGCATGGGGTGACGGATATTTTTAAGGAAGATGTAAAGTGCCACGAAGGCGATGATGCAGAGGAGCGCCTGACCAAAGTAATGGAGGCTGCTATTGTATTCTGACGAGTGGCGAAGCGATTCCTCGTGCTCGAGCGAGGCGAGGATCAGTGCGGTTTCTTCGTCGATATGCTGTCCTTTGGCCACGATGCGTTCGTTTTGCTGAATCATACGTGACGAGGTGCGGGTCTGGGACAAGCGGCTGTCGAGTTCGAGATGTGTGCGGTTAGGGTCGAAGACGATGGAAGGGGTGAGGATAGAGTCTACGATCAACGTGGCGAGCTGTGTGGCGGCGGCGGAGTCGGTGAGGCTTTGACGAACAAAGGCGCGGATGTCGCCGGGGGTGATGATATTGGCGGGGTCGACCTCATGACCCACATTGCCGTTGAGGAGGATGACCGGATGCTTTTTGATATCTTCGTCGAGATTGGTATAGCCTGGGGCGTTATAGGCCAGCTGGATGGATTGTCGGACAATGCCATTGTGTAGCGGAGTGAGGTGATGCGTAGCCAGCGAGGCGTTGGCGGTGTTGCGGGCGGAGGAGTCGATGGTGAAGTAATAGGTGGATGCCGATTTGATATGCTCAGCCTTCTCCTTGATGCTGTCCTGCGAGAACATCACAGGGAAGTCGTAAGGGGCGTAGAGATCGTCGCCGTGCCAGAAGGAGCCGACCGAATGGTCGTACTGGACCCGCTGGTAGTCGTTGGGAAACATAATCAGGATCAGCGCCACCGTTGCAGCCATCACCGACACCAGGTAGACGATGCGCAGATGGGATATGATATAGGAGACAATTTTTCTCATCGATTAATATTGTTCTATATTACAAATATATACCTATTATATAATAGGTGTGAATAATCTTGCAAAGATAAGCAAAAGGTTTTAATGGAAAAAAAATATTTTATCGTAGGCTTTTTTGAAATTACAATAGAAGTGTTGCTGGCGACATGAAGAAATGGATTTCCGGCATAATTCATATGCAAATGTGTCGTATTTGCGGCTGTCATAGGTCTGACAAAGTGTCAGAATATGACAGACGCTGTCAGTTTGTGACGTTTTGGCACGGTTGTTGATTGAGGGGAAAACGTTCTTGTGGAAACTGTATGAAAAGGCAGTTCGCAAGAGAGCAAGAAAAATAATAACTAAAAAACATACACATCATGAAGATTAAACCCTTAGCAGACAGAGTTCTGATTGAACCGGCAGAGGCAGAGCAGAAGACCGCCTCTGGAATTATTATTCCCGACACCGCCAAAGAGAAGCCGCAGCGCGGCAAAGTGGTTGCCGTCGGAAAAGGCACCAAGGATCACGAGATGACCGTGAAAGTCGGCGACAAAGTGCTGTACGGCAAGTATAGCGGCACAGAGATCAATATCGACGGCACCGTCTATATGATTATGAAAGAAAGCGACATCTACGCAATAATTTAAATTTTTAGCAAAAAAACTTATAAGTCCTATAGTCCTATAAGTCCTAAAAAAATCAGAAAGGAATATTAAAATGGCAAAAGAAATAGTTTTCAATAATGATGCCCGCGAACAGCTTCGCAAAGGTGTTGACGCGCTGGCCAATGCAGTGAAAGTAACCCTCGGTCCCAAAGGCCGCAATGTTGTTATCGACAAGAAATTCGGTGCCCCGCAGGTGACCAAGGACGGCGTGACCGTTGCCAAGGAAATCGAGCTCGAGAAAGGTATCGAGAATATGGGTGCCCAGATGGTGAAGGAGGTTGCCTCTAAGACCAACGACCAGGCTGGCGACGGTACCACCACCGCCACTGTTTTGGCACAGGCCATCGTGAACACCGGTCTGAAGAACGTTACCGCCGGAGCCAACCCGATGGATCTTAAACGCGGTATCGACAAGGCTGTTGCCGTCATCGTGAAGGACCTGAAAGCCCAGTCGAAGGCTGTGGGCGGCGATATCGCCAAGATCCGTCAGGTGGCCACCATCAGCGCCAACAACGACAGCACCATCGGTGACATCATCGCCGAGGCTATGGAGAAAGTGACCAAGGACGGTGTCATCACCATCGAGGACGCCAAGGGTATCGACACCAACGTGAAGGTGGTCGAAGGTATGCAGTTCGATCGCGGCTACATCAGCCCCTATTTCGTTACCGACACCGAGAAGATGGAATGCACCTATGACAATCCCTTCATCCTT
>CAMIVE010000001.1 GCA_946401725.1 uncultured Bacteroidales bacterium | reverse complement strand
AGTAGTTGAAGTTGAAATGTGCGGTGTCCTTGTCGGTGATGTTGAGGGTGAGGCTCGAGGTGGTGATGGCAGCGCCACCGGGCTGAGCGAACTGGGCACCGCCGCTACCCATCTGGATATTCACCGTCAACGTGCCAAGCTTGCCGCCCTGGTTGCGCGGCTTGCCTGTGACGGCATGTTCGGCATCGGGGTTTACCGCAGATGGGTACTTGCCCCATTTCATAAGGATTGGATAAGGATGGTCGCTTCCGATGCTGTCGGGCAGCATGACCCATTTCATAATCTCAGAAGTATCGGGCGAAGTGCTGTTGACCCACCACGCAGCCACAGCACGGTGACCATTGAGCAGATGCCTGAAAAACTCGAAACGCTGCAGGAAACGGGTCTCTGCAGAGAGAGCGCAGTTGTAGACATCGATGTTCCTGTTCTGCACATAGGAGGCCTCCTTGAGGAAGTAGTTGTAGTTGCTGACTCCGTTATTGCTCAAATTAGAGATAATCTGACCGTTGTAGACGGGAGCCTTCTTGGTGCCGCCGGTGATATCGCCATAAAACATGCAGGCGAAGACCATCGTCTTGAGGTTGTTGCTTGCGGTGGCGACCTTGTTGTAGCCGACGATGCCGCCGACGGAGTCGCCGCCGGTGATGTCGGCGTAGCTGTAGCAGTTGACCACACGCGCCTCTCCGTCAAGAAAGCCCACGATGCCACCAACATCGTTGCTGCCTTCGACAGAACCGCCGAGGATGCCGACATTATAGATGCGGGCAGAACCGTTAGCTGTACAGGCAATGGCACCAGTGTTGCCTGAGGCATCGCCACTGGTAATGTTGACATGGTCAATCACCAGGTTCTTGACTGTTCCTGTGAGGGTTGTGAAAAGAGGTACGGAAAGATTCGTGATGCGATAAGGCATCTTGGTGGCGGGATTGATGGCTGCCTCGAGGGTGCCGCTGAAACTGGCTATGCTCGACGAGAAGCCGCTTGCATCGATGTCCTGAGTGATTTTATAGTTACCACTGTTGCCGATGCTGGAAAGGGATGAAATCTCTGTTTGCCCTTGTGTGAGGTTAGGCAGTAGCAATGCCACCATAAAAAGCAGCAAAATCAAAGCTTTTATTTTGTTTTTTTCTCTCAATTCCCTTCTCCCTCTTTTTTTTATTAGTTTGGTTTTTAGTTAGATATATTGTATATGTAGTAGCACGTTAAGTTGAACCAAACTACAAAAATACTCATTTTTTCTTTAAATGTCGCATTTTTTAAGATTATTTTCATCTTTACCTATTGTCGTCAGATAGGGGACAGTGCTTTTTCAGCCATCGAACGGTTGTCTTGTTGAAACGTTTTGTTCTGGTGGATAAAATATTTTGTTTCCGCAGGCGTTATGTGTTCATTATGCAGAACAAGATTGAAATTATGGCGCCTGTCGGCTCGTATGAGAGTTTGACGGCAGCCATCCAGGCGGGTGCCGATGCTGTTTATTTCGGTGTCGGGAACCTCAATATGCGTTCACGTTCGGCGGCGAACTTCACGCTCGACGACTTGGAACGTATCTGTTCCATAGCCCATGCGGCAGGAGTACGTACCTACCTAACGGTCAATACCATTATCTATAATAATGAAATCGAAGAGATGCACCAGCTCGTCGACACGGCGAAAAGGGTAGGAGTGAGTGCCATTATCGCCAGCGATATGGCGGTCATCACCTATGCCCGTAGCAAGGATGTGGAGGTGCATATCTCCACCCAGTGCAATATCAGCAACACTGAGGCGGTGCGTTTCTTTGCGCAGTTTGCCGACGTGATGGTGACGGCCCGTGAACTGCCGCTGCGTCAGGTGGCGGAAATTACGCAGTTTATCCGCGACAACGACATCCGGGGTCCCAAAGGAGAACTGGTGCAGATCGAGGTCTTCGCCCACGGTGCCCTCTGTATGTCGGTGAGCGGCAAATGCTATCTTTCACTCGACAACTACAACTATAGCGCCAACCGGGGTGCCTGTCTGCAACTCTGTCGCCGCGAATACCTGGTCAAAGACTTGGAATCGGACATGGAACTGGTGGTCGACAACAAGTATATCATGTCGCCCAAAGACCTTTGCACCATCGATTTCCTCGACAAGGTGGTCAAAGCCGGTGTGCGGGTGTTGAAAATTGAAGGTCGTGGACGCAGTGCCGACTATGTGAAAACGGTTACAGCGTGTTATAAGGAGGCGGTCCAGGCTATCGCCGACGGCAGCTATACGCAGGAACGCATCGCCGGTTGGAAACAGCGACTGGCGACCGTGTTTAACCGCGGTTTCTGGGACGGCTACTACATGGGTCGCAAAATGGGCGAATGGAGTGAACGCTATGGTTCCCAAGCCACCGAAAACAAGGTCTATCTGGGTCTGATTAAAAACTATTTCAATCGTATCTCTGTTGCCGAAGCCTTGATGCAGACAGCCGAAACACTCCGTCCGGGCGACGAGATCATGGTGATAGGTGAGACGACAGGAGTCTATCGCGCCACTGTCGACGAGTTGCGACTGGAACGCGATCCAGTCCCCGAAGTGCGACAAGGCGATCGCTTCAGTTTCGCTACAACGGAACCGCTCCACCGTGGCGACAAACTCTACCGTGTCGACAAAGTGATGGATGAGTTTTGATGCTATTCAAAAGAAAACATCAATTATCAGCAATTGAACAGTAATTATCCAAGATAAATACTAGGTGAAAAATGATGGGTAATTTATGCTAATTGCTGTTAGATAGTTTTTTAGGTTAATTGCTTTGTTGTCTGTGTTTCAATCAAAAATTTTTTTGTAAATTTGCATTTCCAAAAAGAGACAGCAAATGGCAAAGGCAAAAACCTATTTCTTTTGCAGCGAGTGCGGCTACCAGTCCAGCTCCTGGCTGGGCAAGTGCCCTGAGTGCGGCAAGTGGAATACCTTCCAGGAGGAGGTAGTTCAAGCCACAAAAACCGCTACAGCTGCCGCTCGGGCAAAAAGCGCGGCCGGCGCATCGGCTCCGAAACGGATACATGAAGTTTCCACATCCGACACGCTCCGCATCCCTACCGGTTGCGGCGAGTTCGACCGTGTGCTGGGAGGCGGCATTGTGCCGGGTTCGCTGTTGCTGTTGGGCGGCGAACCGGGTATCGGAAAGTCTACACTCCTGCTGCAGACCGCATTGCGCATTCCCGGACGACGTATACTTTACGTCAGCGGCGAGGAAAGCGAGCAGCAGATCAAGATGCGTGCCGACCGGATAATCGGTGAGGAAGCGAATGGCGTTTGTGATTGTTATGTGGTTTCTGAGACCGTTACGCAGCGCATCTTCGAGCATGTGGATGCTGTCAAACCCGATTTGCTGATTGTCGATTCCATCCAGACCATCTGTACTGAGAATATTGACTCTTCGGCAGGAAGCATCTCCCAGATTCGCGAATGCACCGCCGAATTCCAGCGTTTTGCCAAAGAGAGCGCTGTTCCGGTGCTTTTGGTGGGACATATCACCAAGGATGGCAATTTGGCGGGTCCCAAGGTGATGGAACATATCGTCGACTGTGTGCTGCAGTTCGAGGGTGACCGCAACTATGGCTACCGTATGTTGCGCTCGCTGAAAAACCGTTTCGGCTCCACCGCCGAAATCGGCATTTTCGAAATGCAGGGCGACGGGCTGCGTGAAGTCGCCAACCCGTCGGAATTCCTCCTCTCGCAACGTGACGAGAATCTCAGTGGCGCTGCTGTCGCCGCCACCTTGGAAGGGGCACGGCCGATGTTTATCGAGGTACAGTCGTTGGTCAGCTCGGCGGTCTATGGTACTCCGCAGCGTAACGCCAACGGGTTCGATTTCCGTCGGCTTTCCATGTTGTTGGCGGTACTAGAGAAGCGCTGCGGCTTCAAGTTGGGCGCCAAGGATGTCTTCCTCAACATTGCCGGTGGCATCCGTGTCAGCGACCCTGCCATCGACCTCGCTGTTGCCTGCTCCATCCTTTCGTCCAATGTCGATATCCCCATTTCGCCGCGCTATTGTTTCGCTGCTGAAATGGGACTGAGCGGCGAAGTGCGTCCGGTGAGCCGTGTGGAACACCGCATTGCCGAGGCGGATCGGCTGGGATTCGAGAAAATCTTTATCTCCAAGTACAACGCCCGCAACATCAACAAAAAACGTTTTAACCTTGAAATAGTGGAAGTCTCTGTCATCGAAGAGGCTTTCCGCTCCCTCTTCGCTTGACAAAAGCCCTGATCCGTATTCGAATTTTTAGCATCTCAACCTTTCAAACCCTTTAATAAAACCATGAACGTCCATATTGTACAACACAACATCATCACCAACAATCCCGAGGAAAACCTGAAATGGATTCTTGAAGAAATCGATTCACCGCAAGCGGCAGACTCCTTGCTTACGGTCTTTCCCGCTTGCACCCTTTGCGGTTACCCGCTGTTCGGATCGGTGGCTTATACCGATATCCAGAAACGGGCTCAGGCTGTCTTGCAAGAGTGTATACAACATTCCGAGCACAAGGCCTTTCTGATCGGCATGCCGCTTCAGATTCAGGACAAGGGGCTCTGCAATGCCATTGTCTTTGTCCAGAACAACGCCATCCGTGCCATTATCACCAAGAAATATCTGGCTCCCGACGAGCAAAAGTATTTCGTCCGTGGCGAAGGCGTTCAGATGGTCAACTATCAGGGGCAACAGATTGCCATCGGCTTCTACGAGGACTTGAAGGAACTCACCAAGAGCCATAGCGAGCAACCCGATATGATTATCTGCTGTGGCTGCAATGTGTTTGATTACAAGAAGCCTTACAGTATCCGTTACCGTATGCATAAAATCGTTGAAAACCTTAATGCGTCGTTGGTTTTTGTCAACCGTGTAGGCGGTGAGGGCTCTTTCCTTTATGCTGGTGGCAGTATGGCGCTCAATGCGGCAGGTTCTGTGTTGTGCCAATTCCCCTATTTTGAAGCATACAGCCAGAGTGTGGATTTGCAACTGCTCTCATCGTGTGAGGATGAGAAACCTGAAGCGGTGGAGCTGGTCTACAAGGCGCTGACCATGGGCTTGCAGGAATATTTTGGCAAGAATCACTTCCAACGTGCGGTGTTGGGTTTAAGCGGCGGTATCGACTCTGCACTGGTTTGTGCTTTGGCGGTGGCGGCGTTGGGTCCGGAGAATGTGCATGGCATTCTGATGCCTTCACAATATTCTACAGACCATTCTGTCAAAGATGCCGAAGACTTGGCCCACAATCTGGGCATCGGTTACGATATTGTCCCCATTGCCGACTGTTTCGAGACGCTGAAGAAAACCATGAAGCCCGTCTTTGGCGAACGTGCCGAGGATGTCACCGAGGAAAACATGCAGGCACGCATCCGTGGTACCATCCTGATGTCGTATGCCAACAAATTCGGCGCTATCTTGCTCAATACCACCAATAAGAGCGAGGCTGCTATGGGCTATGGCACGCTTTATGGCGACAGCTGCGGCGCGCTCTCGGTTATTGGCGACTTATACAAGACCGAAGTCTATGAGCTCTCGGAATGGATCAACCGCGACCGCGAAATCATCCCGCGCAACAGCATCGACAAGGCTCCGTCTGCCGAATTGCGCCCGGGACAGAAGGACAGTGACTCTCTGCCAGACTATGCAGTGCTGGACACCATACTGAACTTGCATATCGAGGAAGAGCTGTCGTTCGACGAAATCGTGGAAGAAGGTCACGATCCCGAATTGGTGCGAGAGGTGCTTCGCAAGGTGCGTGTCAACGAATGGAAACGCCTTCAGTTTGCTCCCTTGCTCAAAGTGTCGCCCATGTCGTTCGGATTGGACCGCAGGGTACCGATATCTTAAAAGAAAACGCCCGTCACACTGACGGGCGTTTCTTCTATTTTCATTTCAATCTCAAATCTCCCCAACGGTCTTTTAGCTTGCCGCCTACGGTGACGGTGGGCTCTTGCAACTTGCCTTGCAGGGCAGATTCTTTCTCCACTGCCAAATCGGCAGCATTGAAGAGGTCGTAATAGTTGATGTCGCCTTTGCGTTGTTTCAACTCCTTGAGAAGGTAGTAGGTGAAGAAGCCGTGGTGTTGATCGTCAAAGGAATAGGCTGTCTTGTCGAAGGCAGCAGCGGAGAAGAGGACGATATCGTTTCGGATGCGCAACCCTTTGGCGCGTTTGTCGGTGTGTTTGATATTGACCAGCAGATTGCCGTCGCGTCCATTGCCGTCAAACGATGCATCCAAAATAATGGTCATGGCATTGTACTGCACACGGTTGAACCAAGCGCAGAGGGTGTCAACACGCAGGCACTGGTTCAAAAATTTCTTGGTGTCGCGTGAGGAGAGACGGGTGTCGACATCGATCTCCTTTTTACCTTTGAAGGCATGGACTTTCTTGTAGTCGATGCCTGTCGGTGCGATATAGGGGTTGTAGTCGTAGTCGGTGAAACCATGTCCGGCATAGTAAATGATGAAATTGCAGTTGCCTTTTTCCGATACAGCAATGTCTTTCATCCAGTTGACCCCTTCCACTTTGATGTCTTTGATGGTGGCATCCGAAAGAAGCTTGACATGACGCGCGGGAATGCCGAGAGTGCGTACACAGTATTGCATCATGGCTTCTCCGTCATTGTGGGCATAGGGTACATCGGGTAGGGGGGATCCGTAATGTTCGTTGGCCAAGATGAGCACATAGGTGTTTGTGTTGTTCTCCTCGTTCTTGGGTATGTTGTAGTCAACGTATTCGTCGTTGATGAGTTTTTCATTCATGTCGACAATCTCTTCGTTGAAGGCGCCGTGAACAATAATCTCGATACCGACATTACGATATTGTGAACCGGTCTCGTTGTAGCTTTGGGTTTCGTAATTGAACTGGTTGTCTGTGTTGCGTAGCAGCATGACATGGTTCATGATATTCTCACGGATGCCTTGGGCCCGCAGAAAGGCCAGTTGCGCATTGGTAGTAATGCCTGTACTTGGATTGACAGAGATACGGACGGGCTCGTTGTTATAGCGTGCCGCGATGTATTGGAAATCGCCATATTCGCCATTATAGTCCAGATGGGTTACCTCGGTGATGTCCGTAGAGGCTTTGATTTTAATATCCACCTTTTTATTGGCCTTGAAGGCATCCCTGCTCAATTCGTCGATCATCATGCGCGTAATCTCACACACTGCCATGCTGGCATTCGATTGCTCGCAAAGGTAGGCACCGTTTGGGTAGTTGTCGGTGGTGCTCTCAATATGGCGGCAGGTATAATCTATGATGATACGGTAGTTGAGTTCGGCATGTCCGTCATCGGTAATGCCGCTGACGAGATCCGCCTTGATGTTCACTTTCGATTCATCGTAGAGTTTCCGGTTGTTAGGCAGACTGAGAAGGTAGTCTTCGGCTTTGATGCGCATGGCACTTTGGCGTTTCTCGACATTCTTCTGCAACTGCTTAAGGATAATCTCGCGGTATTCGCTATTAACAAGTTCTTCGCTAAGTTTTAGTTGTGCCTTTACGGGCATGCCCGCGAACAACAGACACACAATAGGGAGAAAATATTTTATAACTTTTTGAAAATGTAATTTTTGTACCATAAGCAACCGTTATTATTCAATTGCAAAAATACATATTTTTTATTTTTTAACAAAAAAAAGCCGCAACAGTCACGGCTTTTGATTCAAATTACTATATGATTTCTATAGGAGTCTATTCGTTATCCTTTGTCAGTCCAAAAGAAAACTTTTTTTGAAGACGGTTTCGAAAACGGTAGAGGATGAGATAATAGATGGCGACAATGACAATGGGAAGTGCCGCTGCAATAATCTCGGAATGGGTGAAAAGGCTTAGCAGTACGACAGCGGCGATGAGCAGCACAGCAGGCAGGATGTAGGCGAGCAGCACGGCCAGCAAACCGAGACTCTCGTTGACGGTGACTGTCACGTGATCGCCTTCGTTAAATTGTTTCCACTCGTCGGTCTCGACCTCTACCACCTTGTCGGCTTTGTCGACAAAGGTACAACTGGCATGTGCTTTGCAGCTGGAACAAGCAGAGACAACGTGCATCTCTACTTTTACGAGTCGGGGACTTACGGCAATGACTTTACCGTCATGAGAGGCTATCTGTGCCATGGAGTGGATAGTTTAAGGGTTTGAATGTTGTGTAAAAATGAAAAAAAGGTGATATGATCTAGGAGTTAAAAGGGAAGTTAAAGTGGAAGTAAAAGTGGACAAATGATATGTGTTTTAAAAAAGTTTTCGTGTTTTTTTCGTTTTTGTTTACCGTTTTCCCAACCCTTTGGGAAACGTTTTGCAGTTCTTCACACAGTCACCGTCGGGGTTGATTTTGTACACCTCGCCGTTGTAGACCACTTCCGCACGTCCCCATTCAAAAAACGAGGCCAACTGGAATACAAAAGGAATAGCTTCCTCTCCTTTTTTGTTGATAAAGCCCCACATACCGTCGCGTTGCACGGGGATAAGCCCTTCGGTACAATGTTGTGCTGATTGATAGATAAGCGGGATGACTATCTGTCCGCGAGTGTCGACAAAACCGAATTTGCCGGCTTTCTCGACCATGAAAAGACCTTCTGAATAAAGGTACTCCATCGACCGGTTGCCGCTGTTGTCGTATTCAATAGGAAGAATGATTTTCCCCTTGCGGTTGATAATGCCGTACTTGTCACCCAATCGCACCCAGGAGTAGCCATCGTAGAAACCGCTGACTTCATCGTACCATCCGCAACATTCCTCACCCTTGAGATTGAGGAAGGTGGTCTTTCCTTCGCGCTGCACGATATAAAAACCGTCAGTGTAATTGAGTGCTTTTTCATAGATGAAAGGGGTGAGTTGTTTGAAGTTCTTGTCGAAGAGTGCCGCATTCTCTGTCAGTGCGTCAACTGCCAGAAATGTGCCGTCGTGCATGGGGGTCAGTTCGATGTATTTGTAGGGAATGCGTTCCTTTCCACTGTGGTCGATCATGGCAAAACGGTCATATTTCTTCGCGATAGCATAACCTTCTTCGAAAGGGAAAGCGTATTCGTACTGGGGCTCGATAACGATATGGTCATTGTGGTCGATAAAACCGTATGCAACATAGTCGCTGTCAATATCAATGCCTACGGCAGCCACTCCTTCGTTGAATCCGGAGGCGGCACGGTAATGTGGCTGGATGCGTAATCTCCCGGTGATGTCGTAATAGCCGTATAACTCTCCCGAACGTACACGGATCATGCTGTCGGATGGATAATTGACCTCTTCGTAGATGACGGGTACCACAATGTGTCCTTCCCGGTCAATAAGGCCACAATGGTGGTAGTCAAGGAAGACGAGGCAGTAGTCGCCATGGAATTTGTCTACAAACTGATAGGTAGGTTCACAGATAACAGTTCCGTCTTCGCGTTTGAAGCCGAAAAGGCCGTCCTTCTCGGTGGTTTGGATGCCATCGATGAAAACCAACTCGCATCCGCACGATTCATCATCAACTACCGTTACTTTCTGAGAGTCTTTGCCGTTCTTCCCTTTCTGTGCCATGGTCGGCATGGGTGCCAGCAGTATGAGGACGGTCAGCAGTATGGGGATTTTTTTCATGGTTCTCTGTTGATATGTTGAAAGGGTTAACAGTTCTCTTTAAATTTTTTCGGCTCCTCCATTCATCCAACCCTCCTTTCCGTCTGCGATTTCAATATGCCACCAGTTGTTGTCGGTCTCGATAAGTGTAACCTCAGTACCTTCATGCAAGACGAATTTGTCAACTGCTGTCGGGTCGGGTGCTCCTTTTACAACGACAAGGGGGGATGTGACGATTGCCTTATGGTTGGATGTCACATTTCGAGACGAAATCGTTGCGTTGCAAACAGAAAAAACTATCAGCAATAACAAGGGGACAATAATCAAGAACGTGCGTTTTCGTATGACGTAGTTGCTGGAAACGAAGAAGATGGCTGCGGTCGTGCAGAGCAACACCATCAGGATAATGCAGATAACGCGCCATCCGCGAGGTGAGGTGAGGTGTAGTATGTTGTTGAAGCACTGGACAAACAGGTTTTGAGGCAGTTGTTCTATTTTGTCCGTGGTCTTGCTCTGTGCCAGTCGCAGGTTGTCTTTGATCTCTTTGTTGTTGGGTGCCAGACGCAGTGCCCGTTCGTAATACAGGATACTTCGTCCTAATTCGTCAAGACGGTAGTAGGTGTTGCCCATATTGTAGTACAACTGCCAGCTTTCCCATCCGGCATCGCGGATGTCGTTATAGCGGGACAGTGCGCTGTTGTAGTCGTCGCTGTCGTAGGCTGTATTGGCTTCGTGGAACCAATCGTCGACGGATTGCTGTGTCGGCTGCGCGGCAGAGAGCGGCATCAAAGCACCCAGCCCAAGAAGCAATAACAACAATATAACAGGTTGACCGCTTTTCCTCGGATCTTTGATTTTGATGGCGCCAATCTGCATGATGGTATTCATGGCTTCATTGTAAATGGTTTGTTTTTTCGTGCTGCTGTCACCGGGGGCAAAGCGGGCAAAATCAACATCGTTAAGGGTCTGCAGAATGCGTTGCTGCAATGCCTCATCAACCTGTTTCTCGGCAAGATGCTGACGGATGGTTTCGGTGGAAAGCAGCGACAGTTGGATGTTGAATTTGTCTGATATACCGCCCCATAAGGCTTTGTATATTTCTTCGTAGAATTTTTCGTCATTGCCATCATTCAGGTGCCGTTCGGCATTGCGAAGCCGTTTCCGAGCCAGTTTGGTGGCACGTTGCAATCGCATGCTCCCTTCGTCGCCGGCAATCTCCTGCTGACGACGGGCCCACAACACAATGGCTAGGGCAGCCACTAGAGGTAGCGCCATAAGCAGCCAGAACCAGAAACCGGGATGGGCATTGCTCCCGATCGGCACCAGGTGGGCCTCTTTTTGTATATGGTGGATATCGCTGTTGAGCAATGCGACATCACTCTTCGAATTGCTGTGTTCCCCTTTGGCAACTTTCAGTTTGACAGCATCGCCGTGCAGGGTGACATATTGACCTGAAGAGGGATCAAAATAGACATATTCCAGTGCAGGTATCTCATACTCGCCTTGCGTCTGTGGTGTGACAATCCATTCGAAAGTGCGGCTGCCGCTGAGTCCATTGTCGCCTTTCACTATATTGTCGACCACACGGGGTTCATACACATCCAGCCCTTTAGGGAAGTTGATCTGCGGAGCCTCCAATAGACTGAGGTTTCCGCGACCACTGATGGTGACGCTGTAGGTAAGCGCTTCGCCTGCACGTAGTTCTGTGAGGTCGCTTTTTACTTTGACATCGAAATGACCTACACCGCCGGCAAAACCGTCAGGAGCTTCTGGCAAGGGCTTGACATTGACACTGATGCCGTTGCTGGTGAGCGATTTGACTACCGCTTGCTGTTGGGTGGGGGTGAAGAAAGGATCGTCAATAAAGAAGTCGAGGATTGTTCCGGTGCGTTGATGCTGCAGCTGGGTCTGTATGATGGCAACCACATCGGTTTGTAAGGGCGCGATGCTAAGACTCCCGCTCTCCTGCGGATATAGTGCACCGCGACGGATTTCGGCCACTTGGTATTGACGGCCGTTGACGGTCTCGGAATACTGTTTCACAGTGGTCTGTCCTTCGCTGAGGTCTTCGCTCCAGAACCCTTTGTTGCGGGGCAGTTTCTCAATCTGGAATTGTGTTAACGGTACTTGGGTGTAGATTTTGTAGACAATGATGGCTTCTTCGCCTTGGTAAAGGTTGGTCTTGTTGATGGAAGCCCGTGCGAAGAGGGTGTTGTTGTCGATTTTCTGTGTTTGTTTTGGTTGTGCAGCCTGTTGTTGCTGTTGCTGGGGTTGGCCCCATCCGCCCCAGCCCCATCCCCAGCCGCCTTGGTTTTGCTGCTGTTGTTGACGGCTGTTGTTGTTGGGATCGGCTTTACCTACCTTGACGCTGAAAGGGGTACTGGTCACTGTTTTACCATCTACGACACAACTGGCGGCACCGACATTGGCGCTACCCTCTTTTTCGGCTCGTACCAAAATCGTGATAGTGTAGCTCTCCGACATGGTCACTCTGCCATTGTTGTTGCTCATGTAGCTACTGTAACTTGTATTGGGACCGCCCACATGGGTGAGGTTTTTCAATGAAGGCATCTTGAAATTGGACGGTCTGCCGCTGACTTCAAAAGTGATTTGGAAAGACTGTCCGGCAGAAACATTCTGTCGGCTGCGTACATCCATCTTGCCTTGTTGAGCTGTCGCCCATCCGGGCAGCAATACAACAAAAAGAATCAATATTTTCAGTATCTTACTCATTTTTTACCAGTCCTTTTCGATGCGGTTAGGATTGCCTTTTTGGCGTTCTTTGTTCATTTCTTTCATTCTCACAGCACGCATGGTCTGCTGCTCATTGTTTTTCATGGCATTGAGCATTTGCTCGGCTTCACGTCGGCGCTGTTCCTTTTGTTTCTGGTTTTGCTTGTCTTCGTTGGGCTTTTGCTTGTTTTTCTGCTCTTTGTTCTGTTGGTCTTTATGCTGTTGGTCCTTGTTTTGCTGGTCTTTATTCTGCTGGTCCTTGTTTTGTTGGTCCTTGTTTTGTTGGTCCTTGTTTTGCTGGTTTTGCTGTTGGTTTTGGTTTTTGTTCTGGTTTTGGTTGTTCTGTTGGGGGCGTATCAGCTTCTTGGCGAGCGACAGGTTATGTTTGGCCTTCTGATTGTTTCCGTCGAGCCGTAGGGCAGACTTGTATTGTTCGATGGCGGCATTCAGACTCTGGGGATCGTAAGAACCGGAATCGCGAGCGGCAAGAGCTTTTTTTAAGTAAATATTTCCTGCATTATAGTGTGCACGGGCTTTGTCACTGGCACTGGCATGTTGGTTGCGGGTCACTTTGCTGTAGCACACAAGAGCGGAGTCGGCCTGATTGCGTTTGGCAAAAGCGCATCCCATATTGAATTGTGCACGTACGGAATTGGTGTCCGCTTTTAATGCGTCGCGGTAATGGGTGATAGCACTGCTGATGCGACCGCCTTTGAGTTCTTTGTTGCCGGCCCGTATGGCGGAATGACGTTGCTTGACAGCCTTGCGGGACAAGTTGTCCTGTGCCTGCAGCGCGGGCAATAGCAGAAAGATAAGTGTAAGGAATATGAGTTGTTTTTTCATGATGTCTATTTCATATTTCTCCGAATGAGTTTATTGAAATTGATGCGCGGATTGCGACGCTCAAAGATGAATACTTCCAGTATTAGGAAGAAGATTCCTGCAGCCAAAGGATACGGGTATTGTGATTCGTAGGATGCGAATTGGGCAGTGCCAAACTTTTGGCTATTGAGTTTAGAGAGTTGTTTGAGGGTCTCTTCAACGGCGTTGCTGCTGTTGTTGGCGTGGGTATAGATTCCATTACCGGCACTGGCTATATCACGCAGCATCTGTTCATTGAGTTTTGTAGTCACCACGTTGCCGTCCATGTCTTTACGCCAGTCGGTCACTTTGCCGTTGCGGTCGATAACAGGTATTTGGCTGCCTGTCGGCGAACCGATACCGATGGTGCAAATCATCACCCCTTGGTCAGCGGCCTTTTTTGCGGCATCCAAGGCATCGTCTTCATGGTTCTCCCCGTCGCTGATAATAATGATTGCGCGACTTTTGTTGGGTTCCCATTCAGGGGTGTCGTTGTCTTCTTCTTCGTTGTAGCCGAGTGTCGCCATTCCTTTGGCAATAGCGTCACCGATAGCGGTGCCCTGCTGATTGATAAGGTCGGTACTGATTTGGTCGAGAAACATTTTGGTTGCGCCGTAGTCGTTGGTCAGAGGCATCTCAATATAGGCTCTTCCCGCAAAAATGACTAAAGAGACGCGGTCTCCGCCCAGTTTTCCCAACAGGTTCTTGACCACCTGCTTGCTGCGTTCCATACGGCTTGGTTTCATGTCTTGAGCCATCATGCTGTTTGATATATCAAGACAAATGGCCATATCAATGCCTCGCTGTTCCCCTTCGGCCAGTACGCTTCCCCGTTGGGGGTTGGCCAACGCTATGATGAGGAATCCCACACCCAGACAGATGAGCACCATCTTGATGAAAGGTCTCCGTCGGGAAGCGTCTGGCTGCAACCGGCCAATCATGCTTTGTGTGGCAAAAGAGTGTAGGAGTCTGCTGTGTCTCCGTTTCTTCCAGTAGAAGAGGATGACAATCAGCGGAATCACGCAGAGCAGCCAGAGTAGTTTAATATGTTCGAAATGCATGAGAAATCAATAAAGGTTATTAAAGTTCATAGTGTTAATAACAGGAATTGCCTAAGTTGTCAATAGTATTTAAGTGCGTTTGGGTCGGAGAAATTCCAATCGTAGCAACAACTCCAGACCCAGAGCCATTAGAGCAATGAGCAGAAAGGGTTTGTATTCGTCCTTGGTCTGCTTGTATTGGGTCACTTCGATGCGTGTTTTCTCGCTCTGGTCTATTTGAGAGAAGATCTCCTTCAACGTATTCTCGTCGGTGGCTCGGTAGTAGTGTCCTCCGTTGGTGCTTTCGGCCATGCGGGTCAGGAGCGCTTCGTCGATATCGACAGGTGCGTAAAATGGGATGCCGTGTTCATCATGGAACAGAACTTCCCCTTTCTTGCTGCCTACACCGATGGTGTAGAGTCGTATGCCGTATTCAGGACATAACTCTGCAGCGCTCTCAGGGTCGATGGCACCGCGGTTGTTGACACCGTCGGTAAGCAGGATGATGACTTTACTGACAGCCTTGCTTTCCTTGATGCGGTTGATGGCAGTGGCCAGTCCGTCACCGATGGCCGTGCCGTCTTCTAGAAGTCCGGTACGCATCGATTTGAGTTGTCTGTTGAGAATGTTATGGTCGATGGTGAGAGGTGTCTGGGTGAAAGCCTCACCGGCAAATTCCACCAAGGCGATACGGTCGTTCTTGCGCCCTTCGATGAATCGGAGCGCCACTTCCTTGGCGGCCTCCAAGCGGTTAGGACGGAAGTCTTCGGCTTTCATGCTGCCCGATACATCCATGGCAAGCACGATGTCGATGCCTTCAATCTCCATCTCCTCAAGGCTTAGTTTGCTTTGGGGGCGTGCCAATGCCACAATGAGCATGGCAACGGCCAAACAACGCAGGACGAAACGCAGATGGTAGCACACGATTCTTGGTGAACGCTGCTGGGTGCCAAACATATCGGTCGACGGGATGTGGAGCGGTGCCTTGATGCGTTTATAGCGCAGCAGGTACCAGACAATCATCAGCGGAATGACCAACAGCAGCAACAGAAGCCATGGATGGGCGAAACTGAAATTGTGAAACATTACTTGGCTCCTCCTTCCTCTGGATTGTTGAGTCGGTGGGCTTCTGCAACGCTGCGCACAAAGTTGACGGCAAATTGCATGGCCTGGTCATGTTCATAGCTTTCGGGCGTGGATTTGGCGAATTTCACCATGTCGGCTTTCTGTAGCAATTGACGCAACAGGCTCTCGCTTTCTTCACTCCAGTCGGCAACTCCATGAAAGGCACGCAATGTCTGGCGGGAGGTCATCTCGCCGGCCTTGATGCCATACATATTGTACAGGTAGCGGCGTACAATATCTGTCATGTCAGTATAGTAACGCTTGATGAGACCTTTCTGCCACAACTCTTTGCGTCGCAGTGTTTCTAGTTCCGAGAGTGCGCGTTTGTCGGCAGGTACGGGTTTCCGTGCGGGCAGCACAAAGACGGGTTTGTGGCTGCGACGGCGTAAGATTACCCATACGATGGCTGCAACAACAGCGGCAATCAATAATCCCAAGAGCGGCCAGCGTGCCACATCCCAGAAAGTGGGTGGCTCGTCGAGGTAGTCTTCGTCAACTTGTAAATTGCATTTGGTGGTGTCGGCATCGGCAACGTAGCCTACGTTTAGAAAAAGGCTGTCGGAAGGTGCCAGATTGACAATGCCCTGCGGCGTGTGGAGTTTGACAATGATGCCGCCGATGGGATGGATTCCCTCGTCGAATGAAGTGAGGGTTATCTGCTGCTCCAATCGTTTGATGCTGCCTGAAGAAGCTCGGGTTGTGTCTATATGCATCTCCAAAGCCTCGACGGCTCCTTGGGTGAGCTCTTTGACAGTTGGGAATACCACTACTGCGTTATCGACGGGTTCTACGATGATGTGCAGGGTATGGCGGTCGCCCACTACCATGCGGGCGGTGTCCACCGTGGCTGAGACCCGCACCCCGCCATATCGGTCTGGCAATGGAGCGGTGGCACTGCTGTCGGTCTCCTGGGCATAACCGCTCAGGAGGGTGCCCAGCAAGAGGCCTATCAGCACGTATGGTTTTTTAATTGTTTTCATTGTTTTCTTTCTGTTCGTTCGCGCATCGGGATGGGTTTAGTAGGCTCTTCGTTTGAAAAGTGCTATCAGCGGTTTGACGAAGTCCTCTCCAGTGGTGATGGTTACGTGGTCGATGCCGTATTTCTGCAACAGGTTCTCGCTCTGTTCTGTGTAGTGCTGGTAATGCTGTTCGTAAGCTTTCCGAACAGTTCGTGACGAGGTGTCAATCCATCGCACGCTCCCGTTCTCAAGGTCTTCAAACGACAGCACCCCCATTGACGGCAGGGTGTGCTCCCGGGGATCGTCAATGTGCAGTACTACCAGGTCGTGTTTGCCGGCTGCAATCTTAAGGGCGTTTTCGTAATCATCGTCCTCCATGTCGCTTATCAGGAATGCTGTGGACCGTTTTTTCGTTACATTGGAGAAGTAACGTAGCGCCTCGGCGATGTCGGTTCCCTTGCCGGAGGGACGGAAGTCGATAAGCTCCCGAATGATGCGCAGAATATGGCTGCTGCCTTTTTTAGGTGGGATGAATTTTTCGATCCGGTCGCTGAACATGACCACACCTACCTTGTCGTTGTTGTGAATGGCAGAGAAAGACAAAGTGGCTGCAATTTCGGCAATTAACTCTGATTTGTATTGGTTGGTCGTGCCAAAACGATGGGAGCCGCTGACATCAATCAGCAGCATCACCGTGAGTTCACGCTCCTCTTCAAAGACTTTGACGTAGGGGTGGTTGAGACGTGCGGTGACATTCCAGTCGATGTTACGCACATCGTCCCCGTACTGGTACTCGCGTACCTCGCTGAAGGCCATGCCGCGACCTTTGAAGGCGCTATGATACTCGCCCGAGAACATCTGTTGTGACAGTCCGCGGGCCCGAATCTCGATGCGTCTCACCTGTTTGATTATGTCGTTTTCTTGCAAAATATCAGTCGAATTTAAATAGTCGTTTTTTTTTCAATTGTCAACTCTGAATTGAAACAGATTAGGGTACTTCGACACGGTTCAATATTTCATTGACAATTTCCTCGCTTTTGACATTTTCGGCCTCTGCTTCGTAAGTCAGTCCGACACGGTGGCGCAGCACATCGAGCGCGATGGCTCGGACATCCTCGGGGATGACATAACCGCGACGACGCATAAAGGCATAGCTTTTTGATGCTTGAGCCAGATTGATGGAGCCACGGGGGGAGGCGCCATAACTGATCAGTCCTTTCAACTTCTCGAGGTGGTACTGCTCGGGAAAACGGGTGGCGAAAATGATATCAGTGATATAATTCTCAATTTTCTCATCCATGTACACTTCGCGCACCAATTCACGGGCTTTCAGGATATCGGCAGGTTTCATCATGGCGGTTTGTCGGTTGAAGCCTTCGCCAAGACTCTGGTGCAGGATTTGGCGTTCTTCCTCCTTGTTGGGATAAGAGATGACCACCTTGAGCATAAAGCGGTCTACCTGAGCTTCGGGCAGCGGATAGGTTCCTTCTTGTTCGATAGGGTTCTGGGTGGCCATGACTAAGAATGGTTCTTCCAGTTTGTAGGTGCTTTCACCAATGGTTACCTGACGTTCCTGCATAGCTTCAAGTAAGGCGCTCTGGACTTTTGCAGGGGCGCGGTTGATTTCGTCAGCAAGGATGAAATTGGAGAAAATGGGTCCTTTCTTCACTTGGAACGACTCGTTTTTCTGGCTGTAAATCATGGTACCGATAAGGTCGGCAGGAAGCAGGTCAGGGGTGAACTGGATACGACTGAATTTGGCATCAATAGCTTTTGCCAATGAGGTAATGGTCAGTGTTTTGGCTAGCCCGGGAACGCCCTCCAAAAGTACATGCCCATTGGAGAGCAGTCCTATCATGAGACTTTCGACCATGTGTTTCTGACCGACAATGTTTTTGCGCATTTCCATGATTAGGGCGTCGACAATGGCGCTCTCCTGTTCAATGCGTTTGTTTAACTCTTGAATGTTAACAGGTTCGTTCATGATATGATTGTTTTTTTTCTTTTGTTTTCTTTGTTTTTGTTTGGGTGACAATCAAACGTTGCACAAAACAAAAAATTGTCACATTTTTCGATTTTTTTATTTTTTTAATGAAAAAAGATGTCCAATCCAAAAAAAAATATTATCTTTGCATGTTATATTTTATCCGCGAAATCAAAAATCTAATTAATTATTAATATCTTATGAAAAGTAAAAAAGTACTTATCGGCTTAATTGTTGCTGCTTTCTTCGGCGGAGCACAAATTGCATCCGCCCAGACAAAGGCAAATTACCAAAACAACCTCATTGAAATCGGTCCCGATAATATCGGTGGCCGTGTTCGTTCAATAGTTGTCGATGCAGCTGACCCTAACCACACCACGCTCTATGCCGGTGGTGTCTGCGGCGGTCTTTATAAAAAGGTCGGCAATGACTATTGGAAATACATCCCCTACTACAACAGCAACGGCCAGGAAGTCACTCTTCCAATCTCCCACATGATTCAGCTCCCCGACAACAGTCTGCTTATCGCTACTGGCGAGGGTATGATCAAGAACCATGGTGTCACTAACGACCGCATGACTCCCAAGGGACGCGGCGTTTATCATTTCAACACGGATGATAATACTTATAACTTCCTTACCAAGACCAATCCGGGCGCTTTTACCGATTGGACATACGTCAACCGTCTTGCTGCTCTTGAAAGAAATGGCCGCCTCTATGTCTATGCTGCCACTTCTGAAGGCCTTTACAGATGGAATTTCTTGGCTGCTAATCCTGATTGGACTGCCACTCCTGAAAAGGTCGTCTCTGGTGAGTTTTATGATGTCATTATTATTTCTGCCGATAACATTGCTTATGCTACCGGTCCCAGAAAGGTCTACCGCGTGGGTAATGTTACGGGTGAGAGCGCAGCCGTTGATGTGACCTCCGGTCTCTCAAACTTTGCCACTGCCAGCCGTATCGAACTGGAAGGTGTTACCTCGCACGAACTCGACGAACAGACGAATACGTACATCCATACCACTTATCTTTACGCTGTCGTGGTTGATTCCACCGGACTGCTGGATGCTGTCTACCTGACCAAGGACCAGCAGAACTGGACGCGTCTCACCACCTCGACAATTGTTCCTTTCAATAAAGACAATCCTGGATATCTCAATGCTGCTATTTCTGTCGATCCCCGCAACTATAAATCGATCTATCTCGGTGGTGCCAATGTCTTCCAAGGTGAAGGTTTCGTAGAAAACTCCTACTATCAGTGGACGACGATGACTTACACCGAGTCGAACCTGAATAGTGGCAACTACATGGGTTCTGTCTATTCCAACCCGATGTTTGTCCACTCGGGTGTCCATCAGATCCTTCCCACTTGGGAAGTGGTGGATGGTGACACCTCCTGGGTTGTTTACTTCGCTACCGACGGTGGTATTTACAAACAGGGTAAGACCGGTACATTCACCTCGTTGAACAAGGGTTTCAATACAGTTCAGTTTACCCATATCGCTGTTTCTCCTGATGGCTCCATCATCGGTGGCGCAGTCGATAACGGTTGCCCGTTCATCCAGTCCCGTAATGCCCATAACGCTTATCAGGACAGTGTTTATTTCTATGGTGATTCCACTTGGTATGATCAGTCGAGCACCTCGATTATGAACCACATGGGCAATATCACTTTCGTGGGTAATGGCGGTGGCGTGGCTTCCTCCATGTTCCAGCAGATTCTTCCCAACACGCGTCGCAACATCTTTGTGTCGGCAGAACCGGGTCATTTCGTCTATCAGGGATCTTCTGTCAGTTCTGTGGCTAGTATGGGTCGTGCCTGCACGGACTATGCCGACTACACCAACACCCAGACTTGGACAATCGGTGAGGCTTTCCTCTCCAACGCTGTTGCAAGCAGTGATCCCATTCCGCAGATGAAACTCTGGGAGACTACCCATAACACCATCTGGAACGACAGCATCACTTTCACTATCGATACCAACCTTACGTATTATCACAATGGTGTCGAGACGCAGCTTGAAGGTGGTACCGTCATTGTTCCTGGCGACAGTATTCTGGTTTCCTCCAGACCCAACTTCGACTATCCTTTCTTCTATCGCTTCAACTCTTCCTTTGTGGTTAGAGAACATCTGACTCACAAGATTCACAATCCTGTCGTCAGCCGTATGCTTGTCAACGGACGCGATAATGGCGATCTGTCGTGCCTCTTTATCAATGCCACCCCCAACTACTTCCGTAATGTGTGGGATTATAATGAATCGCTGAATGCTTCGGGTGATGACCTTGAGAAACTGATGCACTGGGCTCCTATCTATCGTGCCGATTATGGTTACAGCGTTCGTGACTTTGCTTTCAGCCGCGACGGAAAGAGCATCTATATCAATGTGGTTGAAGATGCCACTGACAAAAGTTTCATCTTCCGTGTCTACGATTTTGAGAAGACGAATGTGAACAATAGCACTACTTTCAAAGCACAGCTGGCTTTCACCAGAGACTTCGACGGTATGAGCCGTATCACTCATTTCGATACCATCTTCGCTTCCGACGGTGGTTTCTTCAAACGTCCGTTGACTTCCATTGCTGTTGACCCGCGTGACGGTCAGGATAACTTGATTCTCACTTTCGGTGGCTATCAGACGCTCGAACCCAATGTGGTTTATGTCAAGAATGCAGGCAATCCTGCTACTCGTACCGTTACCGATCTCTCCGTCACCGATGCCAACTCGGGCATGGGTACTGCTGACCCGGTATACTCTGCTATGATTGAATGCACGCATGGCAATATCTATGCTGGTACGGAAAAAGGTGTTTTCATCTCTACCTCCCATACGAATCCCTCTTGGCAGACCTTCGGTTCCTTTAACGGTGTTCCTGTGACTTCCATTATCCAGCAGACCAATTCCCTGCAGCGTCAGCGCTACCAAGTCCGTGACGGTGTAAACATGGCTACCTATCTCTTCGCCAAGACCAAATATCCCTACGCTATCTATTTCGGTACTTATGGCCGTGGCGTTTTCATGGATACCACTTATGTAACCGATCACGAGAACGAAATCAGCAACCCCGAAGACTGGGTGGGTATCCAGACTGTCGACAAGGGTCAAAACCAAGTGAAGATCTATCCGAACCCTGTTGTTGATCGTGCAACTGTTGAACTCACTGTTGCCAATGGTGGCAATGCTGTTGTGATGATCTATGACATCAATGGTAAATTGGTCCACAGCGAAAAGCTTGGTCACCTCAACGAGGGCGTTCACCTGTATAGCCTTGATTGCACTAAGTTCAACCATGGCATGTACCTGGTGAACATCAACCTTGGCAAGGAGTCGGCTACTTCCAAACTGATCGTCAGATAATAATAATTAAATAGAGAAAGAGGTACTGACTGCAAAGCGGTACCTCTTTTTTTTTGCGAAATATAATAATGTATTATATACATATTATAATAGGCATGAAACATTTTTTAGCGTAAATCGTTAAATAAAGAACCTTTTTAACCTTAAATATTAAAAATCATTTACTTAGTAATGGCCAATTTAGTAGAAGAATTGAAATGGCGCGGCATGATCCACGACATGATGCCGGGTACAGAAGAACAGTTGAACAAAGAGATGACGACGGCTTACGTGGGGATTGATCCCACCGCCGACAGCCTTCATATAGGTCACCTTGTAAGCATCATGCTTTTGAAACACCTGCAGATGGCAGGTCACAAGCCGTTGGCGGTAGTGGGTGGTGCCACGGGAATGATTGGCGACCCTTCGTTCAAGGCTGCCGAACGTAAACTGCTCACCGTTGAGGAAATCCAACACAATGTCAGCTGCATCCGCAAACAGTTGGAACGTTTCCTGGATTTCAACAATGAAGTCAACGGCGCCGAAATCCTCAACAATTACGACTGGATGAAAGACTATCTTTTCCTCGATTTTATCCGCGATGTGGGCAAGCATATCACGGTCAACTACATGATGACCAAAGACAGTGTCAAGAAACGTATGGAGACGGGCATTTCTTTCACGGAATTCAGTTACCAGCTTCTTCAAGGCTATGATTTTCTCACCCTTTACCGTACCAAGGGGTGCAAACTTCAGATGGGAGGCAGCGACCAGTGGGGCAACATTACCACCGGTACCGAGCTTATCCGCCGCATGGAAGGCGGCGAGGCTTTCGCTCTGACCTGTCCGCTTATCACCAAAGCCGACGGCACCAAATTTGGCAAGACGGAAGGCGGCAATGTGTGGCTCGATGCAGAGAAAACATCTCCTTATAAATTCTATCAGTTCTGGCTCAACTGCTCGGATGTCGACACGGCTAAATATATCCGTATCTTCACGCTCTTCTCAAAAGAGGAGGTGGAGGAATTGGAACGCCAGCATGCTGAAGCGCCGGAACGTCGTGTTCTGCAGAAGGCACTGGCAAAGGATATCACTATCCGTGTCCATGGACAAGCGGCATACGATGGCGCTGTGGCGGCTTCCGAACTGCTTTTTGGCAAAGGTACCACCGAACAACTCAATGCCTTGGACCGCGACACGCTGCTCAGCGTCTTCGAAGGTGTGCCGCAGTTCAACGTCAGCCGCTCTGTCATTGAAGCGGGTGCGCCTTTGATTGATTTGGCTGCCGAGGTCGGCATGTTCGCCTCGAAAGGGGAAATCCGTCGCGAACTGAAGCAAAACAGCATTTCTGTCAACAAGGAAAAGGTCGCTGAAGGGTGTGTGCTGAATTCTTCCCATATTCTCAACAGCGGCTGCATTCTCATCCAGAAAGGCAAGAAGAACTACTTCATTGTCAATGTAGAGTAATTTTTTTTTGCAGATTAAAAAAAAGTTGTATTTTTGCATTTCCAAACATTTCAAAATGCATAAATACAGACAGTTAGTTTAACTATTTTTAAGAAAACCTTTTTTAACAATTAATTTATAAAATTATGAAAAAGTTTCTACGAACATTGATGCTCTCGGTGGCTATGCTGCTACCGTTCGCATCGCAAGCGCAGAACACGTTGACAGTGGCCGACGGCACAACGACCAACTCGTATGTACCGGTCTATGGCTTTTATGTTGACGACTTCGTGCGCTGCCAGACCATCTATCCCGCCAGCGAAATTTTAGGCGCTGCCACCAATTACTATATGACTGGTGGAACTATCACGGGATTGACCTACTATTTGAGCTCGCCCGCTGCTGATTCGTGGGGTACAGCCTCTTTTGTGGTCAATATTAAAGAGGTGTCGGCTACTACGTTGTCGGCCTTTGTGGATATGACCGATGCAACGACGGTTTACACCGGCTCGTTGGATGCAACGCAGTCCACAATGAACATCACCTTCACTACGCCTTACACCTATCAGGGAGGTAACCTACTGATTGAAATCTACAACACACTTGAAGGTACCTATAATAGTGCCTCGTTCTATGGTGTTTCCGCTACTGGCGCAAGTTGGCAGGGTAACAACGGAACCAGTGTGTCTGCCATTACTGGTGCTACCCGTGCTTTCATCCCCAAGACTACCTTCACTTTCACCGGCGGTACGGCCAACACCTGCCCCCCGGTTGAAAACCTTGTTGTTACAGACATTACCAGCACTACTGCTACGCTGAGCTGGAGTGGTAATGCTTCCGGATACACTGTTTATGAGTATGCATGTGTCGATTCAGCTGATTATATGTATACAGATACCTTTGCTGTTTTCAACACGCTCCAACCCAACACAGAATACACCTTCGGTGTTGTTGCCGATTGTGGAGCCGATGGCGAGAGTGTTATGCGTTCTGTAACCTTCCGCACAGCTTGCGCAGCTATGAGCTTGCCTTACACTATGGGCTTCGAGGCTAGTGATCTTTATGCTACTACGCCCAATGCCGATGCATTGCCTTTCTGCTGGCATCGCTACGCATCGGGTACAGGTAGCTACACCTACTATCCCTACAGTTATAGCAGTACTTCCTATGCTCACGGCGGCAGCCGTCTGCTCTATTTTTATGACGGCACCGGCACGACCTACCCTGACACTATGGTTGCCATACTGCCGGAAATTGATGTAAACACATACCCGATGAACGGCAACCGCCTCACCTTCTGGGGCCGTGTGTCCACTGGTACCAACACCAAGAATGTCCAGATAGGTACAATGACCGATCCTACAGATATGAGTACTTTTGTTCCTGTCTCGACTGTGGCTATCAGCGGCACCACACATACTCTCTACTCCGTTCCCTTGACAACGGCTACGAGCACGGCACCTTATGTTGCCATTATGTTGGTGAAAAGTTCTTCCGGTTATCTCTGCATCGACGATGTCACTCTCGAAGAGATGCCTTCCTGCTTTGAGATTTCCGGTCTTGCAACCAGCAACATTACTTCCACCAGCGTCGATCTTTCGTGGAGTGACAACAGCAATGCCTCTACCACCACCTACTCTGTGTACAGTATTGCAAACGGTACTCAGGTTCTTATTGACAACAATATTACCGGTACAAACTACACTGTTACCAACCTTACTCCCAACACCAGCTATACCTTTGGCGTTCAGGCCAACTGTGCTTCAGGTGATGCTTCTGTTATGACTATCAGTGCTACTACAGCCTGTGCTTCCGAGACCATGCCTTGGAGCGAAAACTTTGACAACTGGACTGCCAAGTCACCTTGCTGGTCGTTCTTGAGCGGTCAATACAATGGCGGTGCAGGTACCCCAACTACCAGTACATCTGCTTGGACGCTCAACACCACCTATGGCAGCTATATCACCATCAGCGGCAAGGCTCTGACGATGAACCTCTATAGTTCAAATAAGTATTGGGCTGTCACTCCGCTTATCGAAATCACTGGCGACGCACTGTTGACTCTCGACGTGGCTGCCTCTGCTTGGAGCGCTGCTGCACCCAACTATGACGACAACGACACGTTGGCCATCGCTATCAGCACCGACGGCGGTACTACCTTCAGTACACTTCACGTGCTTGCACAGAATGATCTTAACGCCCTCACGGGTACTTACACCACAGTATATGTTCCTGTCACTGGTTATACTGGTTATAATGTCCGTTTCGCTATCTATGGCGGTAGCACTAGTGGCACCAGCCCCTATGACAACCGTATCGCCATCGACAATATCACCATTAGCGAAAGCACCGGCGATATCTGCTATGCTCCCACTAACTTGACTGTTAGTAATATTACCGAGACTGGCGCTACCCTGACTTGGGAAGGCACTGCCACCAGCTATAATGTCTACACCATTACCGCTACCGACACCACCCTTTACCAGAATGTCAGCGACACCTCCATCGTTCTCACGGGTCTCACTGCTATGACCAACTACACCTATGGTGTGACTGCCGTTTGCAGCAGCGATGAAAGCCAGATGGTTTCCGTCTCCTTCAGCACTCCTTGCACCGCCGTTATGATTCCCTTCACCGAAGGATTCGAGGCTACCAGCAACACCCTTGGCTGCTGGAGCACCGAAGGTGCCGGCAACTGGACCGTCGGTACTGGTGACTACAGTGCTACTACCGGCGCTTTTGAAGGCGCTGCCAATGCCAAGATCACCCATAGCTCTACGGGTAATGTCACCAAACTCATCTCCCCGGTTCTTGACAATGTTACCGATGGTATCCAGTTGACTTATGCCCACATCCAGCGCGCTTGGAGTGGCGACCAGGATGAACTCCGTGTTTACTACCGTGCTGGTGCCGACAGCGCTTGGCAGCAGGTGGCTGAATACACCACTGAGATTTCTACCTGGACTGTCGACAACGTCCTCATCCCTGGTGAGGTTTATCAGGTTGCCTTCGAAATGACCGACGGTTATGGCTACGGTGTCGCTATCGACAGCGTTGTTTTCAACGAACCTCCTTCATGTATGCCTGTTACTGACCTTACCGTTGACAGCGTGACCGCTACCAGTGTTTTCTTGAGCTGGAACGGCACTGCCAACAGCTATAATATCTATAATGCTATGGGTAGCGTCGTGGCTACCGGTGTGACTACCACCAGCTACGAGGTGACCGGTCTCACCGCCAGCACAGCTTACACTTTCGGCGTTGTTGCTGACTGCGGCAGCAGCCAGAGCTCCGCTGTCATTATTACCGCTATCACCGATTGCCTTGGTGGCAGCTGCACGATAACTATTTGCGCTCAAGACGGATATGGCGACGGTTGGGAAAACTCAACCCTCAACATCACCCAGAACGGCGCTGTTGTGGCTTCCTACAACATGGCTGACCAGGGTTTGTACAACACTACTATCTATGACACCTTCCAGGTGAGTGTTTGCAGCGGTATTCCCGTATCCTTCAGCTGGACCAGCGGCAGCACCTATGACGATGAGGTGAGCTTCTCCATCGTCGACGGCGGTGGTGCTACAGTTAACACTGTTAGCGATGCCAGCACTTTGACGAGCGGTGTGGTCTTCTTCACTCTGAACGATGCTTGCCCGAGCTGTGTCATGCCTGTTGTCAGCCTTACCGATGCCACTATGAATAGCGTCACTATTAGCTGGACCGGCAACGCTGCCAGCTACAATGTCTACAATGGAACCACCTTTGTTGCGAACGTTACCACCAACACCTATACCTTCACTGGCCTTACCGCCTCTTCTACTTACACCTTCGGTGTTGAAGCTGTCTGCTCCGCTACCGATACTTCGGCTATGGCTACTATTACCGCCTCCACGGGTTGCGCCGTTATCTCGACCTTCCCCTACACTCAGGACTTCGCAGTCATGCCCGCTTGCTGGAACACCATCGATGCCGATGGCGACGGCTACACTTGGGAAAACCTTCTCGGTGCCATGCATTCAGCTTCCTATGACAACAATGTAGGTGTGCTTTATCCCGACAACTGGCTGATCACTCCTCAGTTCCAGTTGGCTACTGGTACCAACTATGAGGTAACTTGGAACGCCAATCCTCAGGATACCAACTGGCCTGCTGAACATTATGGAATCTTTGTTTCCACCACCACTACCGATACCTCGGCCTTCACCCTGATTCAGGATTGGACGCTGACTCCCGCCGGTCATGTACCTGTGATCGACCTGAGCTCCTATGCTGGTCAGACCATCTACCTGGCTTTCCGTCACTGGAACTGCTCCAACATGTTCCGTATCGCTATTGACAACTTCCAGCTCCGCGAAGCTGCCGGTGCCAACCAGATTACGGTTACCCTGACGCAGAACAACCCGATGTACGGTAGCGTGGCTGGCGGTGGTATCTACACCATCGGCGACAACGTCTCTGTCAGCGCCACCCCGTCGACGGGCTACTATTTCTCGAAATGGGTCGATACCCTCGGTGCTACTGTCAGCACTGCCAACCCCTACACCTTCGTGGCTGCTACCGACGTTACCCTCCAGGCTGTGTTTGCCGCTGGTTCGCTGAGCGACCGCGACAGCATGCAGGTTACCGTGGCTGTGAACGACGCTACCATGGGTACCACCATCCCCGCTCCGGGTCTCCATTACTTCTACGAGGGTGAAGATGCCAGCGTTGTCGCTGTGCCTAATACAGGCTACCACCTGGAAGGCTGGACCATCCTTGTTAGCCATACCTCAGGTGCTACCCTTATGGATACTACCTTCAACTACGCTGTGGAAGATGTGTTCGATCTCTTCGGCGGTTGGGAAGTTGAGGCTGGCGACGGTGACTACATCTGGAATGTTACCGCCAACTTCGCCCTTGGCAATCCTCCCGAGCAGCATGACAGCTTGACGTTCATCACCGCTGTCAATAACGCTAACTGGGGTACTGTGACTCCTGCTCCCGGTACTCACTATTATGTTGAAGGTGACAATATCTACCTGAACGCTGTACCGAACCAGGGCTACTATCTTGCAGCCATCTACGAATACGTTAGTATTCCTGGTTATGGTGAGTTTAGTGACACCATCACTGCTGCTGATCTGGAAATCGTACCCGGTGAGGCATTTGTTGACACAATGTATGTCGACGAAGACTATATAGGTATGGTTATGGACCTGAAGTTCATCTTTGCTCCTATCGATGGTGAGACCTACACCGTCACTATCGCTGTCAACGACCCGATGATGGGTACCACCACTCCCGCTCCGGGCGTGTACACCTATCAGGCTGGTGAGACCATCACCGTTACGGCCGATCCTTACGATGGCTACAAACTCGAGGCTTGGAGCACTGGTGATACTACCAATACCATCACCGTTACCGTCACAGGCGACATGACCCTTATGGCCAGATTCGTTCCGCTCTGTATCGGTATCGAGGATGTCGACGGTCTCAATGTCAACGTCTACAGCACCGAGAACAACATTGTGGTTCGTGGTGCCGAAGGTTACGATGTCTATGTCTTCGATATCAATGGCCGTATGATGGCCAAGACGCTCAAGGCTGGTGAAACGGAAAGCTTCCGTATGCCTGTCACGGGTGTCTACATTGTCAAGATTGGCAACGTAATGACCAAACGTGTCGTTGTGATTCGCTAACCGTCGCGTTAGTCGACAGACACATATTCAAAAAGTGGGGTTTCCATCATGGAAGCCCCACTTTTTTTGTTCCCTTTTGTCTGAAAACAAGTTTTATTTTGCCACTTTCATCATTTTTTGTATTTTTGCAAAAAATTATTAAAAACAAATTATATGACACAAACAGGTATTAAGACGCTGAGAGACAGTGCAGGAATGCGCTGGACGGCTCTCTTGCTTTTGGCGCTCGCTATGTTTTGCGCCTACATTTTTATGGATATATTGTCGCCCATCAAAGAATATATGGAGTCTACCCGCGGCTGGGATAGTGGCTCTTTTGGTCGTATGCAGGGCGCTGAGGTGTTCCTCAACGTCTATGTATTCTTCCTCATCTTTGCAGGTATCATCCTCGACAAGATGGGCGTTCGCTTCACCGCTGTTCTTTCGGGTGCTGTGATGCTGGTAGGCGGTGCCATCAAGTTCTATGCCGTCAGTGATGCTTTCATGGGCACAGCACTTGAAACTTGGTTTACCAATCACCTCAATTGGAATGGTGATTTGCCGATAATCGGTGCCATTCTGCCTTTTGTTGACGGGATGCCTGCATCGGCCAAGCTGGCTGCCTGTGGATTTATGATTTTCGGATGTGGATGCGAAATGGCTGGTATCACTGTGAGCCGCGGTATTGTCAAGTGGTTCAAGGGTCGTGAGACGGCTCTGGCCATGGGTTCAGAGATGGCTTTGGCCCGTCTCGGTGTGGCTACCTGTATGATTTTCTCGCCCTTCTTCGCCAAACTCGGCGGCGGAATCCATGTCGACAACGCAGTTAAATTCGGTGTGGTGCTGCTCTGCATCGCTCTGATCATGTTCATCGTCTATTTCTTCATGGACAAAAAACTCGACAGCCAGACTGGCGAAGCTGAAGAGAAGGACGATCCTTTCAAATTCAGCGACCTTGGCAAAATTTTCTCCAGCCTTGGTTTCTGGCTGGTGGCACTGCTCTGCGTGCTTTACTACAGCGCCATCTTCCCCTTCCAGAAATATGCTGTCAATATGCTGCAGTGCAACCTTGACCTCACAGAAGCCGATCCCAACACTTTCTGGGGTGGTAGTAAGGTGACCATCGTGCAGTATCTGATCATGCTTGTTGTGGCAGTCTGCGCTTTCTCAAGCAATTTTATGAAGAAAAACAAAGCCTTGAAATATGGTCTGATGGGTCTGGCCGTAGTGGCACTGGTAGTCTACTGCTATATGGGCTATATGCGTGGCACCGCCGAAACTATCTTCGCCGTGTTCCCCCTGCTGGCAGTGGCAATCACTCCCATTCTTGGCAACTATGTCGACCACAAGGGTAAGGCAGCCTCTATGCTGATGCTGGGCTCCATTCTTCTGGTGGTCTGCCACCTGACCTTCGCCTTTGTACTGCCCGGTGTCTCGGCTTCTTCTGCTGCCGGTGGTGTGGTGGTGGCCTATGTCACCATCTTGGTGCTTGGAGCCAGTTTCTCACTGGTGCCCGCCGCTCTGTGGCCTTCGGTGCCCAAGCTGGTGGACGAGAAGATTATCGGTTCTGCTTATGCCGCTATCTTCTGGATCCAGAATATCGGTCTCGGCCTGTTCCCGACACTCATCGGTAACGTGCTCGAAAGCTCCAACGCCAACAATGCGGCGGTGGTTGCGGCCAAAGAGGCCATCAAAGCCGGTGAGGAAGGTGTCCTCGTCCCCTACGACTACAAATGGGCTCTCGTTATGCTGGCTTCTCTCGGTATCGCAGCGCTTCTTATCTCGGTCTACCTCAAGGCCGTTGACAAGAAGAAAGGCTACGGCTTGGAAGAACCGAATATCAAGGGCTGAAATATTATTTCCTGATAAAGAAAACAGCGTCACCTTTAGGGTTGACGCTGTTTTCTTTTTTCCTTTCAACTCGTTGCCTGTAGGATGAATTTGTTGAACGGCACGCTGGCACGGAACACCTTCATGACATAGTCTTTGAATCCGTCGCCGGTCACCACCTTGTTCGGCACCTCGTGCATAGTGCAGTAGTCATTGTATTTTAGTAGGTCGACATGCTCCCAGTCGTTGGGATAGCCTTTGGGCGCACGGCTCAGCACTTTGGTCGTAAAAAAAGTGTCGCCAAAGTATTTCTTGTACTCTTTGTTGTGGATGATGGCGAGGAATTCGTCGGTGTTGTAGAATATCTCCTGTCGTATGGCCGCCAGTTTTTCTTTGTCGGGCATAAAAATGCCGCCACCCAGGCTGCAATTTCCGTGCAATCCGTAGTCCTCCTGCCCTATTTGTAGGTAATAGCCTGCTTCGCCGCCCCGTTTCACTCCGTTGCTGCTCAGGAAAAAGGCGATATGAGTTTTGTATGGTCGTTTATCGGGGGTGAAGCGCAGGTCGCGGTTGATGCGATAGAGACAACGTTTAGGATCGGGGTGGCCGATGGAAGGGTCGAGCGGTGAGAGCTCATTGATGATTTGAGCGGTGAATTCTATGAACTCCTCGCGGATGGCGTCATAACGGCTTCTGTTGTCCAAAAACCACTCCCGGTTATTGTTCATCGCCAATTCTTCGAAGAAAGTAAAAACGTCAGGTGACATATTTGTAATGAAATAAAGGTTTGAAGGGTTTTAAAGGTACTCTTACCTTTTCAGCGTAGCGACCTTTTTATCCTTTTGAACGCAGCGGTCCTTTTCAATTTTGGAGATATTTCTCCTTCTCTTTCCAGTGCTCGTTCCAGTCCTCCAGGTTGCGTCTTAGCAGGTTGGGGATATCCAGACCATAGGGGCAGCGTTCTTTGCAAAGTCCGCAGTCCACGCAATCTTCGATTTGGTGCATTTTCTGGTTAAACTCTTCGGTAAGGTATACCGAGTAGGGGGCACGGCGCAGGAAGAGGTACATGCGGTTGCAGCTCTCAATCTCGATGCCTACGGTGCAGGGCTGGCAGTAGCCGCAACCCCGGCAGAAGTCTCCGGTCAGCTCTTTGCGGTCCTGTTCGATGCGCTGGCGCATCTCGTCGGTAAGGGTGGGGGGATTGCTTTGGAAGGAGATAAACTCGTCCAGTTCGCTTTCCCGCTGGATGCCCCAGATGGGTTCCACGCCGGGGAACTGAGCCAGATAGGCGTAGGCGGTGGCAGCATGGTGGATGAGTCCGCCGCTGAGGGCTTTCATGGCGATGAAGCCGATGTTTTTCTCGGCGCACTGGTTGACCAGATGCAGCTCTTTCTCTGAAGCCAGGTAAGAGAACGGGAACTGTAGCGTCTCATACATGTCGCTGTCGATGGCCTGCTGTGCCACGGCAAGGCGGTGGTTGGTGATGCCGATATGACGTACCTTGCCCTGCTTCTGAGCTTCCAGCATGGCTTCGTACAGTCCGCTTCCGTCGCCCGGCAACGGGCAGAATGCGGGGTTGTGGAACTGATAAAGGTCAATATAGTCTGTCTGCAGCAGTCGCAGCGAGGTCTCCAGGTCTTTCCAGAATCCTTCGGCGGTAGTGGCTCCTGTTTTGGTGCTGATGATCACCTTGTCGCGTCGGTCGTGAAGCGCCTTTCCCAGTTTCTCTTCACTGTCGGTGTAAAAACGGGCAGTGTCGAAATAGTACATGCCGTTGTCGAATGCTTTGTGTATCAATCGAATGGTCTCTTCTGTCGAGATGCGCTGAATAGGGAGGGCGCCGAAACCGTTTTTCGGTACCACAAGTCCTGATCTTCCAAGTGTTACGTTCATAAAATTTGGGTATTAGACTATTTGTCGGTCTTTTTCACTGTATCGATGCTTCCGGTTGCTTCGGCAGCGGTATCTGTCGGTTGCTTCGCTTTAGTGGTGTCACGAATATCTTTAATGGGCTTTTCCGCGTCCACTATACCGTCGCTGATGCATTGAAGCATCTGTGTCTCGGCAGCCTCGATATAGGCGGTGTCGTTCAGGTATTCCTGATATTTTCTTTCAAGATCGTTCAAACAGGCATTCACAGCCTCTTCACTTTCCATCTGGTAGCATGCGCATTGTGCTTTTCCTGATTCTGTGCCCATGGCGCGCGGATCTTTCTTGCCGCAGGAGAGACACAGGGCGGTGACAGCGAGAAACATACCGATGATTATAAATGTCTTGTTCATAAGGCAATGTCTTTTTTGTTGAAAGGGATTACAAAATGCAAAAATACACTTTTTTTGGGAAACAAAAGGGCCGATGTGATTGGTATCGATAGAATAGTGACAAAATAAATTTTGTCGGTTGTATGCAAATTACTATTTTTGTAAGTTATAGTAATGTGCCACAATAGGCGCAAGATATTGTTGATTAGTAAAATAATAAGAATTTATAGAATACTGTATGGCTAATTTTTTAAGCAAACTGTTTGGAAATAAGTCGCAGCGCGACTTGAAAGAGGTCAATCCCTACGTAGAAGCTGCACTGAAAGTCTACCCTTCAATAAAAGAACTTACCAACGACCAACTGCGTGCCAAAACCATAGAATTCAAAGAACGTATCCGTAACGAAGTCCGCGAGGAGGAAGAAGAGTTGGCGGCATTGCATAAACGTATCGAGGAAGAATACGATATGCCTGTCGATGAGAAGGAACACCTCTACAAACGTATTGACGAACTGGAGAAAACGGCTTACGACAAGACGCAGGATGTGCTCAACGATATCCTTCCCGAAGCATTTGCTGTGGTGAAAGAGACGGCTCGCCGCTTTGCTGAAAACGAAGAAGTGGTGGTCACTGCTACAGAACACGACCGCGACCTCTCGGCTACTCGCAACAATGTGAACATTGACGACAATGGCATGGCACACTTCAAGAACAGCTGGATGGCTGGTGGCAACATGATTACATGGGATATGGTCCACTATGATGTACAGCTCATCGGTGGCGTGGTGTTACACAGCGGCAAAATCGCGGAGATGGCTACCGGTGAAGGTAAGACGCTCGTCGCCACGCTTCCCGTCTACCTTAATGCTTTGCCGGGCAAAGGCGTTCATGTGGTCACCGTCAACGACTATCTGGCCAAGCGTGACTCGGAATGGATGGGCATGCTTTTCGAATTTCATGGACTTTCGGTCGACTGTATCGACAAGCACGAACCCCACAGCGATGCCCGCAAGGCTGCATACAACGCCGACATCACTTATGGAACCAACAACGAGTTCGGCTTCGACTATCTGCGCGACAACATGAGCCGCAACCCCGACGAACTGGTGCAGCGCGGTCACAACTATGCCATTGTCGACGAGGTCGACTCGGTGTTGATTGACGACGCTCGTACGCCGCTTATTATTTCGGGTCCCACCGCCAAAGGCGACGATCAGGAGTTCGACCGCTTCAAACCGGTTATCGAGAAACTCTACAATACACAACGAGCACTGGTTACCACTATCCTTGCCGATGCCAAGCGCGAACTGGGCAGCAATATGGACCAGAAACCTGACCAGGCGGGTGCCATGGCTTTGCTTCGCGCCTACCGCGGTCTGCCCAAAAACAAGGCGCTTATCAAGTTCCTCAGCGAAACGGGTGTCAAAACCTTGCTCCAGAAAACGGAGAATTTCTACATGCAGGAACAGAACAAATACATGCATATCATCGATGACGAACTCTATTTTGTGGTCGATGAAAAGCAGCGCACTGTTGAATTGACCGATAAGGGTATGGACTTCCTGACCCAGATGGGTGAGGATTCAAGCTCTTATCAGTTGCCCGATGTGGGTGCTCAGATTGCCGATTTGGAGAAGGAAACGCTCTCTGCGGAAGAAAAAGCCGCCAAGAAAGAGGAAATCTACAACAACTTTGCCATCCAGAGCGACCGCGTCCACACCGTCGACCAGCTGCTCAAGGCCTATACGCTTTTTGAGAAAGATGTCGACTACGTCCTTACGGAAGACCGTCAGGTGAAGATTGTCGACGAGCAGACGGGCCGTATCATGGAAGGCCGCCGTTGGAGCGACGGTCTGCATCAGGCTGTCGAGGCCAAGGAGAGTGCCAAAGTGGAGGCGGCCACACAGACTTACGCCACCATCACGCTGCAGAACTACTTCCGCATGTACAAGAAGCTGGCCGGTATGACCGGTACTGCTGAAACGGAAGCGGGCGAGTTCTGGAATATCTACAAGCTTGATGTGGTGGTCATCCCTACCAACCGTCCCATCGCACGTATCGATATGGACGATGTCATCTACAAGACCAAACGTGAGAAATTCAAAGCGGTCATTGCTGAAATCGAGCGTTTGCGAGGAGAAGGGCGTCCAGTGCTGGTAGGTACCACTTCGGTCGAGACTTCTGAGTTGCTCAGCAAGATGCTCACCATGAAAGGCATCAAGCATAATGTCCTTAACGCCAAGCTACACAAGAAAGAGGCCGACATCGTCGCTGAAGCCGGTGAGCCGGGTCGTGTCACCATCGCCACCAATATGGCCGGTCGTGGTACCGATATCAAGTTGAAAGGTGATGTGCGCGAACATGGCGGTTTGGCTATCATCGGTACCGAACGTCATGAGAGCCGTCGTGTCGACCGTCAGTTGCGTGGTCGTGCCGGTCGTCAGGGCGACCCGGGCTCGTCACTCTTCTTCGTTTCGCTGGAAGACGACCTGATGCGTATCTTCGGTTCGGAGCGTATCGCCTCCATTATGGACCGCATGGGTCTTCAGGAGGGTGAGATGATTCAGCATTCCATGATTACCAAGCAGATTGAGCGTGCGCAGAAAAAGGTGGAAGAGAACAACTTCGGTATGCGTAAGCGCCTGCTGGAATATGACGACGTGATGAACAACCAGCGTACGGTTATTTACAATAAACGCCGTAACGCGCTCTATGGTGACCGACTCTCCATCGATATCTCCAATATGTTCTACGACACCTGCGAGTTGCTTTACAACGATGCCGACCAGGCGCACGACTACGAGGGTTTCAAGATGGAAATGATCCGTGTCTTTGCCATGGATGTACCGTTTACCGAGAAGGAATTCTACAACGCCCGCGGTTCGGAGATGGTCGAGAAACTTTACGAGATGACCTACAACGCCTACAAAGAGCGTATGCAGCGTCTCGCCGAACTGGCTTACCCGTTCATCAAGAACATCCACGACAACACCCGCTACGAGAATGTGGTATTCCCCATCACCGACGGTGTGAAGACGATGAATGTCATCTGTCCTGTCAAGAAATCCTATGAGAACGGCGGTCGCGAAGTGCAGCTCTCCATCGAGAAGAACATCACGCTGGCCATTATCGACGACATGTGGAAGGAACACCTGCGTGAACTCGACGACTTGAAGACTTCGGTGCAGAATGCCTCCTACGAACAGAAGGATCCCCTCTTGATTTACAAATTTGAGTCGTTCAACCTCTTCGAGAAGATGCTCCTCGATATCAACCGTCAGATAGCTTCGTTCCTGAGTCGCGCCAGCCTGCCCATCAAACAGGAAAGCGAGATGAAGGAAGCTCACCAGCCTACGAGCAACCAGAAAGGTTTGCGTACCAGCCGTACCGATACCACTGGTAATGGGGCTCGCAGAAATGACGGTGCTTCACAGTATGGATATGATACCCAGCAGCGAGAGAAACCGCAGCCGGTACATGTCGAGAAAAAAGTGGGCCGCAACGATCCCTGTCCCTGCGGAAGTGGCAAGAAATACAAGAACTGCCACGGCCGTGATGCCGAATCTTGATAGAAGTGAAACTTTTGCCTTGATTTTAACGTATTATCATCAAATACATCATAAAAGACAGTAAGAATCCTTTAATCATTTAACCTTATTAACTTAAGACAAAAACCCTTTAAACCCCCGATAATCATGAAAAAACAGTTGTTAATCTTAGCTCTTGTGGCTGTTTTTGGTGTTGGGACCGCTCAGGCCCAGTTGCTTCAGCTTGGCTTGAAGTTGCAGTATTCAACCCATTCCATTGATGACATGATTAACGATGTCACCACTGAGGCCAACGATTTTTCCACCGACTTTCTTCGCGGTTGCGAAGGGGGTCTGCTGGTGCGTGCCAATATCGGTCGATGGATTACCATCCAGCCCGAGGCTAATTTCTCCATCGGTTCCGTGTGGGATTCAGTCGACGCACAAGACAATTTTATTGACAAGATTATTGCAGCCTACTCCAATGTGCAGACAGTGAACCTCTCGATACCGGTGCTGGTGGGTGTCCATCTGTTGGATTTCAATAAGATGCTTGGTCTTCGTGTCTTCGCCGGACCGGAATTCTACACCACCATCAAGGGTGCTACCGACAAGGCGTTTGATTTCGGCAACTATTCGCTGATTGGCGGTGTGGGTGTCGACCTGCTGGGCTTCATCTACGTTGACGGACGTGTGACGCGCAGCCACGACGGTGACATGTTCTATCGCTTGGGTGTAGGTCTGCTGTTCTGATTTTCGGAGTTTCATTTTCAATGTTGCTCCAACGACGCTCCCTGCTGCAATTGTTCAGATTGCTGCTCTTCTGTGTGCTGCTGTTTTCCACCGTTGGTCTTGCAGCCCAAGAGGTGAGGGGAGTGGTACTTGATGATGCTTCGGGAACCCCGTTGCCGGGTGCACATATCCAGTGGCAGGGAACCCTCAAGGGAACGACTTCCGATAACGAAGGTCGTTTTTCTCTTTTGGTGACCGATGGACTGCGGCCGCTTTTGGTGGGCATGACGAGCTATGTCACCGATACGGTGATGCCTCAAGAGGGTGTGCCGCTTGAGGTTCGACTGAAGACCTCCTCCAAAAAACTACGTAGTGTTGCGGTCCGCCAGCGGCGCAAGAACACCGTAACCCGCATGTCTTCCATTGCCCAGACGGAGGTGATTACTGTCGAAGGGCTGAAAGGGTTGGCCTGTTGTAATTTGGGCGAAAGTTTCGAGAATTCCGCCACCGTCGATGTGGGTTATTCCGACGCGGTGTCAGGGAGCAAGCAGATTCAGCTGCTGGGTTTGACGGGTGTCTATTCACAGATGTTGCTTGAAAACACGCCGTTCCTGCGCGGACTTTCTGCCCCATTCGGACTGGGCTATGTGCCGGGTCAGTGGATGGAGTCCATCTCGGTCAGCAAAGGTGTTGCCACGGTGAAAAACGGCTATGACGCCATCACCGGTACCATCAATCTCGAATACGAGAAACCGGCCAAAGGGGACCGTTTCTCGCTCAATCTCTATGAAAACAGCGATTTAAAATCGGAGGTTACGGCCAAATTGAACCATCGGTTCAATAATCGGCTCTCCACGGGTCTGCTGTTTTTTGGAACCTACAACGCGCGTCGTGCCGACCATATCGGTCATGACGGCTTTGCCGACTATCCGCTGCAGCAGCAGTTCAACGTCGTGAACCGTTGGGACTATGAAGCACCGTCGGGATTTCATTCTCAGACATTGGTCAACTACATCCATGAGGAACGCCTGGGCGGTGACATGCGTTTCGAGCGCTCCCTTCGGGGCAGCGACAGCATTTATGGATTCGGCGGCACCACCGACCGGCTCCATTTCTTTACCAAAAACGGCTTCATGCTCAGCAATACAGCTTCGTTCGGTTCGCAGGTCAGCGGCACCTGGTTCCGCCAGTCGGCCTACTACGGTCTCTCGGACTACCGTGGCGAGGAGAAGGACTTGTATGTCAACCTGTTGGTAAATGCCGAAGTGAGCGGCGGCCATATGGTCGACTACGGTCTCTCGCTGCGTTATGAGGAGATCGACGAGTCGTTGCGTTCTCAGCCCTATCTGTCGGCGGCAGCGGTGACGTTCGACGACCAGCTGTCGATGCGCGAGGTGGTGCCGGGCGCTTTCGGACAATACACCTTCCGCTATGGCGACGACTTCAATGCTACAGCGGGGCTGCGATATGACTACAACAGCCATTACCGGCGGCACCTGCTGACCCCACGTCTCCATTTCCGATGGCGTATCGCCGGCCGTTGGGTGCTGCGGGGCTCGGGAGGCATGGGTTATCGTGCACCGCATGTCATAGCGGAGAACTTCGGCCTTCTGGCGTCGGGACGCGACTTGGTAATCAACACTCCGCTGCAGATGGAAGAGGCTTGGAACGCCGGTGTCAACCTGACGCGCAAAATCCAGCTGGGCGATGACCGTGAGCTGACGTTCTCCATCGACTATTTCCATACCGATTTCCTCAACCAGACGGTGATTGATTGGGATCAGGATGCCTATACAGCCTATATCTATAACCTTGACGGACGCAGCTACTCCAATGTCATCCAGGCCGACTTGAACGTAGAGCCGTTCGTAGGCTTTTCTGTTTCATTGGCTGGCAAAATCAACGATGTGCGTTGCGACTACAATGGCACGATGCTTCGCAAACCCTACACCTCCTATTGGAAGGGGCTGTTGGTGCTGAGCTACCATACCCGCTTTGAGAAGTGGCGTTTCGATTTTACCACCCAACTCAACGGTCCCCAACGTCTGCCGCTCAACAAAGGTACCCTGCAGGGAGAAGCGCCGGCCTATCTCTACATGTTGGGACAGGTGACACGCAAATTCAAACGCTTTGAAGTCTATGCCGGAGTAGAGAACATCACCGGCTATGTCCAAGAGACCCCGGTCATTGGCTATGACGCACCCTTCTCCCAGGCGTTCGACGCCTCGGTGGTATACGCCCCCCTCATGGGACGTCTCTTCTATGCCGGACTCCGCTTCAATATCAGATAAATTCCCCTTGATAGCAATAATCGTCCCGTTTGTCCGTTATAATAAATGATTCGCTATTTGTATGGCAAATGAATAAATTAAGATACATATTATCATGAAAAAACTCCTTGTCATAACGTTATTGTCAATTCTTTTTGCTACACCGGCTTTTGCTCAGAAGAAAGCAAAAAATACAAAAACCACAGAGATCTCCATCCCCGGCTACTGCTGCAAAGGTCTCAACGCCACCATTGAAAACACCTTGGCCTACGAGCGGGGCGTAGTGGAGTGGACGCTCAATCTCGAAAAGAAATCGGTTACGGTAGTCTATCGCGAAGACAAGACCAACCCGTCGAAGATAGAGAAAGCCTTGGCGGCCAACGGTGTCCGTACTGCCAACGAGAAGCCCAACCCTCGTGCCATTGAGAAACTGCCTGCCTGTTGCCAACCCGCTGCACGGGGAGAGAAGAGCTGTGATAAAATGTAAGTAGGGGAGGGACGATGTCCATAGTGGATCATATCCGTACGGAACGCGACATCAGTCGCGAGGAACTGGAAGCCATCCTTGCCACCGACGACAAGGACAGTATCGAAGAACTCCGCAGCCAGGCTCGTGAAGTGGCTACATCGGTATATGGCAACAAGATATTCATGCGTGGCCTGATTGAACTCAGCAGCCATTGCAAGAACGATTGTCTCTATTGTGGTTTGCGCCGTAGCAACACCAATGCCTCGCGCTACCGTTTGACCGACGATGAGATTTTCCAGTGCTGCGCCACAGGCTACCGCCTCGGTTTCCGTACCTTTGTGATGCAGGGCGGTGAAGACGGCTGGTTTGACGACAAACGCATGTGCCGTATCGTCTCGACCATCCGCCAGCAGTATCCCGACTGCGCCATCACCCTTTCGCTCGGCGAGCGCAGCCGCGAGAGTTACCAGGCACTTTTTGATGCAGGCGCCAACCGTTACCTGCTGCGCCACGAGACGGCGTCGCCTGAACACTATGCTCGGCTGCATCCCTCGGAGATGTCGTGGCAAAACCGTATCGATTGTCTCTGGACGCTGAAAGAGATAGGCTATCAGGTAGGTTGTGGATTTATGGTGGGATCCCCCTTTCAGACCATTGACACGCTCTATGCCGATCTGCAGTTCATCCGCGAACTTCAACCCCAAATGGTGGGTATTGGTCCTTTTGTGGCTACCGCCAACACTCCGTTTGAAGGTTATCCCAACGGCAAGGTAAGCGACACGTTGCGACTGCTGGCCATCATCCGACTGCTACATCCACATGTGTTGCTCCCCGCCACCACGGCACTGGGTACACTCCATCCCCGTGGCCGCGAATTGGGCATTCAGTTCGGTGCCAATGTGGTGATGCCCAATCTTTCACCTATTGCACATCGCAAGGATTACGCCATCTACGACAACAAAATATGTACGGGAGAAGAGGCTGCCGAATGCCGAGCCTGCACCGAGCAGCGAATCAAGAAAATCGGTTTTGAGACCGTGGTCGACCGCGGCGACTACAAAGCGTAGTTACCTTCCCAATTCTTTATACAGTTCCTTCATCTCAGAAGAGATGTCGGTCTGTTGCAGTGCCTCCAGGAAATAGTGTCCGAAGGTTACAGCGGCAAGACTGTCCTTGTATTTTTCTTCGTATTGTTTCGTTAGTTTTTCCAATTGTGCTGTGCAGTTGACGAGATTGCTGTCGATAGTAGGTGACGTAGTGTTTTCAATAGTGTCGAAATTCACTAGATTGATGCATTGTGCCGTCTTCTCGGCCAGCACCCGCGCATCCTCTTTCATCATGTTGGTGTCGGGAAGTGAGGGCGTGTCGTTCTTTTGACCGTCTCCATTGCGACAGCCTGCAAACAATGCCACAAATGTTACGAGGACGGGAATGAGGTATATCTGTCTGGTTTTCATTTTGATTTGAATGTGTTTTTGATGATTGTGTTCCAAAATTGTCTGTTGCAAAAATAGCAAAAAAAACAATGTGCTTGACTTTGATGAAAAAACAAGAGGAATCGGATAATAAAAAACCTTTTTCTCGCGTTTATGTCCGGTAAATGAAATCATAGAAACGGATATTATACCCTAGCTAACTTATAAATACACCATCTTTCAATGCCCCATCGCCACCTTGACCAGCCGGGTCTTTTCGACCGCTATACTTATGTAGAGAAAGAGCAGCTTTACGAAGCGCTCAGTGCCCTCTATTCCGACAACAAGCGTCAGCTTTTCGACCGGCTGGTGCTTCATCGCACGCGCCACATTGCCGTCGTACTTGAGGATATCTACCAGTCGCACAATGCCAGTGCGGTATTGCGCAGCTGTGACTGCTTCGGCGTGCAGGATGTTCATGTGGTGGAATCGCGCAACGAGTTCAATCCGGCCGGCGATGTCGCCGTAGGTAGCAGCAAGTGGGTCGACTACTACAAGCATCCTACCATCAGCGATGCCTACTGCCATTTGCATAAAAAGGGCTACCGCATTGTAGCGACACTTCCTCATGAGAACGACACCATGATTGGCGATCTCGATCTCAGCCAGCCCATAGCGTTGGTTTTCGGCACCGAATTGACCGGCCTCACGCAGGAAGCTATCGATGGTGCCGATGCCTATGTCAAGATTCCCATGTATGGATTTACAGAGAGTTTCAACATATCGGTCTGTGCTGCCCTCAGCCTCTTCAGCACCACGGAACGGATGCGCTCAGACAGTACCATTGCCTGGCAGCTGAGCGAGGAGGAACAGCTTACCTTGAAACTGTACTGGAGCCTGCAGGTGATTCGCGACGGCGAGAAAGTATTGCAGCAAGTCGCCGCCAATCTTTTTAAGTAAGGATAAAAAATAACACGTAACGATAATGTGCCGAAGGTACATAATTTCAATAACCCCAGACAAACGAAGTGCAGTCTGGGGTACAAAAAACAACGACTTATATGCGTCTCGGGGAGACGCGACCTCGAGTAATCATCGTATCACCTTTTTTTTACAATCACTAAAAACAAGAATAATTAGTTAAAGTCTTTAATTTTTTTAAAAATAATTGTATTTTTGTGAATCAATAAAAAAAGTATAGAAACATCATAAAATAATAAAAATGAGAAAGATATTTATATTGGCAATTGCTGTATTGCTGAGTCAAAATGTTCTCTTTGCACAGAGTGGCAAATCGGTTTCTGAAAAAGATGTCCCTGAACGTTATGTGAAAGATTTCAAAAATCAGCTGTCTGATGTAAAATCTGTGAAATGGGAAATGGTCGACTCTTTGGTTTATGACGCTCGTTTTACGAGTGAGAACGGTACGTTGACAGTCTATCGTTTTTCTCCCAAAGGTACCGAAATTCGTTGGTACGTTGAAGAAAAATACTATCCTCGTGCCATTGTCGAACTCGTTAAAGACATGCATCCTGGCTACACCATCAAAGAGCTTTATGCTTTGTACATCAAAAACAAAACCACCTATCAGGTTCTGATTGGCAAACGCAAAGGTTTCTTCACCAAGAAATGGCGTAACATGCGCTACATGAACTTCGAAGCCGATTACAAATTCATCGACGAGATAGATCTCTAAGCTATCCCTTAAAGTAATCCGAAAACCGAAGGAAACAGTAATAAATTCCTTCGGTTTTTTATTCGTCCGTGTTGCAGAATGTTATAGACTGTTAGTCCATGTTGATTTGATGAGATTTTTTACGTCCTTCCAATATTCTCTTAGCACCCCTTCGGTGATATAATCATATCGCGACTCTTCGGCGGTCTTTCTTTGGTCTCTCGGCAGTCCTTAAGCCTTCCCAATTGCCTATGTCAAAAACATTTTGCTGTTCCAGAAAAAATATATATCTTTGCAGTTTGAAATTGTAAGTTATTCCATACAGAATAAACTATAATATGAATAAGCCATATAAAGAGGATTCTGAGTGTCGGGAATGTTTAACTATCTCCGAACCACAAAGTTCATGGGGTGGTGTTTGGACGGAGGAAAAACTGGATGCTTTCGAGAAGTATGTCAAAGCATACCTCACCATCATGAATAAGTATCGTGACCAGTATCAGTGGAAACTGATATATTTTGACGGGTTCGCCGGCAGTGGCTCTCGCAATGTGGAAGCCCTCACCGAAGACAACCAAGTGATGATGAATTTGATGGAAGAACATCGAATTTCCGTCGAGGAACTTGCTCCTTATCAAGGAGCAGCCGAACGTGTGTTGAACATTAAACAAAGGGGTTTCGACTACTATTATTTCGTTGACATTGATAAAAAATCCAATGAGGCACTTGAGGCAAAATTAAAACCCCTGTGTAATGGGAAAAAGATTGAATTCCGTCATAATAATGCCAACGACGAGGTTGTAAATCTTGCAAATGCCATGCATCACAATAACAAGTTGAGATCTCTTGTCCTGCTTGATCCCTTTGGAATGCAACTTGATTGGACGTCTATCAAGAAACTCAAGGATACTGGTACTGACTTGTGGATTCTTATCCCCACAGGAGTGATTGTGAATAGGTTGCTTGATAGAAGATGCAAATTAACACATATAGAGAAACTTACCTCTTTCTTTGGAAAAGACGAATCATTCTTGAAAGAATACTTTTACAACACCCGGGTGGATAAGACTCTATTCGGGGCTGTTGAGGTGGTTGAGAAAGTAAAGGAACCTATCCAAAAGATTGCAGAATTGTACATTCAACAGATGGGGACCATTTTTAAGCATGTTACAGAAAAGCCGCTTGTTCTGTACAACACTCGAAACACCCCCATCTTCCATTTTGCCTGTGCATCCAACAATTCCAGTGCTGTCAAGATAGCCCACGAAATAATAAACAAGTAATTATGGCGACCAAAACGACTAAAATAGAATGGACCGATAAGACATGGAATCCCATAACTGGTTGTGACAAGAAGTCTGCGGGCTGCGCCCACTGCTATGCAGAGGTGATGGCACGACGATTAAAGGCCATGGGATTGGAAAAATACCGCAACGGCTTCGGATTAACTCTGCATGAGGATGACTTGAAAGAGCCGTTACAATGGCGCAAGCCTCATAACATCTTTGTTTGTTCCATGAGTGACATTTTCCACGAGGAGGTGCCTTTCGAGTTTGTCGACAAAATTATGCGAACTATCATGCTGACGCCACAGCACCGCTACCAGATACTTACCAAACGTGCCGAACGAATGGCTGAGTATTTTTCCACAAGGCTGATTCCCCTCAATGTCTGGTTGGGAGTAACAGTTGAGTGCGAAGCTACTAAGACGCGCATCGATTGCCTTCGCAAGTTGGATGCAAGCATCAAGTTCCTTTCATGCGAACCGCTAATAGAAGACTTGGGCGAAATGAACCTTGATGGTATAGATTGGGTCATTGTCGGAGGCGAGAGCGGTCCCCAAGCTCGTCCGATGCTTTTGGAGTGGGTGGTCAACATCAAGCAGCAAGTTGAACAGCAAGGAGCCGCCTTCTTCTTCAAACAATGGGGTACTTGGGGAAGCGATGGCATCAAACGCAACAAACACGCTAACGGCAAACTCCTGATGGGTAAAGTAATCCAACAGATGCCAGGAAAGATGGTTGTCTGAGGATATCTAAAATGCATGTTGTTCTATTTTAATCAAAAGACAGATATGGCAAAAAAGACCAGCAGTATAGAAGAATCTGTTGAACAATGGGCAAAAGAGCAATTGAAAGGAGTGAAGCTCTACCCTAAGACAGACTTTATTAATCCACAAATTGAGAAAGCTCTTAAGGCCAGTCCATCAAAGTCAGGAAAAGACGGAGGCAACTATCCCGATATTAAATGCCTACTTTCGACACCCAATGGTGAGATTCCTGTGATGATTGAAGTCAAAGGAACAAAGGGAGCTCTTATCAAGCGTGATAACGACAGCAAACTTCCGGACAATCTAACCAAGAAAGGTGAACCCAATTATACAAATATTGCTAAGTATGCTGTCAATGGAGCTGTACATTATGCAAATGCAATATTGCGCAACACTACTTACAAAGAGGTAATAGCTATTGGGGTTAATGGTTACGAGGAATCTGTATCTGGAACGATATATGAGGTCAGTGTATGGTATATTTCCCGACAGAACTTATTTATACCCAAAGAGATGGCTAAATATAGCGACCTCTCATTTTTGATTCCAAAACACCAAAAGGATCTATTGAATAATATTGCCAATATAGGCCTGTCTGATGAGGAGATAGAACAACAGAAGTCAAAACTGGAGGATGATATCGAGCGCAAGCTGAAAGACTTGAATCAAAAGATGGAAGACGAGTTGCAGATTGTGGTCAATCAGCGAGTACAACTAGTCACAGGTCTTATCATGGCAGGCCTTGGTGTTAAAGAGGATGACAAATACAAGGTATTGCCCCTTCAAGAGGATGACCTTCACGGTGACACCGACGAGGAGAACAACGATGGCGCTGTCATCATGCGAAAAATCAAGTCCTATCTCAAATACAAAAAACTGCCCACAGAGAAGATTGACATGATAATAAAAATACTTTCTGTGGTGTTTCAGCATTCACATCTTGAAGAAGCAAAGAACGGGGAGAGCAACCTACGCACACTCTACCGCGACATCAAGGCCGACATTATTCCTTTCTTGACAGGCGAATTGCACAACCTCGACTTCACAGGACGACTATTCAATGTTCTTAATGCATGGGTTGATGTGCCTGATGGTGCAGAAAACGATGTAGTGCTTACTCCACGCTTTGTCACAGAACTGATGGCAAGGTTATGCCAGGTTAACAAAGATTCATATGTATGGGATTTTGCCACTGGTTCCGCAGGTTTCCTTATCTCCGCCATGCATTTAATGATTGCCGATGCGCAAGAGAAGATTACTAACCCAAAAGCAAAAACAGAGAAAATACTACATATCAAAACAGAGCAATTGTTGGGCATTGAGAAGTTGGCAGACATCTATCTGTTGGCTGTACTCAATATGATCCTGATGAAAGACGGCTCTGCCAATATCATTCATGCCGATTCGCTCACTCAGTTTAATGGAGAATACGAGCAGGGAGACATGAAAGGAAAGGACTTCCCTGCAACCGTATTTCTACTCAATCCGCCATATTCTGCAGATGGAAAAGGCTTTGTCTTTGTGAAGAAAGCCCTATCGATGATGACCCATGGAGGAATGGCGGCCATTCTAATACAAGAAAACGCCGGCAGTGGCAACGGTCTTCCTTACACGAAAGATATTCTGGAAAACAACACTCTTGTCGCCTCTATCAAGATGCCGATAGATTTGTTCATCGGTAAATCGTCGGTGCAGACAGCTATTTATGTCTTTGAAGTGAACAAGCCCCATGCTCAGGAATCTATAGTCAAGTTTATAGATTTCTCCGAGGATGGGTATTCTCGTATGAACCGCCGTCACTCCAGCCAGAGTGTCAACCTGCGCGACACCAACAATGCCCGTGAACGATACGCTGAGGTGGTGAAGTTGGTACGATATGGGAAAGGATTGAACGGCGAGAATCTAAACTATCTTAATGGCTCATATATTGAAGACTACATCACACTCGACGGCAATGACTGGACCTACGGACAACATAGAAAGATTGAGACCATCCCAACCGAAGAAGACTTTCGCAAAGTTGTTAAAGATTATCTGGCCTGGCGAGTATCCGAGGTTATAAAGCAAGAAGGAGGAAGCGGCCTGGGAAAATAGCAAGCCCTCGGCGGAAATGGAAAGAACCCGAGGGCGGATACAGGAGTTTCAAGATAGGCAGTCTGTTTGAAATAAAGAAAGGCAAGCGTTTGACCAAGGCTCAGATGATACCTGGGGATATTAATTTTATTGGAGCAACTTCTACAAATAATGGACTAACGGCAAGAATCGGAAATTCAGAATGCTTACATCCTGCGGGGACAATTACTGTTACTTATAACGGCTCTGTGGGTGAAGCCTTTTATCAAACAGAACCTTTTTGGGCTTCAGATGACGTAAATGTCCTTTATCCCAAATTCGTGATGACAAAACAATCTGCACTATTTTTCTTAGCTCCGCTTATCAAAAAAGGGAAAGGCTATGGTTATTCCTTTAAGTGGACTAAAGAAAAAATGGAACAAGATAGTATTGTCCTCCCGGTCAATAATAAAGGGAAAATTGATTTCATTTTTATCGAGGAGCGCGTGCGCGAACTCGAAGAGGAGCGCGTGCGCGAACTCGAAGAGGAGCGCGTGCGCGAACTCGAAGCCTATCTTCAAGAGGCAGGATTCGAGGATTGCACTTTGACAAAGGGGGAGAAATTTGCATTGAATGCCATTGAATGTGGGAAGAAACAGATGCGTAAGTTTAATATTGTGAAGGAATTTAATGTTGCTAACTCCCATAATATACTTAAGTCAGATGTTGTCTTTGGCAGCGGTACCACTCCATACGTAACAGCTAGCGAAGGTAACAATTCTATCGTTTCGTACATATCCTATAAACCAGACTTGATGGAGCATGGCAATTCCATCATAATAGGTGGTAAAACACTTGTCATCACTTATCAACCACGAGACTTCTTTTCAAATGACAGCCACAATCTCGTGTTGACTGTGAATGATAGGAGTGGACGTAACGAATCGGCACAACTTTATATGGTAGCCGCACTATATAAGACATTAAGTCCAAAGTACTCTTGGGGTGATTCTATTTCTAAAGCAAAGATTCAGAAGGATATAGTGTATCTTCCTGTTAAAAATGATGGCAAAACCGTCGACTACTCCTTCATGGAAACTTACATCAGTGCCATCAAGAAACAGTGTATCGCTCGTTTGAAGCAAGAAATTAACATAGAGCGAAAAGCATACAATAAGGTCTTGGATACACAGTACAAGGAATCAATCGGCACAAAAAACTCGGTGATAAAATACGCGATCAATGATAAGTCAGAAATACTTAAGGCTGCAGAAGACTACGAATATTATCAATGGAATGGGGCAAACCAACAAATAATTGATTTCATTGGTGATGATAAGACTATTTTGGTGGGATGCTACAAGAACAAAAAGCATCTGAAATGGATTCAGGAACAGGGCATCTACAACATCAGATTAGGAAAAAGAAAAGGTACGATGTTTGACGAGTTAGCTATGTTTGAAAAAACAGAGCATCTTGTATTATACGATGTTAACCACCCAAATAAGCAACAGGTTTACAATATAAAATCATGTTGTGAAATGTCGGGGCAACAACTAAAGAAATTAGGTTACCCAACACAAAAACCAGGCAAGACATATATGATATTTAAACTTTCTGTATCAACCTTGGATTTATCCCATCAGAATAGTCTTCGCCTGATTGAAAAAATTAATGAAGAGCATCCCAATCATGTGAATGGGGCACCTGTTTTTTTGGAACCATAGAGGGTTTGTGACTGATGGAATAAATGTATCTTTGCACCCGAAATAAACATTGAAACATGCACTAATAATTAACATTGAAATATCAAATGATACAATGTGAGAATGTGCTGTTTTTTAACAAATAAGAAACAATAATTATAGAAAATATGAGCATTGAAGGGAAGACAATGAATAACGTTTTACCTTCTACAATATCAAGCGTTCAATAAGCTGACGATTCGGAATAAGTGAAACTTGTCTCACTTATTGCAGATGTGTGGGAGAAAGCAAGAGAGAATGTTGCACTTGCAGTAATCACAGAATTGCTTTTTGTCTATTGGAAAACAGGTAGATGTATTGTAGAAATTGAGCAACAGGGTAATGTCTAGGTGGAATATGCAAGCCCACTATAGATGGCGTACAAATCGGCAATGATACGCTCAGGAAGGAATTTGTCCCGCTGACGCACTGCGGCTTCACGCATTTGGCTGCGCAGGGTGTCGTTTTCCAATAGGTTGTTCACCTGTTCGGCAATATCCTTGGGACTGTTGGGGTCGGCATAGCAGGCCGCATCGCCGCCTACTTCGGGCAGCGAGGAGGTGTTGGCGGCCACCACAGGAGTCTGGCAGCAGAGGGCTTCAAGCACGGGGATGCCAAACCCTTCGAAAAGTGAGACATAAAGCGCGGCTTCGGCGGCGGTGTAAAGTGCAGGAAAATCGGCAAAGGCGGCATCACGTAGGAAATGGACGCGCTGCTGGAGGTTGCATTCCTCGACCGCACGGAATACGGTTTCATAATATGCGGTGCGACGTCCCACAATGACCAGATGGATGTCGGCAGGGAGCAGTGCCAGGGCACGTACCGCGGCGACTTGGTTCTTGCGTGGCTCGATGGTGCCGATACATATCAGGTAGCGCTCGGGTAGCTGGTAGCGTTGACGCACTTGGTTGCATTGCGCATCGGTGACGGTCTGGTAGAAGATGGGATCGCACGATTGGTAGACTACCTGTATCTTTGCTTCAGGGACATGAAGCCGTTCGATGAGGTCGTGACGGGTCTGCTGGCTGACGGCGACAACACGGTCGGCATGGCGGCAGGCATGGCGGAATTTGAGATGATAGATGATGCGGTCCACGGCATGGAACTGACGAGGGTAGCGCCAGGCGATAAGGTCGTGCATCGTGACCACCTGCCGAATCTTCTTGGGCATAAAGAGCGGGAGCTCATGACTGAGTCCATGGAAGAGCTCCACGTTGTTGCATCGGCAGGCACTACCCAGTGCCAGGGTGCGCCACAGGGATGGCATCAGTCGCCATAAACCGTTGGGCTCGACAATACGAACCTGCGGGAAAGAGTCAAAATGATTGGCGAAATCCCCTTCGCGACGGGGAGTGAAAAGCACGATGTCGACCTCGGGATGCTGTGTGGCAAGCGCGGTGATAACCATGCGGCTGTAGTTGCCTAAGCCGGTGCGGTTCTGAAAAGCCCGTTTTGCATCAAATCCAATGGTCATATCGCCGGTACGCCCACGTCTCCGTGGGCATTTTCATTATCTTTTTTCAATTGTACTACCAAATCTTCTCAAAATCCTCTTCCTTACGCACTTTCTCGTCGCGTTGCCATTCCAGCACTTTGGCGTATTTCAGATAGCTGTTGAGGGCTTTGGAGAGGGTGAGGCTGAATCCGTCGACACCGCCCAACAGGCCTCCTTTCAGGAAATAGTTGCTCAAGAACGCCCCTGTGCCGTGCAGGAACGGGGTCCATGGACGTACCTTCTTGCCGCTGAGGTAAAGCACCTTGGCGCTGCGGGTGCTGAAATTGCGTCCCGGTTTGGCAAAGAGGTCGCCCGTACAGCGGTAGCTGTAGTGCAGCAGGTCGACTTTCACGCGGCGGGTGTTGGTCTCGGGTATGCCGGAATGCTGCTTGGTCTCGCGGAAACGCAGCCGGTCGTGGCGAAACAGCCGCACCAGCCAGTCGGGATACCAGCCGCAGCAACGCACCCAACGGCTGCCGATGTAGTTGCGCCGGCGGAAAGCATAGCCGTCAAATCCGGCGGCATCCAAATCGGTGTCGCGGATGAATGCCACCGCTTCGTCGGTCAGCCGCTCGTCGGCATCGAGACTCAGCACCCAGCGGTTCTTCACGTAGTCCAGAGCCACATTCTTCTGGATGCCGTCGCCCAGATAGGCCTGGATTATCACACGGGCTCCCGCAGCCTCGGCCAGTTCGACGGTACGGTCGCTGCTGAGCGAGTCGACCACGATGACCTCGTCGCACACCTGCTTCAGCGATGCGATGGCGTCGCTGATGTTGGACTCCTCGTTGAGGGTGGTGATGATGCCTGATATCTGGTTCATGTGCGGATGGCTTAACGTCGGTTATGTTGCAGTAACGTGGTGTAGTCGTTTTTTATTGTCTCTTTCAATTCTGCAAGCGCCTTTTTTTTGATGGATGCCGCTTCGGCGTAGATGGCTCGGATGTCCGCTTCGCTGTCGTCGGTCTCCAACAGGAAAGGGTGGGGGTTATCTCTCAGGCAGTCGCGTACTTTTGTCCGCCTGGGGTCAAGCAGTGCCGCCCCATAAGAGGTCCAGATGCCGACACGGAATAACTGCCGGGCCTGCTCCACTGTCCCGATAAAACCATGCACCACCCACAGACCGTCGCCATATCTTTTCCGAAGCTGTACCAGTTCGTTGAATGCGCGAACACAGTGTATCACTACAGGCTTCTCCATTTGCCGGGCAATCCTCAATTGCCATTCGAAAAGCTGCATCTGCCGATTCCAGTCGCTGCTGCACACCTTGTCCAGTCCGCATTCTCCGACAAGGTCGGCCGATTCAAACAGTGTGTTGTACTGTTTCTCAAAAAACTCATAGCTGTCAGCCGCTTCATTGTCGACATCCCATGGATGAATACCAAAACTGCGGGGGGTGATGACACCCTCCGCAGTCGGTCTGTGTGTGTGAAAATCGATAAAGTCCATTACTTCACGACAATGCGACGCACGATGCGGTTGTCTTTGCTTTGGAAAACAACGAGGTACATGCCGCTGTTGAATTTGGCGGTGTTGATGTTGTACACGATGTCGCCGCTGGCGTTGAGTGTCGAGCGGTGGGCGATACGACCCATTGCGTCGATGACAAGGACCTCATACTGTTCGTCGCCGTTCAGGCTGAGCGCGATGCTGGCGTGGTCGGTGGCAGGGTTGGGATAGAACTGTCCGAAGGTCTGGTCGTCGGCAGCGTCGATGCCGGCAGCGGGGTTGTGACCCAGGTAGAAGGTGTAGTAACCGCCCTGTGCGGCCGTCATCGGCTTGGTGATGGTCTTGCCGTTGTTGCTGGTGGCGCTGATGTAGTATTCAACCGTCGTGTAACCCTCGCCGGTGGCAGTCATGGTGGAGGTGGGGATGCTGGCGTTGAAAGCGTTGTTGCTGCCTGCGGTCAGAGATACCTCGTTCCACTGGCCGCCGTTGACACGGTACACCACCTTGGCGCTCTCGATGCCACTCTTGTTGGTGATGGTGGCTGTGATGGGCGCATCGTTGTTGCTGTAGGTGTTCTCGGTGTTGCCGGTGATGGAGGGATGCAGAATGCGGACGGGGTTGTCGGCGGGAATCTGCTTGGTGATGCAGTGGATGGCGCCGCCGCTGCCGTCAAAGCTGCGCACGTCGATGGGGTAGATGGTGTAGCCGGGATAGGCTGCTCTGATGGAATCGATGCGCAGACGGTCCCATTCAGCACTCGGCTCTCCGTCGACAACGGCCGAGAAGCAAGGCTGGGCAATCACATTGTTGATGAAGGTGTGGTTGCTGTAGGTGCGGGTGAAGTTGTTGTTGTAGGAAGTCTGGCTGCTGAAGTATCCGCCAGCGTTGGTGCAGGGGAAGGGAATGAAGTGGCGTTTGAAATTGTTGCCAAAGACGCTGGTGTAGCTGCAGAGCGAGTCGATATTCTTGGCTGCTGTCTTGTAGTCGACCCAGCTGCTGTAGTGATTGGGGAATTTGGAGAAGACGAACTCGTTTTCGTCAACCAATTCGCAGTAGAGATCCACATGGCCCGTGCCACCGTCGTATTGGAATGCAGGAATGATATGGCATCCGCGCGGACCCATAATGTATTCCAGCGAATCCTTTACCTGCTGGTGCGAGAGCGAAGGCTTGGAGGTCAGACGGATACTGCTGGGGTTGGAGCCGTCCCAGGTGTACTGTCCGTAGGTGCTGGTATTTCCGCTATAGATAGCGTCGCTGCTCAGTACCATGCCGGCACCGTCGACAACGCAGTTGCCGCCTTCCCATTTCACCATGGTGATGTAGTTGGGGAGGCCCATCTGCTGTTCGATCAGCGTGGGCAGCGAGTCGTCGAGGGCGCGTCCGGCGTAGTAGCCGAAGTCAACCATGCCGACACTGTCCTGATCGCCATAATAGAAGGCGATGGGACCGCAGTCGCGGAACCAGAACGAGTTGCCCGGTCCGATAATCCATTTCAGTTTGTTGGTGCGCAGGTTCATGCTGGTCAGCTTGTTCTTGATGGTGATGCTGTCTTCAGCGTTTTCGATACGTACCCATGCTTCGGCGTCACCCATCTGGATGGCATCCATCAGATAGAAGAACACGTTGACAAAATCGCCGTATTCCGCTGCGTTGGTGGCGGGTTTGGCCACATAGGGACCGCCGCCGCTTTGCTGCCAGCCGTTATTGTAATGGTAGTATTCGGCATAGCCGTTCACAATGGGGTCGGCATACCAGTAGCCGTCGTTTTCGTGACCGGGAACCAGATATTCATAGTAGCAGGTCACTGTGATGGCTTTCACCTCTTCCCATTCGCCGGGGAACCAGTTGTTGGCCGGCAGATTCAGCCCTTTAGAACTGGGACCGTCCTTCGGGGCGGTGGCAACGGGGTAGTTGGGGTTGAGTTGTTTCTGCGATATGTCGCGCTGATGGAAGGTCTGAAGTATCGATCTCAGACGCATCTCTTTGTTGACAGGTTCAATCTGCGCCATAGCCGTTCCCAAGAAAAGGAGACCGATGGCAAGAACAAAAATCTTCTTCATTATTTTCTTAATTCAAAATTTTAAATTCAAAATTACTTCTTCAGGCTCAGGATTTCACGAGCCTCGTCGCTGGTGGCTACTTGGCGGCCCAGCAGTTTGGCCATGCGGACTACTTTGTCGACCAGTTCGCCGTTGCTCTTGGCCAGCACGCCACGTTCCAGGTAGAGGTTGTCCTCGAAACCGACACGCACGTTGCCGCCCATGACGATGGCGGGGGCAGCCAGCGTGAAGGCGTGGCGGCCGATGCCGGTGGCAGTCCAGGTGCTGCCGGCGGGGATGTTCTTCACCAACCAGCAGAGGTTGTCGACGGTGGCGGGGGTACAGCCAGGCACGCCGAGGACGAAGTTAAATTGCATCGGGTTGCCGGGTACCTCGCCTTTGCGAGCCATAGTGAGGATGGTGTCGAGGTGACCCATCTCAAAGCATTCGTATTCGGGTTTGATGCCTTTCTCAATCATGCGTTTGCCGAAAGCACGCATGGTAGGCATCGTGTTGTCGAAGATTTCATCGCCGAAATTGCAGGTACCGCAGTCGAGGGTGGCCATTTCGGGAATGGGGGTGGTGTTGGTTGAATCCAGACGCTCGTCGGGCGTCATGCCCACGGCACCGCCGGTGGAGGGAATGAGGATGACGTTGGGGCATGCCTTGAGGATGGCCTCGGTGCACTCCTGGAAGCGGACATGGCTCTGGGTGGGGGTACCGTCGTCTTCACGTACATGCAGGTGGACGATGGCGGCGCCGGCATCGACAGCCGATTTGGCTTCACGAACGATTTCTTCCACGGTATAGGGAACATTGGGGTTCTGCTCCTTGGTTACTTCTGCGCCACAGATAGCGGCGGTGATAATCAGTTTGTCCATAGTTATTGCTTTATTATATTATTAATTATTTTAAATTCAAATATTTATTTAATTATCCGTGCAATGGATTCAAACTGCAAATATATGTTTTTTTTCTGATTTGAAAGATGGTGGTGGGTGTGAATCAAAAATAAATCGTATATTTGCAGCGTTTTTTGACAGGTAGCATTGGACGACAACCAACACATAGAAAAGATTATTCTGGGTATAGACCCAGGTACGCAGATATTGGGATACAGTCTGTTGGAGATTGTAGACCGGAGTCCCCGTGTCTTGGTGATGGATGTGCTCTACCTCAAAAAGATTGCAGACTTCAACTTGAGAATCCGTAAGATTTTCGACACCACGCTGCGCATTATTGACACGTTCCATCCTGACCACCTGGCTATCGAGGCGCCTTTTTTCGGTAAAAATGTGCAGTCGATGCTCAAGCTGGGTCGTGCCCAAGGGGTGGCCATCGCTGCGGCCATGAGTCGAGACCTCAGTTTCTCGGAATACGAGCCTGCCACCATCAAGCAGACCGTCACGGGCAACGGGAACGCCAGCAAGGAACAGGTGGCGATGATGTTGCGATCCCAGATGGAATTTCCCAACGAACCGCATTACCTCGATGCTACTGACTCGCTGGCAGTGGCTTACACCTGCTTTATGGAACGTTCCCATCCGTTGGCCGATGTGCGGCAACAACTGTCACCTGCAAAAAAGAAACGACGGCAGTCTTCACGCAAAGCCTGGGCCGACTTTGTGCTGCAGAATCCTGAACAATGCCAATCGTGATTTTTTCCATTGAAGTAAACAAACCTTATGAACAAAATCTATATTTTTGAATCATGACAACAAACTCTAAAAGCGGTTTCAACAGTTCTTTCGGTGCCATTATGGCGGCGGCGGGTTCTGCCGTAGGATTAGGCAATATCTGGCGTTTCCCCTACATTTGCGGAAAATATGGCGGAGGAGCTTTCTTATTGGTCTATGTCTTTTTCGTTTTCTTCATTGGCATGGTGCTGATGATGAGTGAGTTTGTTATTGGTCGTCGCACCCGTATGACACCGGCTACAGCTTACAGTGCCTTGCGTCCCCAGCGGCCGCAATGGCGATGGGTTGGCATCTTGGGGTTGCTGACAAGTTTTCTGATTCTTGCCATCTATCTGGTTATCTCGGGTTGGACGCTCAACTATTTCTGGGAGTCGGTCACCGGCACATTGGCCAGTGTTTCCAATACAGGCTTCGAGGCACACTTCAACCATTTTGCCTCTTCGCCTGTACGACCCATTGTATTTATTGCGTTGTTTCTCGCCTGTACGGCACTGGTGGTGATCGCCGGTGTGGATAAGGGCATCGAGCGCGTCTCCAAACTGTTGATGCCTTTCCTTGTTGTGTTGCTGGTGCTGCTTTGCATTCGCTCGGTGACCCTTGAGGGGGCTTCAGCGGGCATCGCCTACCTGTTCCAGCCCGATTTCACCAAATTGACGGGCGAAGGCATCCTGGCCGCTTTAGGACAGGCGCTGTTCTCGCTTTCGGTGGGCATGGGTGTGATGATTGTCTACGGTTCGTATCTCCCTGTCGACGACAATATCCTGAAATCCTCTATGTGGATTACCGTTTGCGATTTTTTTATCGCTGTGCTGTCTGGTGTGGCCATCTTCCCGGCGGTTTTCGCCTGTGGACAGACTCCCACCGAAGGTCCCGGACTGGTATACCAGGTGCTGCCTGTTGTGTTCAATTCGCTTGGCGGAATCGGACATATTGTCTCCATTGTCTTCTTCCTGCTGCTGACACTGGCGGCATTGACTTCCGCCATTTCGCTGCTTGAAGCATTGACGGCATGGCTCAACGAGCGCGGCATGAAACGTGTCGTGTCGGCTCTTCTGATATCGTTGAGTGTGGTCGTGCTGGCTGCACTGGCGTCGCTCTCGTTTGGCGACGGGAAGCTGTGCGACCTGCACCTGTTCGACTTCCTTGACAAGTTGACAGGCGCTTATCTGCCGCCCATCTGCGCCTTCCTCACCATCCTTTTCTTCGGCTGGTTCATGAAAAAGGAGGATATCCTCGACGAACTCTCCAACCATGGCACGCTGAAAGTGGGTTACTTCAAGGTGTTTTATTATTTTCTGGCGCGTTTTGTGGCGCCGTTGGCCCTGTTGACGGTCCTTGTCGCCGGAATTGTAGGGTAAAAATCACTGTGTATCATGAAACCTGTTTTTCAAATAAAATACTACTGCTTGGTTGCCTTTGCGCTGCTTTTGGGCGCCTGTGGGACAAAGACACCGAAGACCATCGACCCCAACACGGTCAACTTCGAGGCTTCCTATGATGCCGACTTCGACAATGTGCTTTATCCCTCCATGATGCTGGCTCTGGCCAACTATCAGGGAAATGACATCCCGGAGCTTTTCACTGTCAGCCTTACCTCGCCCAAAAACAACTCGGTAGTGCGTATCGTGGTCGACTCCACGATGCTCAACTATGTGAGCATCATGCAGGAGTCGCTTCCCAAGAAGGGGCAGCGCTACACTTTCACACCGGTCATCAAATGGAAGTTCGACAACCTCTATCGGTTGCGTTCGCCGGGATTCCTCGACCTCACCTTCACCTGCTTCGTCAACGACGAGGAGGTCGATGTGAAGACTATCCGCCTCAACTACCGTTCCATCAACGAATGCTTGCTCTCGCTCATTGGGAAAAACGGCCGTTACCGTGATTACCGATGGCTCTTCACCGCTTTTGTCAACGAGGACCATCCGAAAATTGACAATATCCTCAGTGAGATTCTGGAGCAGGGGATCGTTTCGGTCTTCGACGGCGACCGTACCGAGAAGAAGGTCGAAACCCAGATGCGTGCTATCTGGTATTATGCGCTTCACCGCGGCATCACCTATTCCACCATCTCCTGCACTTCTAACAAGGCGAGTCGCGCCAACTCCCAGTACATCCGCTTCTTCGACGATGTCTACAACAACCGTCAGGCCAACTGTATCGATGCCTGTGTCTTCTTTTCCTCCATCATGCGCCGCGTGGGACTGCAGCCCATCATCTTTGTGGAGCCCTGCCATGCCTTCCTCGGCTACTATACCGACAAGAGCCGCAAGAAGATTGCCACCCTCGAAACAACTATTACGGGATGGGTCAACCTGCCGGAACTCGACAAATACTATGACGCTGAAAAGGGACTGCTTGAAGAGTCTGCCTATAAAAAGATTGAACGCTATATGAGTGACAAGGACAAAGAACGCTACAAGACAGGCAAGATGTCGCTTGAGGATATCAAGAAAGCGGTCTCCAATACCCTCTTCGACCGCGCCACCGAATACAAACAAGAAAGCTACACAAAGAACAAGTCCCTCTTCAGCGACTCCACCCAAACTAGCTATCAGATGCTGGTGGTAGAGGAACTCCGCAAGCAAATATCTCCCATCCAAGCCGTCGAAAACTAAAATATGCGCTACCTACTCCATCTTGCCTATAACGGCGCCAACTATTGCGGATGGCAGACACAGCCCAACCTGCCCACCGTCCAGCAGACGCTGGAGCAAGCGCTCTCTACGTTGATGCGTACCCCCATAGCCATTGTGGGTTGCGGTCGTACCGACACGGGTGTCCATGCCTCCGACTTCTACGCCCATTTTGATTCGCCTGTGGAACCAGAACCCAATCTGGTATTCAAGCTCAATAGTTTCCTGCCGCCCGATATCGTCATCTTCGACCTCAGACGGGTGGCCGACAATTTCCATGCTCGATTCTCCGCCACGTCGCGCACCTATCAGTACCATGTATCCACCTGTCGGTTGCCTTTCGCTCAGGGACTCTATAACCGCATCTACTTCACGCCCGATATTGACGCTATGAACGCTGCAGCCTGTGTGCTGATGGAATATGATGATTTCACCAGTTTCGCCAAACTGCATACCGATAATAAGACCAATATCTGCCATCTGACCGAAGCCCGTTGGGACAGGGTGGGGGACACCCGTTTCGGCGGTGGCGAGGAGCTGGTTTTCACCATCACTTCCAACCGTTTCCTGCGCAATATGGTCCGTTCTGTAACGGGAACACTCCTCGATGTGGGACGCGGCAAACTCGATATCGAGGGTCTACGTGCCATCATCGAGAAGAAAAACCGCTGTGCCGCCGGTGTTTCCATGCCCGCCCAAGGTCTTTTCCTTACCCATGTCGGCTATCCGGAGTTGGGGAATGGAGACTGATGCCCACGAGGATGTGCGTGTGCCGGCGAAAAACGAAGTGACCCTTTTTAACCTTTCAAACTTTAATAATACAAAATGCGCTATACTGAAGTAAATATCACCCTTTCACAGTTGGATCCCTATCGCGACATGCTAGTGTACAGTCTTGGTGAAGAAGGACCCTACGACAGTTTCGATGAGACCCCGAAAGGGGTGAAGGCCTATGTCCCCACCGAACAGTTTGATGTTGTCTTCCTGCAACAGTGTATCGACGAATTGAAAGCACTTGACAGCACGCTGCAATGCACTTTCGAGGTCAACGAATTGCCAGACAAGGATTACAACGAAGAATGGGAAAAAACGCACCAAGCCGTCCTTGTGGAAGGATTCTGCTATGTCCGTGCCCCCTTCCACGAGCCCCGTAATGATGTGAAATACGATATTGTCATTGAACCCAAGATGTCGTTCGGTACGGCCCACCATGCTACCACGTACCTGATGCTGTCGTTGCTTGAAGCGGAGGAGGTCGCAGGTCGTCGGGTGCTGGATATGGGCAGCGGCACCGGTGTCCTTGCTATCCTTGCCGCCAAGAAAGGGGCGGCCTATGTCGAGGCTATCGATGTCGACGAATGGGCCTACCGTAATGCGCAGGAGAATTTCGAACGCAACAGGGTGGAGGTGACACCGCTTTTGGGCGACGCCTCACTGCTTACGGACGACAAACATTTCGACCTCATCCTGGCCAATATCAACCGCAACATACTGCTGCGCGATATGCCCGCTTATGCTGCGGTGCTCAGTCCGGGAGGCACATTGCTTCTCAGCGGATTCTATGAGCATGATGTCGAAGCGCTTCAACAACGCGCCGAAACCCTAGGGTTGCGACTCCGGCAGCAGCGTTCCCGCAACGACTGGACTGCTCTCCGTCTCGAACGGCAGCCCTGACTCTTTATGAGGCGGCCATGATACAATAATATCCCTCTTGTCCCGTTAAAAAAGAAAACGAATCCCCAAACTTTCAACAAATATTCACACTATGGATCTATCAGGTAGAAGAAGAAGCACCAATGTGGAAGACCGCCGCGGCAAAAGCGCCGGTAAAATCGCCGGTGTCGGTATCGGCGGCGCTATTATCGCCGGACTTATCGCCCTCCTTTTAGGCGGTAATCCCTCCGAAGTTATGCAACAAATCAGCAGTCAGCAGCAAACGCAGCAGACGGAATACACGCCGACAGAGCAGGAAGAACAGCTGCGCGAATTCGCTGAGAAAATCCTCGCCAGCACAGAGGATGTATGGAACGATCAATTCAAGCGTATGGGCAAGACCTACACACCGCCCAAGCTGGTGCTTTTCCACGGTAGTGTGCAGAGCGGTTGCGGCAATGCCAGTTCGGCTATGGGCCCTTTCTACTGCTCGGCGGACCAATGTGTCTATCTTGACCTTGATTTCTTTAACGAGATGCCCAAATCGCTCGGCGCAGGCGGCGATTTCGCATACGCTTATGTTATAGCCCACGAAGTGGGTCATCATGTGGAACACCTGCTCGGCGTATTGGGCGATGCCCATGCCAAGATGGCGCGGGTCTCCGAAGAGGAGAAGAACCGCATCAGTGTACGTATCGAGCTACTGGCTGATTTCTATGCCGGTGTATGGGGCTACCATGAGAACAAGATGTTCGGTTCGCTCGAAGACGGCGACTTGGAAGAGGCTATCAACGCCGCTCAGAAAATCGGTGACGACTACCTGCAGAAAAACGCCCGCGGCTATGCCACGCCGGAGTCGTTCACACATGGCACCTCTGCCCAGCGCATGCGTTGGCTGAAGAAAGGCCTTTCAACCGGTGATATGAGCAAAGGCGACACCTTCACTCCCGCCTACAACACCCTCTAAAAATACAATCGCCACCTCTTTTGTAATTACAATTTCTTGATTTTTGTGAACACCGCCTCGGGAACGTCGCGGTCAAAGTGGTACATGCATTCCGTCTTGGAGAAATTGGGGTCCAAGTAGATGCGTCCGCTGATGCTGTCGCCGGGATGCAGCAGCCGATCAGCACCATAGACCATCACGACGTTGTCGTACCATATACCACCTTGTGTTTGGTAGCGTTTGCCGATGGTGTCGGGGCTGCTCAGCGAGACGGCATAGCCCACCTCGTAGGCGCTCTGGCAGGGTTCGTAGTCTACCACCTTTCCGACAATGTCGAAGTCGTCATGGTCGATGCAGGCACCAAAGGCCAGCAATAAGACAGGAATCAAAAGCAGTTTTTTCATTGATATGTTGATAGCTTGATAGGGGTTGCGTTGATATGTTGAAAGGACTCTCCGTTTTTATTTCTTATACCGACACGTCGAAATCCCTCAGTGCTGCATTGAGAGAGGTCTTCTTGTCCGTACTTTCTTTGCGCTGTCCGATGATAAGGGCGCAACTCACCGAGTAGTCGCCGGCGGGGAAATGCTTGATATAGGAGCCTGGAATCACCACGCTGCGCGGCGGCACATAGCCTTGGTAGTAGACGGGTTGTGAACCGCTGACATCGATGATTTTGGTGCTGCCTGTAATTACCGTGTTGGCACCTAGTACCGCTTCGGTACAGATATGGGCACCCTCCACCACGATGCAGCGCGAACCGATAAAGCAGTGGTCTTCCACGATGACTGGTGCGGCCTGTACGGGCTCCAACACGCCGCCGATGCCCACGCCGCCGCTCAGGTGTACATTCTTGCCTATCTGGGCACAGCTGCCCACCGTCGCCCAGGTATCCACCATGGTGCCGCTGTCGACATAGGCACCGATATTCACATACGACGGCATCATCACCACTCCGGGAGCCAGATAGGCTCCGTAACGGGCGGTGGCTGGAGGCACCACACGCACCCCCTGCTTGGCGTAGCCACGTTTCAGAGGAATCTTGTCGTAGTATTCAAATGGGGACAACTCGATGGTCTCCATCTGGCAGACAGGGAAGTAGAGCAGTACGGCCTTTTTTGCCGTCTCGTTGACCTTCCATCCTTCCACCGTCGGTTCGGCGACACGCACCGTGCCACGGTCCAGCGCCTCCACCATGTCGCGGATGGCTTGGATTACATTTTTGTCGTTCAGCATTTCCCGGTTTTCGAATGCTTCCTCTATCAGTTGGTATGTTGACATCTTTTTTAGACTTTTTTTCAATTTCTTACAATAAAAACGCTTTTTTTGAGTAATTATTTTATCAAACAGAAGAACAAATTGAAAAAAATGAAAAATACCCGCTTCCACCATTTGCTGGCACTCGCATTGATGCTTGTTATGGCCCTCAGCTGTCCTGCGCAGAACCGTGAGGTGCTGAACAACTACCAGAACAATATGCAACCGCTCCTCGAGAAAGTGGTCAATGCCCCTACCGACAACGAACGCTACAACGCCAACGAACTCTTTGTCCAGATGTTCGATGAGGCGTTGCATGTCGAGGGCTCTTTCCAGTGGAAATGGGATTTCGGCACTCAGGTGTCGGTACTCACCTCCAGCGACCGTCAGTTCCGCATCATCTCGTGGCCGGTGGTGCGCGACAACGGCGAGTATGAGTGTTTCGGCTTCGTCCAGTCCTACAACCCCAAGTCGGAAGAGTATGATGTCTACGTCCTCAACGACAAGTCCGACGAGATTATCTCCGCCAACGAAGTGGTGCTGGGACCCGAAAGCTGGCTCGGCAGTGTCTACCAGGAACTCATTGAGACCAAGCACGAGGGCAAGACCTACTATACCCTGCTGGGATGGACGGGCATCAACAACCTGACTCAGCGTAAAGTCATCGAGCCTATCTGTTTCCGTTCCAACAGTTCGGTGCCGCAGTTCGGACAGGCCCTGTTCCGTCGTGAGAAGAACCTCCGCCGGGTGGTGCTTGAATACTCACGCACTGCATTTGTCAATGTCCGTTACGATGAACAGGTGATGCGCACCTACGAAACCAAGAAAGTCAAGAAGAAAAAACGCACCTATACCGTCCAGGTGCCCCATGAGGAAAAAGTCAAGATGATTATCTTCGACGAGATCGCTCCCTTGGTGCCGGGTATGGAAGGACTGCCGCAGTATTATGCTCCCACGGGCACCGAACTGGCCTTCATCTTCCTTAACGGTCGCTGGGAACTGCGCGACAACGCCCAAGGACGTCTCGACGATCCGAAACTCAACAAAGACTTCGAACCTCTCCCCAAAAACAACCCCACCTACAACATGCCGTTGGAAAAGTAGTGATGAAAAGGAAGTTGTTTTGCGAGATTTCTCCCTTCACTTATCGGCTGTCGATGGAGAAGGAAATCATGAAGCGTCATTTGAAGGACCTGCTTCATAAAACCCGTTTTGCCAAAGAACGTTCCGCTACTGAGCTGCCGGTGGTTATATACCGCCACAATTCGCTTATCCGCCGCCGACTGGGCAATGTGGACATGCAACTGCAGGAGAACAAAGCCACCAACCTCGCTTTGGCGGTAAAATGCATTGACGGCTTGCTCATACGGCCCGGTGAGACCTTCTCCGTTTGGAAGATGCTGGGACGCACCACCGAGCGGAAAGGCTACAAAGAGGGTTTGACAATCGCCAAAGGGGTCCCTTCGAAAGGGATTGGAGGCGGCATGTGCCAGTTGTCGAACCTCATCCACTGGATGGTGTTACACAGCGATTTGACCATTACGGAGCATCACCATCATGACGGACTGGATCTTTTCCCCGACTTCGGTCGTCAGATTCCCTTCGGTACAGGTACCAGCATCTCGTATAATTATATCGACTATCGTGTGAAGAATGAGACGCAGAACACCTATCAGCTTCACCTCTGGGTGGACGACGAATACCTGCGCGGCGAACTGCGTGCCGGGGAACAGCAGCAACACACATTCCATATCCATGTCGAGAACGAGTATTTCTCGCGCGAAGAGGGCGTGGTCTACCGCAACGGAGAAGTCTACCGTGACATCATCGACTGTGTCACCGGACAGCAGCTAGAGAGCCAGCTCATCCGCACCAACCACGCCAAAGTGATGTACGAATGCCCACCCACAGTGACGATTGTGGAGAAGTAATGGCTCATCAGGCTTATGAGATTCGAAGATTGCTTTGAGATTTCCTTTTTCATTGTAGGTAAATAAAAGTCTACGATTATCATAAAATTTTGTACCTTTGCAAACTGAAACTATAGTTGATTTGTCTTGCAAGGCGTTATATTAGAAAATATTACTACTCCGGAGGACTTGAAAAAACTTCCGGAAAGCGATTTGCCGGAGCTCGCTTTGGAGCTGCGTCACTTCATTGTGGATACGCTGGCTACCCATCCAGGCCATCTGGCGTCGTCGCTAGGCACGGTGGAATTGGCCATTGCGCTCCACTATGTCTTCAATACGCCAGATGACAAGATTATATGGGATGTGGGTCACCAGGCTTATCCCCACAAAATCCTCACCGGTCGTCGCGAACAGTTTTCCACCATCCGCACCTATGGCGGTATCAGTGGTTTTCCGCGCATGGACGAGAGTCCTTACGACGCTTTCGGTACAGGCCACTCCTCCACCTCCGTCTCGGCGGCGCTGGGTATGGCGATGGCCTCGGAATTGCAGGGCAATACAACGCGTCAGCATATCGCTGTGATCGGCGACGGCTCCATGACGGGCGGCGAGGCGTTCGAGGCGCTCAACAACGCAGGGGTCTCCAAGGCCAATATCTTGGTTATCCTTAACGACAACGGCATCTCAATCGATAAGGCGGTGGGCGGTCTGAGCCGTTACTTGGTCAAAATTACCGCATCGCCCAAATACAACCGCTTCAAGGAGCGGGTGTGGCGCAAAGTGGGCGGCGACGAGAAGGAGACGAAAAGCAAGAATTTCTTCTCCAAGACGCTCTCGTCGATGAAATCCATGCTCTTGGAAGGTTCCAACCTCTTCGAATCGCTTGGGTTCCGTTACTTCGGACCGGTCGACGGCCACGATGTGAACCATTTGGTCGAAGTGCTCTCCCAACTCAAGGACTTGAAGGGTCCGCGCCTGTTGCATATTGTCACCAAGAAAGGCAAAGGGATGGAACGGGCGGAACGCAATCCGGTGGTCTACCATGCGCCGGGCCAGTTTGACGCGGAGACGGGCGAACAGATCAAGAAAAACGAAGGTGTTCAACCTTTGAAATATCAGGAGGTATTCGGTCATACCATTATCGAACTCGCAGAGCAGAACCCGCGCATTGTGGGTATCACGCCGGCCATGCCGACAGGCTGTTCGCTCAATATGATGATGGAGACGATGCCCGACCGGGTCTTTGACGTGGGTATCGCTGAACAACATGCGGTCACTTTCGCGGCCGGTCTGGCTGCACAGGGCATGGTGCCTTTCTGCAATATTTATTCCAGTTTCATGCAGCGTGCCTATGATCAGGTGATACATGATGTGGCGCTCCAGAAACTGCCTGTGATTCTGTGTCTTGACCGCGCAGGACTGGTGGGCGACGACGGCGCCACGCACCATGGCACGTTCGATATGGCTTACCTGCGGCCCATCCCGAATATGATTGTCTGTGCCCCGATGGACGAGCACGAGTTGCGCAATATGATGTTCACCGCACAGGAAGGCGTTGGGGGCCCGATAGCCATCCGTTACCCCCGCGGGGCGTCGGTTCATCCCGACTGGCAAAGCCCGATGCAAAGCATTCCTGTTGGCAAAGGACGCTGCCTGCACGAAGGTCAGCGGGTGGCGTTGCTTACCATAGGTCATGTGGGTAATGCCGCTGCCGCCGCTGCTGAGCAGTTGCGAGGGAATGGTTACGACCCCGGTTTGTACGATATGCGGTTTGTAAAGCCTTTGGATGAAGCACTGCTCGATGAGGTGGCACGCCGCTACAGCCATGTCGTCATCGTAGAGGACGGCTGTCTGGAAGGGGGCTTCGGCAGTGCGGTGCTGGAATACTGGCAGCAGCGTAAGAGCGCTGATCCGTCCTATCCTGTGCCGGCCATGGAACGCCTCGGTATTCCCGACGCTTTTATCCAGCACGGTCCGGTGCCGCAGCTACAGCACGACTGCGGTTTCGACACGCCTTCGATTGTCGCTTGTCTTGAAAAGATTTACCATTCATTGTGATGAAACGCCTTGCCGCCATCAGTCTTTTGCTGCTTCTTACCGTCACGGCCACGGTGAGTGCCTTCGATTTTAAGAAGGTGGTGGCGGGTCAGACGCTTTATTTCACCATTCTGTCGGCTGGCGACAACGCTACCGTGGCGCTGGTGGCTCCGCTCGATAACGGCAGATACGGCGACTTTCCTACACCTCAGGGACGACTGACGATTCCCGACGAGGTCTCTTCCGACGGTGTCCGCTACCGGGTGACGGCTATTGGCGACCGCGCTTTTGCAGGATGCGGCCGTCTGCAGGCACTCACTGTCCCTCGATGGGTGACCACAGTCGGAAACGCCGCTTTTGAAGGCTGTGGGAATTTGCATACAATGGTCTTTCTGTGTGACAGTCTGGCTACGATGAACGGCGCTTTCAAAGGTTGTGTAAGTATCGACAGCCTCGTCATCGGTCCGTCGGTGCGTTTTATGCCATCCTTTGCTTTCTACAATCTGGAGAAAGTAGGTGTGGTGGTTTTCCAAGCTGTGAAAGCGGTGTCGATGAACTATCTGTTCTTCGGCTGCACGGATTCCGCACGAATCGTGTTTGACGAACGGGTGGGTTCTGTTCCGCCGTTTCTCTGCTATAATTTCATGGGCCTTTCCGAAGTGGAATTCGCCAAGGGAACGCCCAGCCTGTCCACCATCGGACAGTGCGCTTTTGCCAACTGCACCTCGCTGCGCAGCATCGTGCTGCCTGTCAGTGTCAATTTGATTGAATCCAACGCCTTCTCCTACTGCCGTCTGCAACGTCTGGAACTTCTGTCGCCCCAGGCCCCTTACCTGCTCGAAACACCTTTCTTTGGAGTGGACAAGGCTACACAGGTGCTCATCCCGTGCGGCAGCCGTCAGAACTATGTCAATTCTGCCATGGGACGTTATTTTGAGCATTTTGACTATCCCAAAGGCTGCCCGACCGACCCGCTTCAGGCCGAGGTGGTCTATATCCATGACACGGTGTGGCTCCATGATACGGTCTATCTGCCGGAACCTGCCTTCCGCCAGCGTTTGGAAGCCTCTGCCGACACGGTAGGGAAGAGCCCCTCCATGTACGACCATGTGGAGGTGGACCTCTCTGGCCGGATAAGGGAGAGCGACCCTGCAGCGTGGATTTTCCTCGATGGCAAGATTGTGAGAATTACCCATGCCAAGCGACTCACCGGTATCGCCGTCAAGGCTTATGACGAGAACGGCCGCCTGATTGTCGACGAGCGAATCCCCGCCGACCAGCCGTCAGACAATTATTATCTGAAACTTCCCAAAAAGAAACGCTATTTCCTTACCATCGGCAATCTCCCCACCATCTCGGTCGATATCCCCTCGCAACGCATCAGTTATTGAAACTTTTTGCAATATTCTTTTTGGTCAATCCATTTTTTTGTTGTAACTTTGTTTCGCATTGATTTTTGTTAATGTTTTGCATCTCAGATTCTTTGATGTAAAATATAACTTTTTTGTGCATTGATTTTTGAAATAAATTAATAAAATAATAATAAAAAACATCAAAAAAATGACACCTTCGCACATAGAGCACATCGGCATCGCCGTTCCCAATCTCGACGAAGCCATTAAGTACTGGGAAGATGTAATGGGCCTCAAATGCTACGCCATTGAGGAAGTTACGGACCAGAAAGTCAAAACCGCTTTTTTCAAAATTGGTGACGTGAAAATCGAGCTCCTTGAGCCCACCTGTCCCGAAAGCACCATCGCCTCCTTCATTGAGAAGAATGGTGGCAAGGGTGGCATGCACCATATCGCCTTTGCAGTTGAGAACACCGACGCTGCTCTCGCTGAATGCAAGGAAAAGGGTGTCCGCCTCATCGACCAGCAGTCGCGTGGCGGTGCCGAAGGACTCCATATCGGTTTCCTCCATCCCAAGAGCACCCTCGGCGTCCTTACCGAGCTTTGCTGCAAATAAAATGAATTTTCGAGGCCTACCGACACCGTTAAGAGTAGAGGGAATCCTCACAATATAAACCTACAAAAAATTCAAATATGGCATTTGAAGAAAAAATAAAAGAACTTCTTGACAAAAGAAGTGAAGCCAAAATGGGCGGCGGTCAGAAACGCATCGACAAGCAGCACGAACAGGGCAAACTTACGGCCCGCGAGCGTATCGCTCTGCTCCTCGACGAGGGCTCGTTTGAGGAATTCGACATGTTCGTCACCCATCGTTGTACCAATTTCGACATGCAGAAGCAGTCCTACCTCGGCGACGGCGTGGTGACCGGCTACGGTACCATCGACGGCCGTCAGGTCTATGTCTTCGCTCAGGACTTCACCGTCTTCGCAGGCTCTCTGTCAGAGACCATGTCGTTGAAAATCTGTAAGGTCATGGACCAGGCCATGAAGGTCGGCGCTCCGGTTATCGGTCTGAACGACTCTGGCGGAGCCCGTATCCAGGAGGGTTGCAACTCCCTCGCCGGCTATGCTGAAATCTTCGAGCGCAACATCCTTGCTTCAGGTGTGGTGCCTCAGATTTCCGCCATCTTCGGCCCCTGTGCCGGTGGCGCGGTCTATTCGCCTGCACTCACAGACTTCATCCTCATGTCGAAGGAGAACAGTTACATGTTCCTTACCGGTCCCAAGGTCGTCAAGACCGTTACCGGCGAGGATGTCACCACCGACAAACTGGGCGGTGCCATGGTACACGCCACCAAGTCGGGTGTGGCTCATTTCGTGGGCGAGACCGAGGAGGCTACCCTCCAGATCATCCGCGACATTATCAGCTACATCCCCTCCAACAACTTTGAAGAGGCTCCCTATGTTCCCACCGAAGACCCCATCGACCGTCTGGAGGACAGCCTCAACACCATCATCCCCGAGAACCCCAACCAGGCTTACGATGTCAAGGACGTCATCCATGCCATCGTCGACGACGGCAAGTTCCTCGAGGTGCATGAGAAATTCGCTCCCAACCTGGTAGTCGGTTTCGCTCGCTTCGGCGGTGTCTCGGTAGGCGTTGTCGCCAACCAGCCCAAAGCCATGGCCGGCGTGCTCGACTGTAACAGCAGCCGCAAGGGCGCTCGTTTCGTCCGCTTCTGCGACGCCTTCAATATCCCGCTCGTTACGCTTGTCGACGTTCCCGGATTCCTCCCCGGCACGGGTCAGGAGTATGCCGGTGTCATCGCCCATGGCGCCAAGTTCCTCTTCGCTTATGGCGAGGCTACGGTGCCCAAGGTGACTGTCACCCTCCGCAAGTCTTATGGCGGTGCCCACATCGTCATGTCTTGCAAACAGCTGCGTAGCGACATCAACTATGCTTGGCCTACGGCTCAGATCGCCGTCATGGGTGCCAGCGGTGCCACCGAGGTGCTGCAGGGCCGTGCCCTCAAGGAGATCACCGATCCCGAAGAGAAAGCCAAGTTCATGGCCGAGAAAGAAAAAGAATATAACGATCAATTCGCCAACCCGTACAACGCTGCCAAGTACGGCTACATCGACGATGTCATCGAACCGCGCAACACCCGCTTCCGCGTCATCCGCGCCCTGCAGGCCCTTGCCACAAAGAAAGATGCACTGCCGATGAAGAAGCACTGTAACCTCCCGTTGTAGTGGTCGGTTGTCGAATCCCCGCCGCAAGGTGGGAAAAGAAATAAAGTATTAATTTTTAAACAGTTTAATCGTCTGAAAAGACAAAAAATCAAAAAACACAATGAAAAAAGCTTTTATTACCGGATTCCTCGGAATCGCATTTGCTTTCGCAATGGTCTCCTGCAATGGTAACACCAACGCTACCGACAGCAACAACCAGGACACTTCCAAAAAATGTCCTAAGGAAGAACAGTGCATGAAACACTGCGAGGCTACCTGCCCCGACAGCGCTTGCCTGGCCAATAAGTGCGAAAACTGCGCTTGCCCCGACTCCAGCGCTTGCAAACAGAAAAAAGAGTGCTGCAAAGAAGAGGGTAAAGGCGAATGCTGCAAAGCCAAAGGCGAAGGCTGCAAAGGCGACGGCGAATGCAAAAAAGAGTGTGAGAAGAAGAAATAATCTTCTCTCATGAGACGTTTCGGAGTTTCGGGTGCTGCTCCCGCAGCACCCGTCCTACCGAACCGGGTTTATTTATTAATACGACCGTTACACCTGTTTTTGCCACGGAGCCTCTGAACTCCTCCAGGCTTAAATGTTGTAACAACAAGTAAAGCAATTGATCGTAATATGAATATAGTTAAGAAATTTATGACAGCAGGCTTCTTCGCCTTGATGATCTGCACTGCCCCCCTGTGGGCGCAGCAGCCGGGCGAGGATCTCCTGGATACTGTCCCCTTGACCCATTTCGAAAATAACAACCCGCAGAGCGGTATCGGTGTCGATGTCACCAATCTCGTCTCTGTGCCGGCTTGTTATGTGGGCAATCAGGACCTCTTTATTGTCATTGACAGTATCGACAACGCTGTTGACCTCGTCTTCCGTCGTGAGATGACCTCCTTCGACACCACCATCCGCATTCCGGTTGACAATGTCAAAGGCCGTCACGACCTGGTCAACATCATGCGTCCCAAGAGCGTCGGATTCTGTGACGGTTACGTCGTTTTCCTGGCATCGGCTAAGAAGGACTCGTCCTACATCGCCGTGGCTGATATGGACGGCAATATCGTGAATCGTATCGACATGGGATGCTGCTCCTACGCTTTCCAGATTTTCCCAGACGAACTCATTGTTGTGGGCCGCAATCCACTGGGCTATGACATCAACGTTTTCGACCTGACCGAAGGTATCGCCAAGATCAAGCGTGACAACGGTATCTCTTCAGCCAGTTACCATTACCATGTCGCCAAACAAGCCGACCGTATCCGCGAATCGGATCCCATCGGTATCGGACTCACCGTCGTTGCCGTCTCGGTCGTCTTCCTCGCTCTGCTCTGCATCTCCCTTATCTTGAAGGGTTATGGTAAGCTTATCATGAAGACCCAAGACCGCAAGGCCAACAAGACCGCCCAGGTGGTTGCTGCCGCTGCCACTCCGTCGGCTTCGGAGACCTCCGGAGAAATCTATGCAGCCATAGCTACGGCTATCTACCTCTACGACGAGGAACTGCACGACGAAGAGGATACCATCATCACCATCCAGAAAGTGGAACGGGCTTGGACACCTTGGAACGCCAAGTACTATAATATGAATCATTATTTTAATAACAGAAAATAGGAATAATAGAAATATGAAAAATTTCAAATTCAAAATAAACGGTACCGAATACTCTGTTGACATCAACGAAGTGGAAGGCCAGGAGATTTCCCTCGACGTCAACGGCACTCCTTATAAGGTGACTGTCGACAAAGAAATGAAGAAAACCCAGGTCGTCATGCAGACCCGCAAGGCACCTCAGGTGGCCGCCGCCCCCAGTGGCGATGTCCAGAAATCGGCCCCTGCTACCGCTGGTTCCAAGGTAACTACCCCGCTGCCTGGCACCATCCTCGATGTTTTCGTCAATGTCGGCGACAAAGTTAAGGCTGGTCAGACTGTCGTGCTTCTTGAAGCCATGAAGATGGAGAACAACATCGAAGCGGATGTCGAAGGCACCGTTACCGAGGTGAAAGTCCGTAAGGGCGACTCCGTCCTCGAAGGCGACGTCATGGTTGTCATCGGATAATAACCTTTTAACCTTTTAAACGAATAAAAAACAATGAATATTTTGTCTTCAGGTGGCTTCATGGACTTCATGTCGACGCAGTTGGTGCAGTTCCTGCATTACACTGGCTTCGCCAATGTGGAATGGGGTCACATTATCATGATTATAATAGGTTTGATATTCATTTATCTGGGTATCAAAAAGGAGTTCGAACCGTTGCTCCTTGTTCCTATCGGATTCGGTATGATTGTGGGCAATATCCCCTTCTACCCTGGTTTGAAAATCGGTATCTATGAGGACGGCTCGGTCCTGCACATCCTCTACCATGGCGTGCAGAACGGCTGGTACCCGCCACTCATCTTCCTGGGCATCGGTGCCATGACCGACTTCTCGGCCATGTTGAGCAACCCCAAACTGATGCTTATCGGTGCTGCCGCCCAGGTGGGTATCTTCGCTGCTTATATGGGTGCCCTCGCCCTCGGCTTTGCCCCCAATGAAGCGGGTGCTATCGGTATCATCGGCGGTGCCGACGGCCCGACAGCTATCTTCCTCTCCTCGCAGTTGGCTCCTGACCTTATGGGTGCTATCGCTGTGTCGGCATATTCCTATATGGCGTTGGTGCCGGTCATCCAACCGCCTATCATGCGTCTGCTTACTACCGAAAAAGAGCGTAAAATCCGTATGCGTCCTCCGCGTCAGGTGACCAAGCTCGAGAAAATTTCCTTCCCCATCTTGGGTCTCATCTTCTGCGCCTTCATCGTGCCGTCGGGTCTGCCGCTGCTCGGTATGCTCTTCTTCGGCAACCTGCTGAAAGAGTGCGGTGTTACCAAGCGTCTCTCCGAGGTAGCTTCCAACGCTATCGTCAATATCTGCACATTGCTTATCGGTATCACCGTGGGTGCCTCCACACAGGCCACCACCTTCCTTACCGGTCGTTCGGTGTTGATTTTTGCTTTGGGTGCCGGTTCCTTCATCGTCGCCACCTTCTTCGGTGTTTGCTTCGTGAAGTTTATGAACCTCTTCCTCAAGGAGGGTAATAAAATTAACCCGCTCATCGGTAACTCCGGCGTCTCTGCCGTGCCCGATGCCGCCCGCGTCTCCAACAACGTGGGTCTAGAATACGACAAGACCAACTACCTGCTGCAGCATGCCATGGGTCCCAATGTGGCCGGTGTGGTCGGCTCTGCCGTCGCCGCAGGTATCCTGCTTGCCTTCCTCCACTAATCAGGCAGCAGAAACAATATACGGACTGTCTTTCGACGACAGTCAACAAAAATCCCGACACTTTCTGTGCCGGGATTTTTGTTGTTTATGCACATATCACTTGAAATAACTACCGATGTGTCGATAATCACTACTTTTAGTTATTATCAGAAGCGTGAAGAATAGTGAACTTTGCATTTGAAAGATAATGCAAAGAAATGAATAGAAGTGCTTTGTTTTTAGTGGTTTTTGCTTCTTTTGCGCTATGCTTTTTTTATCCGGTTTCGGCGCAAAACGACACAGCTGTGCAACAGCCGCGACTCACTATCGGTGGCTATGGTGAGGCAGTTTACCAATACAATTTTTTCAGTGATAACCCCAATCGCTATTCTCATGCGTCTGACTACAAGGATGCCAAGGGGCATGGACGGGTGGATTTGCCCCATGCCGTTATCATGCTGGGTTACGATTTTGGTCATGGATGGAGTTTTGGAACCGAAATAGAGTTTGAACACGGGGGAACGGAAGCAGCGGTAGAGATGGAAGCCGAGGAATTCGGCGAATTTGAGAAGGAGATTGAACGTGGCGGCGAAGTGGCATTGGAGCAGTTCTGGCTACAGAAGCGTTTTAACGGCGCGCTTAACATTCGTATGGGGCATATTGTGGTCCCCGTGGGCATGACCAACAGCAATCATCTTCCCACCCAATTCTTCACCGTCTACCGTCCGGAAGGCGAAAATACCATACTGCCCTGTACATGGCACGAGACGGGCATTAGCCTGTGGGGCCGTACGACCAACTGGCGCTACGAGGCACAGCTGCTTCCGGCATTGAACAGCCGCATGTTCAACCGCTCGGGTTGGATTCACAACGGCTCCGCTTCTGCCTATGAATTCCGTGTTGCCAACCATTTGGCTGGAGCTGCCCAAGTAGACTATTTTGGGGTCAGAAATCTTAGGTTGAGTGTTAGCGGTTATATCGGAAACAGTTTCAACAACGACATCCGCACCGATATCTATGGTGACAGTTCGCGCTATAACGGTGTAAAAGGTACTGTGATGGTGGGCGCTTTCGATTTTGCCTACCAGACTCCCGCTGTTGTAGTTCGTGGCAATTTTGACTATGGCTATCTGTCCGATTCCTATATGATTACCCGCCAGAACCTTTCGCAGAACCACAGCGCCTCGTCGCCCTACCCACATGAGAAAGTGGGACGCAATGCGTTGTCCACTGGTCTGGAGGTGGGTGTTAATCTGCTGCCGCATCGTACAGATGGCAAGAAATGCTTCCTTTTTGCCCATGGCGAATACTACGATAGTTTCATCCCTGCCGCTAATGTACTTGATGACGAATCGACAAGTCGTACCGTGCTTTCTGCAGGAGTGAATTACTACCCGTTAGCCCAGATTGCCGTCAAAGCGGAAGCGGGCATCCGAATGCTGAAAGAGCAATACAACAACGAACCTTGGGTGGCCGTCGGCATCACCTGGAGCGGTATGTTTAAGAAATAAAACCAATCCGACCCATACCTTTCAAACCTTTCCAACTGTATCTCTTTATTTTTTAAACTGTTGAATTAATAATTTAAAAATCTTCTCATAATGAAACACAACTTTTTTAAAATTGGTTTGATGGCAGCTTTGGTCGCTGTCACACTCAACTTCACCTCCTGCAAAGACAACAACGAAGGGGAGTTCGACGATGAAAACGCTGCCACCGTGGCAGCTCAGTTTGTCGACCACACGGTTGTCCCAACCTACACTAACCTTGCTGAAAAAACAGAACTGCTTGTGGAACAGTTGAAAACATTGAAGGCTAATCCAACCAATGCCAACGTGCAGGCAGTTTGTGCAACCTTCCTCGAAGCTCGTTCCTGGTGGGAGAAGAGCGAGGCGTTTCTTTTCGGCGCCGCTGGCGATTTCGGCATCGACCCGCATATCGACAGTTGGCCCTTGGATGTCAATGCCTTCAATACGTTGATGAACAGTCCCGCTATGATTGCTGCCCTCGACGGTGAGGATGGTGATGAAGTGGCAGGCAACAATCTGGGCAATGCTCTGCTGGGTTTCCACGGTATCGAATACATCCTTTTTGCCGATGGTCAACCCAAACCGGCTTCTTCGTTGAGCGAGAACGACCTTATTTATGCTGTGGCTGTGGCTGGCGATTTGCGCAACCGTTGCTACCAGTTGGAGGTCAGCTGGGCAGGCGACAAGGCTCCTGCAAACCATATTGCCAAGCTGGACGAATTGGAACTGCCTTATACGGTGGCCAGTGGCGATCTTAGTTACGGCGAGAATATGAAAAAGGCAGGCAACAGTGGTAGTACCTATTCCAGCCGTATTGTAGCGCTGATGGCTATAGTCGACGGTTGCAAGACCATCGCAGACGAGGTAGGTACCTCTAAAATCGGTGCTCCGCATACCGGTGAGGATGTCAACTATATCGAGTCACCCTATAGCCAGAAATCCATTGTCGATTTCTATGACAACATCATCAGCATCCAGAATGCCTATATGGGTGGTATTGAAGGCCAGCGCGACGAGAGCAAGTCGCTGCACAAGTTTGTGAAAGATAACGATGCCGACCTCGATGCACGTGTCGTCGCTGCCATTGAGAACGCATTGGCAAAAATCAATGCCATGCCGACCCCGTTTGTCAACAACTATACCAGTGCTGCCTGTGGCGACGCCATGGAGGCCTGTGCCGCTGTCGACGCACTCTTCTCCGAAGTCAACGAAATGCTGAGAAAACTGTAAAACCCATCTAACCTTCTTTCCTTATGAAAAATAAAATTACATGTCTATTTTCCTTTTTCCTCATGACGGCAGTCCTCACCTCCTGCAAGGAAGAAGAGCCTGAGGAGTTCAACAACGATGCCATCGATGAGGAAACCTATGCCGGTGGACGATTGGGCACCACTTTCAACCAGTCGGCATCGGCCTATGAGGATCCCACTCCGGCTTGCGAACAGGCTGGTATGGCTACCGCTTTCAAGTATGGCGAGTTCTTTTTCGAGCACACCATCACACAGAACAACCCGCCCTTCAACGGCTTGGGTCCCCTCTATGTGCGTTCCTCGTGCGAAAGCTGCCATCCAGGTTACGGTCACGGACGTCGCATGGAACGCTATCGCGCCGATGACTGGGGCAACGGTTACCTGCTTGTGGTTTATGACAAGAGTAATCCTAGCGAACCCTACGAGACTTCTGTGGCGGGCATGCCTCAAACCAAAGCGGTCGCTCCCTTCAAACCGTCCATCGATGAGAATAAAATCCAGATTGCCTGGCTCAACTACACCGACGAATGGGGCAACAAATTCGACGATGGCGAAAGCTACAGCCTTATCTACCCTGAAGTTACTATTCCCGAGGATGCATTCTATGCTCCTTTGGCTGTCAGTTACGGTAAACTGGGTTTTCGGCTTGAAACTACCATCGGCATCTACGGAACCGGTCTGATTGACGCTATCCCGGACGATTCCCTCAAAGCCCAGTATCAGAAAGAATATGAGGCGGGTGCCGATCTCAACCCCGCCTTCTGGGCAGGCAACGATTGGGCTCCAACTGCCTATTATGGCAACACGACCCATCCTAAACGTTTTACCTATGCTCTTAGCCGCGGACCGCTACAGGACGCCCCCGGCAGCAATGCCATCTGGAATATCCCCAACGTGACCCGCAGCAACAAGCGCAGCCACTATCTTAGTCTCAACAAAATCATTTATGCTGTCACCGCATCGCAGGATCCTGAGGTGCAAGCCGATTTCTACCATTATTTCCCTGAATGGAACAAGACGGGAAATCCTGAAACCGACATCTACAACTACCTGATGTGTGATACCTTGCCTGCTGAGATGAGCGACCAGGATTATGTCAACTTCATGATTTGGCACCGCGGATTGGCTGTTCCTGCTGCCCGTAATTTGGCAGATGCCGATGTGCAGCGTGGCCGCAAACTATTCCGCGACATGGGATGTGCCACCTGCCACCGTCCCAGCTGGACAACGGGTCCTGACGAATTCACTGACCCCACGGGATTCTTCTCAACCGCCGATGCACGTCTGCCGCGTTATCCCTATCAGAAAATCTGGCCTTACAGTGACTTTATCCAGCATCGTCTGAAAATGGTCAACGACATTCGCACCGGTTGGTGCCGTACCACCCCGCTGTGGGGACGTGGGCTGTCGCCCATCTGTAGTGGTCACGGTGACCGTCTCCACGATGCCCGTGCCCGTAATGTGATTGAAGCCATTATGTGGCATGGTTGTCCGGGAAGTGATGCCCGTTGGACGGTCGAGAAATTCCGCAAGCTTTCCAAGGAGGATCGCGACGCGGTTGTGAAGTTTATAAATGCTATTTAAGTAAGGTTTGACATTTAACGTGCACGTAAAAAACACTTGACGTATAGTCAATACCTTGTAATTATTATTGTTACTTAATTCATTGGAAAATGGAATTGAAAAAGGGAGAGAAAATAGGTGTTGAACTTCTCTCGGTGGTGCTGGTGGCTGTTCTTGCCGCCGGCACTATCGTTGAGAAATACCATGGAAACGAATTTGCCACAACGCACATCTATGGGGCGTGGTGGTTTTTTTTGTTGATGGCGCTTGTCGGCATCTTCGCCATTTACGCAATTGTCAAGCAACGCTTGTGGCATACGCCCTATCGCCTGATGCTTTATGGGTCTGTGGTACTGATGCTCGCCGGAGGCGCACTGACGGCAGAGACTGGCAGCCACGGAAGTCTTACGCTGCAGCCAGGTGTTCCTATCAACACTTATACCACCGACAAGGGTAATACGGTGGAACTGCCATTCTCCCTTACCTTGGAGCGATTCGAGGTGGAATCCTATCCTGGAACCCACACCCCAATGGATTTTGTAAGCCGTCTTTCCGTGGACGGTACGCCGGTTGTTGTGTCGATGAACAATATCCTTCGTCGTGACGGTTATCGTTTCTATCAGGAAGACTATGACGAAGCGGGCAATTCAACCCTTAGTGTCGCCCATGACCCATGGGGCATTGGATTCACCTATGCAGGATACCTTCTCATGGGATTGGGCATTGTCCTCCTGTTATTGTCGCCCCAATCCCGTTTCCGTCAGTTGATGAAACCGACAGCCGTTGTACTATTGTTGCTTGTCGGCATTGCTGCGGCAACGGCAGGCAATACTCCGAAAACATTACCCAAGGCCACTGCCGACAAGATGGGTCGGATGTATGTGCTTTACAAAGGACGTGTCTGTCCGTTGCAGACATTGGCAAAGGATTTCACCACCAAACTCTACGGTAAAGCGAGCTACAAAGGCTTGTCGCCGGAACAGGTGTTCAGCGGCTGGGTGTTCTATTTCAGCGAATGGGAAAGGGAACCGATGATTAAGGTCAAAGGCGACGATGTGCGCAAACTGCTCGGTGTCGACGGTGCCTATGCCTGCTACGATGATTTTCTGCAGCACCCCGACGTCTTTCAGCAGCGGCAGCCGATGGGCGGCAATATGGGAGCGATGCCCGGTGCCAATTCAACTATGCAAAGCAAGAACCTTCGTGCCGCTGGCGAAAAATACAGTCTTGTCCAGATGCTTTCGGGCGGTAAGATGCCCAAACTATTTCCCGTCGCAGACAGCACGGGAGCCTTGGGTTGGTATGCACAGAATGACGATCTTCCTTTCAATACACCGGATGATGACTATTTCTTCATCCGCAAGCAACTCAGCTATTGTCAGGAACTGGTGGTCTCCGGCGATTACAAGAATTTGGAGTCGGTTTTTGAAAAGACACTTAAATACCAGCAGAAAAAGGGCGCACAGGCTTTGCCTTCTGTGTCGCAATACCAAGCAGAACGACTCTATAACAAACTCACCACGGGACGTTGGCTTCCCATGGTGCTGCTTTTTTTAGGACTTCTGTCGTTTGTAGTGACCGTGTTCCGTTCGGGCAGGGGAGGCAAGGGCTCTCAGTGGGTTGAATGGTCCGCTTTCGTTGTTGTCTTAGTAGTGACACTTTTCCTTATCCTCATTTTCGCATTGCGATGGATTGCGGGAGGTCATATCCCTATGGCTGGCGGATTCGACAGTATGAATCTCATGTCGATAGCCATAGGAGTGACTGTTGTAGCAATGGCTGCCATTACAAAATTCAATTTCCGAAATACGAAAACAGGTGCCATAGTTCCATCGGGGCTGCTAGCCATCGGTTTCTGCCAGTTGGTCGCCATGATGAGCGGTTCCAACCCACCCATGACGCATCTCATGCCTGTCCTCAGTTCGCCGCTGCTGACACTTCATGTCACGGTTATCATGATTTCCTATGCGCTCTTCTTTATTGTTATGCTCAACGGGATAGGGGGTCTGCTGATGCCACACAGGGCAAAGGAAGCTAAGCGCACCGGTTTGTTGATGCTGTATCCTGCTGTGATGCTGCTGGCGATAGGCATAGTGATAGGTGCCTTGTGGGCCAACATTTCATGGGGTAACTACTGGTCGTGGGATCCTAAGGAGGTGTGGGCACTCATTACGTTGATAATCTATCTTAACGCGCTGTTGTTATTCCGTGACGGGTCGCGTCTGCGGGGGTTCCATCTCTTTTGTGTCCTCGCCTTCTTCAGTGTTATTGTTACCTATTTCGGTGTGAATTTCCTTCTTGGCGGCATCCATGCCTACAATTGATTCTCCCTAGATAGGCTGGCTTTATTTACTTGCGGCAAGGATTATCTCGGATTGCCTTTTTTCAGCGCCTCCTCCGCCACTCTCAGGATTTCTGCTTCTGCGTCTTTCATCTTGCTCCAGGCTTCAGTCTCGTCTTTTTTCTTTTTGGCTTTGCTCCATAGCTCCTGGTAATGCCAGTATTTCCAGATGGCCTCGCCCAACAGGCAGCCGCTGTGGCTGTTCTCGCTGTTGATATACGAGCCGCCGGGGACGGACTTGCCGCATTGGGGGCATCGTCCGTCCTTGAACGGCATTTTGGGGTTGATGCCGTCAGGATTGGTCGACGCGGCGCCCGAAGAGATGCTTGAAGAGAAGTTGTTGGTAGAGGAATCCTCTTCTTTGGGTTCGGTATAATATTTGCAACCTTTCTTATGGGCTTCGCCTGTTTTCAGGTTTACATTGCAGTAGGCGCAGTGTGGGTCGCTCGCAGGGGGAATCTGTGCCCACCCCTTCATGGGGAGACAAACAAGGAATCCTGACAGACCCAATAAAATGATTGATAAGTTTTTCATATAACAGTGTTTTTTCTTTTCTAGATCAAATATAATTTACTTCTTCTTTCCCTTCCGCCAGTCGAAGTAGATCATACCGGCGGTCCAGATGAGGGCGCAGACTACTGCCCAGATGATTCCGTTGCTCATAGCATGTAGGTGAGGGTGATTCCGCCTTGAAGTGATTTGGTCTTGGGTTTGGTGTTGTCAATATAATAGGGCGTCAATTGGAAAATCTTCATTACGGAGATTTTCAGTTGCCCTAACTTGAAACCGAATGTGTAATGGAAACCCCACAGGTTGGAGTGGTAGATGTCTGTGTGGTTCAGTAAGAGACGGTAGTTGGCTCCAGCACCAAGATAGAACAACCCTGATGCTGTCACGTTCCATAGCAACGAAACGGGGACAAAAAGGCTTGAATGGGTCTCTTTGCTGTAGTTGCCAAATACATCGCTGACCGTACCGTCTAGGTTCGGTTTTGGCATCCTTTCGATATTGTACAGCGCTTCGGCTTGGAGAGACCATCGTTTGTAATTGAGTCGGGTGGTTATTCCTATATGTCCTTCGAGTCCAGTCTTGCCGTAGAATGCGGAGCCAGGATAACGGAATCCTGCTCTGCCGAAGCCAAGGGAGAGTCCTATCTCAAATGGACGCAAATGATTTTGATGTTTGGCAGCCAGGCGCTGGCTGGAGACCAGTGGCGGGTTGTCGGCAGCCAAGCCTAAAGTGAGTTCGGCGATATAGTTGCAAATCAGATTCAAACCGTCGTAGTCAATAAGGTCGGCATCGTCTTCGGGCTTGTGGTAGGGGGATTTCAATCCCGTTGTCACAGCTAGCGTGGGGCATCCCGCTTTGGCGAAGGGTTCGGTGTCGGTTGCCGTCATGATGGAGTTCTCGAAGGATTTGGTGCGTATGGTGATGCCTTTCTTTTCGCCCAGTTGGTGCAAGAAGTTGTCAACATCCTTCAGTGTCGAGCTGCCTTCTAACGAGAGGGCGCCGCCGGTGGAGAGCCAGCCCACCATGTCGATGCTCATCATGAGTTTGACTTTCTTGATATCTCCGTTGGCGTCCATGTAGTTGACCAGTGCTTTGGATCCGAAAAGCCCTTCCTCCTCGGCGTCAAAGGCGGCAATGATGACGGTGCGTTTCAGTTGGTCACGGTGGGCGTAGATCTGACGGGCGATCTCGACCAGGGCGGAGGAACCGGAGGCGTTGTCGTCGGCACCGTTGTGTATCTTCCCGTTTTTAACGCCCACATGATCGTAGTGAGCGCCGAGGACGATGTATTCCTCCTTCAGCTCGGGGTCGTTGCCGGGGATTACCATGACGATATTTGCCAGCTCGTTATTGATGCCGGCACCCAATATCATCGCCTGGTTTGAGGCCTTGAAAGTGTGGATGTATTTGTCGCGATAGGGCTCGAGACCCATCGCCTGGTATTGCTTCAACAGGTATTGGCGAGCTTTCAAGCCACCGTTGCTTCCAGCCATCCTTCCTTCGAGACTGTCGGAGGCCAGCAGGTAGAGGTGGTTGCGGAGCCGTTCGGTTTGGGTCTGTTGGGCCTGGAGACTGCCAAAAAAGAGCAGGAGAAAGAATAGTACTTTGTATTTCATGGGCGTATTATGTATTGTCCGTTTAACATTCATAACGGATTATCGTGAAAAAAAGTATTTCGGTTCCCAGATGATGAGGCGCAAAAAAAATGAAACCTTTTTTTTTATTTTACGTTAAAGTGCTGTATTGAAAAATATTATCATGATGATAGGTAAAAAGATAAGCGGGCTTGCTTTTGTAAGTGCTTTATTCTTAGTGCTTTTATTGCCTGTATCCTGTATAGAGGATGGTGATGAGACACTTGTGCTGCCCGATTCGCAACAGATGATTCCGAGCGACGTGATTCCCGACTCGGTACAATATGCGTTGACGGGACATGGATTTCACATTTATACGGGCAGTAAGCCGCCTCAAATGGAAGGCTCCTTCAAGCTTTCGCCGTTGGAACTCCTTTATGCGTCGGACAATTATCATATCACTGATTTCAGTGATCTCATCGTCTCGTTTAGCGACCAGCAGTCCAGAGGTATGTTGAAATATCGTGAATGTCAGAATGACACGGTGGTCGGCAAATCGGTTCAGGCGCGTGTGATTGGAACGGGTGATTATTTCACGGTCTATTGCATTCAGTATGTTGCGGGTCCGTCGGGTTCATGGCGTTGCAAGATAGCGACACTGATTTCGGGCAAGGTGACCTCGCAGGGGCTCCGCGACTGCCAGTACGCTTTTGTGATGCTGGAGAGGGAATCGGCAAGTCCGACCACAGACCCGTCGTTGGCAGAAGAGGGAACTGTGCGTATTTTTGTCGATGGTGACGGACTAGGAGTGAGGGTTGGAAAATAAAAACAGGAAGTTGAAAGATGAGTATTAATACTATATATAAGAAAATGTCTCTTCGGCTATCGCTGATTGTCCTGCTGGCTTTGTTGGCTGGTATGGGCAATACAGCCCAAGCCGACAACGGGCGTCGCAGTGCTGGCTCTATGGTGACCCCGCCCGACAGCTCGGTTACGACCAAGACAGTGACCTGGCCGCGTTTGATGCTGGGATTCCGTGCAGGTGCGGGAATCCCGTCGCTGCTTTATTCCGACGCTTCAATGGCTAACTATAAGCACAACCCATCGTTCCGCGAGGTGGCCGCGCTATTCTTCCAGGTGCCGCTTGGAAGTCCGTGGTGGTCGTTGCGTCCGGAGGTGGCGTATGTGGTGCGTGGCGATTCGCTTTCGTATGAGGATGTGCGTTACACCCTGCGGACGCGTTATGTCGATGTGCGACTGCCGCTGACGTTCCGGCTGCCTTTCCGTGGGTGTTTCGCTCCCTACCTGATGGCGGTCCCCCATTTCGATATTGCCGTCGGCGGACAGTTGAGCTATGAAGACTACGACTATCCGGCTGGTCTCTACATCCCTGTCAGCAAGGCCAACCTAAAGGAATATGACGCCGGTGTGTTGGTGGGCGGTGGATTGGAATGGCGTATCGATAGGCGTCGCAAACCGCTGTTCCTGTCGATTGAAGGCGGCTACAATTTCGGACTGGTCAACACCTTTTCAGACCGCGAATTGCGTAACGACGCCTCTACGGCCAATCCCGCAACGATTATCAATAGTTTTCTTGGAAGTGCTTTGTGGAAAGGTACCCGTATGAACAGGGGGTGGGAGATGAGTGTGCGTGTGACCGTCCCTGTCGACGGCAAATATGCGCAGTACTACCAGCACCGCAACGATCCGGAGGAGCCCCGATATGAGCTGACTCCGGAAAGCAATCCGAATGCAGGCGATAATTCCAATGGTGTAAACAACCAAAACACATTTTATAATTCCAACGTCGGTAACAATACGAACACGGGTGGAGAGGTTCGTGTGAGTGGAGAAGTCCGTGTGACAGGCGATGTACACATTGTCGACGACCGCAATAATGAGACGCAACCGCGCACGATACGGACAACCGACACGGTGTATATTGTGCGTACCGACACGGTAAAAGTTACAGAATACAAAGACCGCGATGTCAATCCGGGCATTGCTGACGGCAAGGAATCTTACAGCCAGAAGGAATGCTACTCGATTCTCGAGATCCACGGCATGATTGACCGGGGCATGAGCATCAGCAACAAACGCATCTGTATGTTCAACATCAACTTCGCATTCAATTCCCATGCGGTTCCTGTCGATGCCGAGGACCTGTTGCTCGACTTGTTGAGCCTTATGCGCGACTATCCAGAGATGGTGATTGAGGTGTATGGTCACACCGACGGTGTGGGTTCAGCCGAATACAACCAGAAACTCTCTGAGCGGCGTGCCCAGTCGGTGGCGAACTATCTGATTAACCATGGGGTGGCGCCTCAGAGAGTGCGTTCTTTCGGATTGGGAAAGAACTACCCGATTGCACCGGAGACCAACGAGGACGGACGTTTCCGCAACCGTCGTGTGGAGATCGAGGTGATTCACGTGGGACGCCGTTTCGACGAATAAGTGTTTGTTGATTTGGTCGCTTCGCTTGAAAGGTTGAAAAGAGACGATGTATAAAAGTTTGAACGATAAAAAGACAAAGTAATCATAATATGAATAAAAAGGTAATCATATGGACGTTGCTGTTACTGGCAGGGGCTAGCACTCAGGCGCAGCAGACCATCACATTCTGTGGCGGCAACGGCTATGGGAGTAGCGGAAGCATCAGCTTCACCTGCGGCGAAGTGGCTGTCCGGACAGCGGAGGCCCGTTCGATCACGGTGGTCGATGTCACACAGTACTTTACAGAAGGTGTTCAGCAGGCGTTCTATTCGAAGGAACTGTCTGTGGACCGTCCTTTGACCATCGACCTCTCCATCTATCCCAACCCCACGAACAGTGGCGTGGTGATGGAATGTGAGGGGGGTGACGCAACGCTCCATTACGAACTCTACAACATGAAAGGTCAGCAAGTGCTCAGCGGTCGCTACGAGGGCGGCCAATTGCGCATTGACATGAGCAAGCTCGCAGCGGGCTCCTACCTGATGCGTGTCACCAATGCAGAGAAAACACAATACGGAACTTATAAGATAATAAAGACAGATTGACAATATGAAAAAATTACTATTCGTTTTGACGGCTCTGCTGATGGCTGGCGTGATGTACGCGCAGTCACCCAAGGGCTTCAATTACCAAGCTGTGGTGCGTAACGAGGCGGGACGTCTGATGGACAACCGCTATGTGGGCATCCGTATCACCATCCGTCAGGGTTCGCCTACGGGAACGGTGGTGTACCAGTATGAGGACCATGTCCAGACCAACCAGAATGGTCTGCTGACGGTGTTGGTGGGTGCCAACTCAAATCAGTATGACTCCATCAACTGGGCACAAGGCCCCTATTTCCTGGTCAGCGAGCTTGACCCGAACAACGGCACGGACTATACCTTGGTGACCACCCAGCAGATACTTTCGGTCCCATACGCAGAATATGCCACGGTGGCCGACCGGTTGCGTACACCTGTGGTTTATTCGGAGAACGACCCTGATTTTCACGCTTGGGGATTCCAGTACGACAGCTTGGTCAACAGCCCGACCCGTCTGAGCCAGTTCATCAACGACCTTCAGCTTTCCCTCAACGGCGACACGCTGACGATAGGCGGTCAACGCATTCGACTCAACACGTTGAGCGCTTCGACTATCGACTGGTCAAATATCACGAACCGTCCGACAACGCTGAGCCAGTTCACCAACGACTTGACGCTGTCGCTGGTGGGCGACACGCTGTATATCGGCGGACGTGCCGTCCCGCTGTCGTCATTGCGCACGCAGAGCCTGCCATGGAGCAGCATCACGAACCGTCCGACAACGCTGAGCCAGTTCACCAACGACTTGACGCTGTCGCTGAGCGGCGACACGCTGTATATCGGCAATCGTGCCGTTCCGCTGTCGACATTGCGCACGCAGAGTCTGCCCTGGAGCAGCATCACCGGTGTTCCGACCAACTTGAGCCAGTTCAACAACGACTTGACGCTTTCGCTGAGTGGCGACACACTGTATATCGGCAACCGAGCAGTCCCGCTGTCGGCCCTGCATACGCAGAGCCTGCCGTGGAGCAGCATCACGGGAACGCCGACCAACCTGAGCCAGTTCAACAACGATCTGACGCTGTCGCTAAGCGGCGACACGCTGTATATCGGCGGTCGTGCTGTTCCGCTTTCGGCGCTGCATACGCAGAGCCTGCCGTGGAGTAGCATCACGGGCGTTCCGACCAACCTGAGCCAGTTCACCAACGACTTGACGCTGTCGCTGAGCGGCGACACGCTGTATGTGGGCGGAGTTCCGGTATCGCTCGACACCTTGCGCACGCAGAGTCTGCCGTGGAGCAGCATCACGGGAACACCGACTAACCTAAGTCAGTTCACCAACGACTTGACGCTTTCGCTGAGTGGCGACACGCTGTATGTGGGCGGACTTCCGGTCTCGCTCGACACCTTGCGCACGCAGAGCCTGCCGTGGAGCAGCATCACGGGAACGCCGACCAACCTGAGCCAGTTCACTAACGACCTGCAGCTCACGCTGGGAAATGACACCTTGTGGGTAGGCGACAGCAGCCAGTTTGTAAACCTCAGTCCTCTGGTGACGAAACGGCTGGATTGGGATAGTATCGACAACCATCCCGACAGTCTGAGCCAGTTTGTCAACAACCTGCAGCCTACGCTGGTTGGTGACACGCTCTACATCGGCGGCAACCGTTATGTGACTCTTTCGTCGATTGTGCCCACCACCATGGCTTGGGACAGCATCACCGGCACACCCAACCGTCTGAGCCAGTTCACCAACGACCTGCCACTGACACTGCAGGGAACGACACTCTATATGGGTACCAACCAGTTTGTGTCACTTGACACCTTTATGACCCGTCCGGTGCTGTGGGACAATATCGGCAACCATCCTACGCGCTTGAGCCAGTTTATCAACGACCTGCCTTTCGCATTGCATTTGGATACCTTGTTTATCGGGCCCAATAACTATGTGGTGCTTCAATACCCCATGCCGATTCATTGGGCCGATATTCCGGACCATCCCAACAACCTCAGCGAATTCACCAACGATGCGGGCTTCCTGTCGGCAGAAACACAGGGATTGGGCGATGTGGTGGCTATCAACCCCAATGCGGGTGGACAAATCAAGAGTGTGGCAGATCCCACCGAGGCGCTTGACGCTGTCAACAAACGCTATGTCGACTATCAGGATTCGGTGATGAACGCCTATATCAACTATCACGATTCGGTTCTTACAGCCCAACTGGCGTTGAAAGATTCGTTGACACGTGTCCGTATGGATAGCCTGTCGGCGGTCATCGACAGTCTGAGCAACGTGGTGGTCACTATGCAGCATCCTGTTATTGACGGTATGCTCACCGGTAAGTTCAGTGTGGCCAACGGCAAGCAGGTTATCTTCTCTAAGGGCAATCTGCAGTATCATCCCAAGATGCAGATTTTCCGTTTTGCCGAACACCAGTACGATTTCGAGGGTACAAACAACAACAATGCAGTCTATGGCCCCTATTGCAACGGATGGCTGGATCTTTTCGGTTTCGGAACCAGCACCTGGTGCGGTGGACGTACGCGTTATATGCCCTACGAGACCAGTACCAATGCCAACGAGTTTATGCAGGAGATGAGCGGCAACGACCTTACGGGTATCTATGTCAACTGTGACTGGGGCCGCTATAACGCCATCACTAACGGCGGCTGCCAGACATCGCAGTGGCGCACGCTGACCAATGACGAATGGATTTATCTGCTGACCCAGCGTACCGATGCCGTCAACCTGAGAACGTTTGCCACGGTAGACGGAAAGCACGGTATGATTATCCTGCCCGACGGATGGACGGCACCGGCAGGGGTGACCATAGTACCCAATGTGACTTCAAGCTTCGCCTTCAACGACTTCACCGATGTGGAGTGGCAGACCTTGGAGGAGGCGGGTGCCGTATTCCTGCCCAGTTCTGGTTATCGTGACGGTACGGTTACCTATCTGGACAATGTGAATGCATTCTACTGGAGTTCGACGCATGTCAACGCGGTGAGCGGTACGGCACTGCATATAAGCACAGACAACGGTGCCAACACCGAGTCGACCAACTGCTCTCGTGCTTGCGCTGTCCGCCTGGTTCGCGACTATTGATTATTGAGACCCTTCAAATCCACTAAATAGTTACTCTCATAACTTGCAATTTTAGACAATGTATGGGCGCCCCTGGGAAGGGGCGCCTGTCTTTTGACAGAATCGGACAGATACAATATTTGATATCGGAGTACGTTAAGCAATAGTTGAAAATTACCATAGGCCGCTGCAATGATGAACCGTGAAAAAGAGATATCCAAAGTGACGTTGGTCGGCAGTGCGGTGAATGTGCTGCTAACGGTGTTCAAGTTTGTGGCCGGCATTGTCGGCCACAGTGCCGCGATGACGGCCGATGCGGTGCATTCGCTGTCTGACTTGCTGACCGATGCGGTCGTGCTGTTGTTTGTCCATATCAGCGGCAAGCCGGAAGATGTGGGTCACGACTATGGACACGGGAAGTATGAGACGCTGGCCACCACCCTTATAGGAATCGCTTTGGCGGCAGTGGCTATCGGTATCGGCTACAAGGCAGTGGATGCATTGTTGGATTGGTGTCAGGGGATGTCGTTGCCGGCTCCGGGTATGTTGGCGCTGTGGGCGGCAGTGGTGTCGGTGGTGTTGAAGGAACTGGTCTATCGCTACACGATGCGTCGCAGTCGCGGTTTGGATTCGCCTGCCTTGGAGGCTAATGCGTGGCACCATCGTAGCGACGCCCTCTCGTCGCTCGGAACGCTGGCGGGCATCGGCGGCGCCATACTGCTGGGTGACCGATGGACGGTGCTTGACCCGTTGGCGGGATTGGTGGTGGCGCTGTTTATTCTCCGAGTGGCGTGGAAGTTGCTGAAACAGGGCTTGGATGAACTGCTGGAGGCTTCGCTGCCCGATTCGGTGGAGAAAGAGATGCTTGATATCGTTACCTCTTTTCCGGATGTGTGCGACCCGCACCACCTGCGCACCCGTCGTATCGGCAACCGTTATGCTGTCGAATTGCATATCCGCATGGACGGTACGCTGCCACTCAGCACGGCACATGCACGTACCCGGGAGATAGAGCAAGCCCTGAAGGAACGCTTTGGCGAAAAAACGCATATCACCTTACATGTGGAACCGACAAAATGAAGTGCAGGAGTCAATCCATGGATTTCTCGTCACACTATGAATCGCCCATCGGGGGCATCACGATGGCTTCGGACGGCACGTCGCTCACGGGACTGTGGTTTGATGATCAAAAATATTTCGCTTCTACTGTGGAGCTGCCGTTGGAATGGAGGGAGCAGTTGCTGGTTTTTATCGAGACGCGCCGCTGGCTTGACTGCTATTTCGAGGGTAGAGAACCTGTTTCCATGCCGCCGGTTGCATTGCGTGGAACGCCATTTCAGTTGCGCGTATGGGATGAGCTACGGACTATCCCTTATGGGGAAACGGCGACTTATGGTGAGATAGCCCGTCGATTGGGCATACGCTCCGCTCAGGCGGTGGGTGGAGCGGTGGGACGTAACCCCGTTTCAATTATCGTCCCCTGCCATCGGGTAGTGGGCACCGACGGCACCCTTACCGGCTATGCAGGCGGCATCGACCGCAAGCGCTTTTTGCTGCGGTTAGAGAAAGTGACACTGAGTGTCGGTTAATCTGCCGACTTTTTCTTCTCTTCGGTTTTGGCTTGGAACTTGGCGCTGTCGATGATGAAACGTTCGTGGGTTCCTTCGCCGATAAGTCCGCATTCGTCGTAGGCGGCCACTTTGAAAAGCAGCCGACGGCGGTCGACTTCCACCAGTGTGCTGTCGCACCATACGCGCATGCCTACGGGGGTGGCGGCGCAATGCGAGACATCGATATGGGTGCCCACAGTGCCTTGTCCGGCTTCGAGCAGAGGGGTGATGCTTTCGTTGCAGGTCTGCTCAATCAGCGCTATCATCATAGGGGTGGCAAAGACTTTGACCAGTCCGCTACCGATGCGGTCGGCGCAGACCTCGTCGGTGACGGTCTGTTCGAGATGACCTTTGATTCCGGGGGTAATCATGGGGATGGGTTTGTTGATATGTTGATAGGGGAAAAAGGTTTGAAAGGTTTGAGAAAGGTTTGGGGGTTGTTTCAGAAAAAAGAAAACAGCCAACACGTGTTGGCTGTTTTCTTTGGGATACATACCATTAATATTTGTAGAAGCCTTCTCCGGTTTTGCGACCCAGGAGACCGGCACGGACCATTTTGCGGAGCAGCGGGTGGGGACGGTACTTGGGATCGCCGAATTCTTTGAAAAGGACTTCCATGATGGCGAGGTTGACATCGTTGCCGATAAGGTCGGCCAAAGCCAAGGGACCCATGGGGTGGTTGGCGCCGAGCATCATGCACTTGTCAATATCCTCTGCGCTGGCGATACCGTCGGCGAGGATACCGACAGCCTCGTTAATCATGGGGATGAGGATGCGGTTGACGACAAAGCCGGGAGCTTCTTTCACCTCGACGGGCTGTTTGCCGATTTCGGTGCTGAGGTCGACCACGGTTTTGGTCACGGCGTCGCTGGTGAGCTGTCCGCGGATGACCTCAACCAAAGCCATGCGGTCGGCGGGGTTGAAGAAGTGCATGCCGATGAACTGAGCCGGACGGCTGGTGCAGGCGGCGATTTCGGTGATGCTGAGCGAAGAGGAGTTGGTGGCGAAGATGGCTTCGGGTTTGCAGATTTTGTCAAGTTCCATGAAGACATCTTTCTTGAGCTGCATCTCTTCAACGGCAGCCTCGATGACGAGGTCGGCATCGGCGAAGGTGGCGTAGTCGGTGGTGGTGGTGATGTTGGCGAGCAGTGCGTCGACGGCCTCTTGGGTCATCTTGCCTTTCTCGACGAGTTTTCCGTAACCTTTAGCGATGGAAGCCATGGCTTTGTCAAGGCTGGCCTGGGTACGACTTTTCATAACGACGGGCATCTTGGCGGCGAAGGCTTTGACAATGCCTTTGGCCATCGTGCCGGTTCCAATAACGTAGATTTTCATGATATAGATGTTTTAAAGTTTTAAGTTTAAAGGTTAAAAGGGTTTGAAAGATTTAAAAGGGGCGCTCAGCAAGTTCGCGGGAGACACCACGCTACACTATAATTACTTTCCTTGGAATTCGCATTTGCCTTTGTTGAGGAAGGCGGCCATGCCGTTCTTCTGGTCCTCGGTGGCGAAACAGTGTCCGAAGATGCCGCTTTCATAGAGGATGGCTTCGTCGGCATCCATGTCGTATTCGGTGTTGATGCAGAGTTTGGCGGCTTTGACGGCGAGTGGGGCGTTAGCGGCAATCTGGTTGGCGATTTCCAAGGCGCGGTTCATCAAGTCGGCCTGAGGCACCACCTCGTTGACGAGTCCGATGCGCAGGGCTTCGTCGGCTTTGATGGCTTTGCCAGTATAGATGAGCTGTTTGGCCATACCCATGCCTACCAGACGAGCCAGACGAACGGTGCCGCTGAAACCGGGGATGATGCCCAGTCCCACTTCTGGCTGTCCGAAGCGGGCGTTGTCACTGCAGATACGGATGTCGCAGGCCATGGCCAGTTCGCATCCGCCACCCAGTGCGAAGCCGTTGACGGCGGCGATGACAGGGACATGCAGTGTCTCGATTTTGCGGAATACGGCGGCTCCTTTTTGACCGAAGGTCTGTCCCTGCGGGACATTCAAGGTGGCCATCTCGCTGATGTCGGCACCGGCCACAAACGATTTCTCTCCGTCGCCGGTGACAATCAGACAACGGTATTTGTCGCAGTCGAAATGGTTGAGATAGTCATCCATTTCGGTCAGAATATTTGAGTTGAGGGCGTTGAGGGACTTTGGCGCTGAGATGGTGAGGATGGCGATAGTGCCCTCGCTGGTGCATTTCAAAAAACTGTATTCCATTTTGGTTGATTGTTTGAACGGTCGAACGCCGTAGGTTTATTTGACTATTATGATTGTGTTATTTGTTATTAATGACCTACTAATCAAATAAATAATTATTTTATTGATAATTTGTAGACTGTTGCAAATTTACAAATTAATATTCATCCGACAAAGAATTTTTTTATCGGTTCGTTTTTCAAGCCTGTTAGTGACTCTTGGATCAGAATCCTATCTCGATGCCTATCTCGTGGTAGGAACTGGAGGTGTAGAGTGACAGCAGATTGGCTGTAAGGTTCACGCGGCGAAACAGTCCACGAGGGAAGGTAAGACCGACGCCCATGGTGAGTCGCCAGGGGTTAAGAATTGGACGATTGGTAGCGAGGGTCCCCATAGGTTTGGAACTGACGAGGCTGTGTGACGGCGTGATACTCAGATTCCAGCCGACATCCTTCATGCTTTTGGATTTGAAGTTGAATGTCAGCGGCAAGTTGGCGTAAAGACTGAACATGTAGAAGGGGTCGGGGTCGCTTGTCTGAAGGATGGTTATCGTTCCATCAATGGAACTTACCGATTCGGTGCTGTATCTTGTTGCTTCCGACTGATGAGAGTAGCCGCTAAGTCCGACACCGAGTTCCAGCCCATGTTGTCTACCCATGGGAATGGCATAGCTGACGCCGATATTTGCCGCAAGGGTGGCATTGGGTGTAACTTGGATGTATGGCTCGTTATTATTGGAATTAGAAAGAGTTGGGAGACTGGGATCTGTGCCGATTCTGGAGAAGGTGGAGGCTCCGACTGATGCTTTAAAACGGAGGCGGCGGCTTTCGTCATCAGAAGGATTAATGTCTGTGTTGTCGGCCAATAGTAGGGTGGGGGTGTCATACGGATTAATGACAGGTGAAGTGGGTCCTTTGGGAGTTGGATTGTCAGTTTGGGGTGTTTCTGTATTTTCGGAGGGCCATTCCGTTGCAATCACAGAAGGTTCCGGTGCTGCAAATTCAGAAGGTGTGTTGTTCTCCTGTTGTGGTGACTCCGTCAAGGGGAGCGGTGTTGTAGGTGTGGCGGTGGGACGCTTGGTGTTTTCGTGGGAGAGATTGCGGGTGTTTGGTTGTGCGGGTGTTTGGTTGTGGGTCTGTGGTTGTTTGAGGGTCTCCTGTTGTGCCACGACGATCTCCTCCGCCTGCTGTAGCGGTGCCAGTCGGTGTAGGGTCCATACGGATGCTGCCACAAGCACCACCGTGCAGACCCAAAGGACTCGCTGTTTTTGGCGACGAGCCATGCCGTGCAGACTGTCGGAGAGCTGTTGCTGCTGTCGGCGGTCGGTTCCGTATTGTTGCAATATTTTTTCTATGTCGTCCTGTTTCACGGAGTAAACGTTTGAGGGTTTAAGGATTATTGGGCTTGGTGCTTTGCTATTTCAATTCTTAATGCAGCGTAGGCGCGGCTCAGCAAGGTGGTGATATGGGTATCGCTGAGTCCGGTTTGCTGCGCCATTTCATGAATGGTCATTTGTTTGACATATTTCATCTCAATCAGTTGCTGCTGTTTTTGTGACAGTGAGGCTATGGCCTGTTCCACTTGCCTGTAGCGTTGTTCGGCTTCAAGCGGGTCGTCGTCGTATGGGTGGTTGTATATTTCTGCTGCTGCAGCCCCTGTGTTTTTTTGTCGGTTTTTGTCCCGTCGCAGCATATCGATGCACAGATTGCGCAACGTTCTCATAGAGAAACCCTGAGGATCTTCCATTAGTCCCAGTCGCCATCGTTTGCGCCAAAGACGCACAAAAGCTTCCTGTACGGCGTCGTTGGCAAGGTCGTCGTCGTGAAGCATCTTTTCTGCCATCCGCCTCATGGCGGGCTGCAGAGAGACGATGTCGTGTATGAACTGATCGGTGTTTATTGTCTGGTGTTGTTTGTTGTTTTACGTTTTGTTGAATGGCAACTTACTCGAAGGTCCGCTCGTAGACGGTGGCAGATTCGGGGTTGCCACAGATAAGGCTTTCTATTTTGAGAATCAGAGTGAACGGACGGGCAGGAATGTTGTTTATCTGGAAGGAATTATCGTATAGGCAGATGCAGTCGGTGAGCCCCTGCTCGCCCACGTGCTCCACGACGGTTACTATGTTGCCATTTGTTTCCACGGTGGTGGTGATATGGGGTTCGCCGCAGTCGAGCATCATATTATAGTGCGCAACCTGCATCGGATTGTCGCCGCCGGGCCAAGAAACCACGATAGAGTCGGTGTTCATAGCCTTTGCAGCTAGTTTGTCGGTGTTGGTGTGGCAATCCGAAACGCTTACGTTAGAGATGGATGGATTTGCTGTATTGTCCTTGTCGCAAGCCCAAATCAACGCAATGATGAGGGTGGCAGCAGCCAGTATTCGTGTCTGTTTCATGGTAAATAGTTTTTTGTTCTCTATAATAACGCACAAATTCATGTAATGTCACACAAAAGAAAAAAAAATTTTTTTCAGTGTGACATTTCACCCTGCTGTGCGTTATATAGGTGGATTTAACAACGCAATAGGAATATGAAGAAAATAAGGTTTATTTTTCCCGTCATCATGACTTTGGCATCACTTGTGCTTTCGGGATGCGAAGAGGACGAGTACGTCCTTCATATAGAAAAGGGTAAGTTTGTGGTGTTGGAGGAACCCTATCAGCATCCGTATGCTTCCAATATCACCATCAAAGCCGTCATACTTGTAGAAGTGGACTCTTTGCCACATCGAGGCAGGATAATAACGCCGTATTGCATTTCGGGGCATATCCCATCTGGATACCATGCCGGTGACACCACGACGGTGCGGGCCAAGATAAAAGAGATATATCCCAAAGGTCCGACATTCGCGATAGCAGACAATGTGACTGTATATAAATTAAAAGATATAGAAAGGATTAAATGATGAAAAAACTGTTTCTTCTTCCACTTTCGGCACTTTTGCTGTGCCTGCTTTTTTCCGCCTGCAAGAAAGACAAAATCAAACTTCATTTTGACTACGATGGTCCATGCCATTGCGGTGTGGAGAACCCGCTTGAGGACTTGGAATGGCTGCACAATACGGCAGAGCAGTTCGAGTCGATGCGTGACAAACAATGGGCGAGAATTTTCGTTTGCATCTACGATTCCACCAAGCAAGGCTTTATCATCGACCCTTGCGTGAATTGTGACGATGGCATGCAGTCATTCGTCGACTGCGAAGGCAATAGGTTGGGTGATCTGGGTGGCTTTGCCGGCATACCCCTGTCCACTTACAATATTGATCCCGCCAGTGTGCGCGAAATCTATCGCAACTATCCTGATACGGCGGCCACGCTTGTCGACAAACATTGGCAGCTGCAGCGCTTCTTTGACCGTGAGACTCAGACCGGGGAAATCCCCATGCAAGGCAACAATCCCATCCCTTTCTGGCTGTATTTCCATAACGACGGCACCGTGGAGGGCGGCGGCATCAACCAGCTGAATGGTAGTTACTTTCTTTATGACCAAGACCACATCTATATCAGTATCGGTACCACCGCCGAAATATACGATGCGACAGGGTGGGAGGAACGTATGCTCAATGCCTTGAACAACGCTACCATCTGTGATGTGTCGTATTACGGGAAAACCATGCGTATCTATTACGACATGAATCGCAAATATATGGATTTCACCCGAGCCGATTGATTGTTTTTTTTGCTGAATAAAATATTATTGCTATCTTTGTTGCGCCGTTTCGAAAGTGTGAAACGGCGCAACTTATTGTAAATCTAATCCAAAAGCCTTACCCCTAATGGAAAAGAGAATAGGAACAATAACCATTTTAGTGACCGACCGTAGCCAGGCGGCACAGATCAATCCCATTATTTCGGACTACTCCGACATCATCCTTTGTCGGCAAGGATTGCCGTTCCAGCAACGTGCTGTGGCGGTGATATCGCTTATTGTCGAAGGTACTGTCAACCGCATCAATGCTCTCACCGGCACTGTAGGCCGTATTCAAGGAGTGGAATGCAAAGCGGTGATGACCAAAGCTAGTTAATAATAATTATTAAATCCATAAAACCCCATGAAACATCAAAATTTTATCGATAGAGACAAGCTCTATGGCATGCTCGACAATAACGCTCCTTCGGAGAGCCAATTGAACGATATCCTCAACAAGGCCCGCAAACTTAAGGGGCTCAACCTCGAGGATGTGGCAAAACTGCTTTGCGTTGAAGATGAGGCCGGAATACAGAAAATTCTCGACACCGCCCATTACTGCAAAGAAGAGATTTATGGCAAGCGCCTGGTGCTTTTTGCCCCCATCTATACGGGCAACGCCTGTGTGAACAACTGCGTCTACTGTGGTTTCCGTCGTGACAACAAGGCTCTGAAACGCAAAATATTGACCCTAGACGAAATCGAGACTGAAACCCTGCATCTTCTCCGCATGGGTCACAAGCGTGCGTTGCTTATCTGTGGCGAGAGTCCGCGCAACGATGCGAATTACATGGTCGAGGCCATCCGCCGCACCTACGCCGCCAAAGACGAAAAGGGCAGTACCATCCGTCGCATCAACGTGGAGCTGGCTCCCATGAGCGTCGAGGACTATGCCAAACTCAAGGCTGAGAAGATCGGTACATACGTCTGCTTCCAGGAAACGTACGACGAGGTGGAATATGCCAAATTCCATCCGGCAGGTACCCCCAAGGCGGACTACCTCTACCGTCTTACCTGTATGGATCGCGCTATGGAAGGCGGCATTGATGACGTGGGCGTCGGTGCTCTGTTCGGACTCGTCGACTACCGCTTCGAAATCCTCGCCATCATGGAACATGCACGCCATTTGGAAGAGGAATATGGATGTGGACCCCATACAGTCAGCTTCCCGCGTATCGAGCCTGCAGAGGGTACACCTTTCTCGTTGCCTGAGAACATTCCGCACCCCGTCAGTGACGCCGACTTTATGAAGATTATCGCCATTATTCGTATCGCCATGCCTTATACGGGTATTATAATTAGTACACGCGAACGTCCCGAGTTACGCGACCAGCTGGTGAAATACGGTGTAAGCCAGATTTCAGCTGCCTCTGAGACCAATCCTGGTGGCTACGATGAAGACAACAACAGTAACGAGGCCAAGCCTTATGAGAAAACAGGCGACACGGGTGCCCAGTTCACCCTTGGCGACCACCGTTCGCTTGATGAGGTTATCAGCATGATGATTGACGGCGGCTATATTCCCAGCTTCTGCACGGGCTGCTACCGCAAAGGTCGTGTGGGTGCCGATTTCATGGACCTTGCCAAACCGGGTCTTATCAAGGAATACTGCAAGCCCAATGCCATGTTCACCTTCCGCGAATATCTGGAGGACTATGCTAGCCCCGAAACCAAAGAGAAAGGTTTGCGCCTGTTGAAGGAACTCACTCAGACCTTCTCGAAGGAAGAACTGAAGAAAAGAGTTGAAGGCAATCTCTGCAAGATTGGTGAAGGAGAACGCGATCTCTATTTCTAATTTATATATTAGTGTCAGTTATGAAATCCCCGTATTGTCGTTTGGGCGACAATCGGGGATTTTTATATAGCACTTCGAAAAAAAATTAATAAAAATTAAGAAAATTATGAAACATTTTCCGCTGTATTACGTTAAATGGGGAAAAATAACCATTAAAAACAACAAATTATTTTAACAATCAAAAATCAAGAAACATGAAAAAAGTTCTTTTTACCATCGCCCTCGTTGCTTTCGCAATGACTGCAAATGCTCAGTTAGTAATTGGTGGTCAGTTAGGTCTGAACCACAATGGCACACATGACGACAACTATTCTATCGGTAGCACTGCAAACACAGACATTACCGTTCTGCCGAAAATCGGTTATCAGTTGAATGACAATATGCAGATCGGTGTTAAACTTGGCGTTGACTACACCTATGCTAGAAACTATGGTGGAAATGAAGACACCTATATGTCGGGCTGGCAGAACACCATTCAGATTGCTCCCTATTTCCGTTACAATCTCCTCGAATGGAATAAATTCACCCTTTTCTGCGAAGCTCAGCTCGCTTTCGGTCTCCACATGGAAAGCCACAACTATAACACTGTGACTGGCAACACCACCGACAATGCTGACGACTTCACCACTGTCGGCCTCAGCATTGTTCCCGGTCTCAACTATTCCCTGAGCGACAAGATCTCTATGGATCTCTATATTAACCTGGCTCGCTTGGCTTGCAACTGGACCCTCACCGACGGTTTCGACACCCACAACTATTACTTGGGCGTCAATATGGATGCTCAGACGCTCAATGCTCATCTGAACAACTTCGCCATCGGTTTCAACTACCACTTCTAAAATTTGAATTCCCCAATAAAACGAAGATTGTTTTGTTGAATTCATAATGGTGCTGGACGCCCCTGCGAAGGGGCGTCCACTTTTTTAAACAATAAAAGGCAGGACGTTGCAACGTCCTGCCTTTATTGTTTTAATAGAAGAAACTGGCTACAAATCTGCTTCGATTAACCTTACCAGCTCCTCGACGGCGTCTTTCTGGTCGATGTTTCGTTTTACAATCTCTTTGCCTTTGTAGAGAGTTATCTTGCCAGCGCCGCTGCCTACATATCCGTAGTCAGCGTCGGCCATCTCGCCGGGGCCGTTGACTATGCAGCCCATCACGCCGATTTTCACGCCGGTGAACCGTGCTGTGGCCTTCTTGATTTGCTGCAGGGCCTCTTGTATATCGTATTGGGTGCGGCCGCACGAAGGGCAGGCGATGTATTCGGGCTGAGTAATGCGTGCTCCCACGGCCTGCAGTATGTCGTAGGCTACGGGTATTTCTGCCACGGGGTCCTCGGTCAACGACACGCGGATTGTGTCGCCAATGCCATCGATAAGCAGTGCCCCGATTCCGGCGGCACTTTTGAGGCGCCCTTGCATGGCATCGCCCGCTTCGGTCACGCCGAGATGGATGGGATAGTCCATGCCGAGGGATTTCATTTTCTCTACAAACAGACGGGTGCTTTGTACCATCACTTTGACATTGCTGGCTTTCATGGAGAAAACCAGCTTGTCGAAACCTTGCGCACGGCAGACTTCGGCGAATTCGATGGCCGACTGAGCCATGCCTTCTGCAGAGTTCCCGTAACGGCTCATAATGCGTTCGCTCAGGCTGCCGTGATTGGTGCCGATGCGCATGGCGGTGCCGTGCTGTTTGCAGATGTCGATAAGTCGCGACATCTTTTCTCCTATTTTCTCAAGTTCGTCGCGGTATTCTTGGTCTGTGAAGTTTATCTTCCCGGTGTTCCGGTCGGTGTAGTTACCGGGGTTTACACGCACCTTCTCGACGATGGTTGCTGCGGTTTCGGCGGCCTTGGGGTTGAAGTGGATGTCGGCGACAAGAGGTACGAAACAGTTGTGGCGTGCCAACTCGTTCTTGATATTATACAGGTTCTCGGCTGCTTTGACATCTGGTGCGGTGATGCGTACCAACTCGCAGCCGGCTTCGACCAGCCGCAGGGTCTGTTCCACGGTGGCGCGGGTGTCCATCGTGTCGGTATTGGTCATGCTCTGCACGCGGACGGGAGCTCCCCCGCCCAGCGTCAGGCTTCCTATCTTGATTTGTCTGCTCATGTGTTTTTTTTTAGAATCTCTAGTAGGTTTAGTCTATCTAGGACTACTAGGGTTTATCGGAAATAGACTTCTGTGGCGCCGACGCCGTATTTTGACATGGGGGCTTCGAAGAAATGGATGTTGTCGTACTGTTTCAGCTCTTTGTTGATTTCATCTTTGAGGATGCCTTTGCCTACCCCGTGGATAAAGGTCACTTTCTTCATCTTGTTGGAGAAGGCGTGGTTCATACAGAGACGGAAGTAGTGCATCTGAATCTCAAATGCTTCGTGGGGGGTGAGGTCTGCAGGCCGTTCGGAGAGCATGTCGATATGTAGGTCCACTTCAGCTTCGCCGGGGGAGGTCTGGTGCTGCAGCAGAATGTTGTCGGTCAAGCTATGCGTGTTCTGCTGCTGCACGTTGCTGAGTTGCTTTTTGAGTTTGGCAATCTGGTCTTTTAGGTTGGCTATCTGATTTTTCAGCTGCTTGATTTCCTCTTCGGGAGTAATGGGGACAGCAGCCTTTAGTGCCGCCGCAGCCTTCGAGGTGGAGTCGAAAACAGACGGCAGCGGGGTGCCTTTCCCTTTGAGGTGCTCCTCCATGGTGGCGTTGAACATCTTGGCGGCCCCTTGCTGGTCTGCCATGCGGATGAGTTCATCGGGCTGCATAGGGATATCGAATCCTGTGTCGTCCTGCACGAAGACGAAATCGTCGGTGACTTTGGTGACGATGCCGCCACCGATTTGGTTAAGGAATTTGACTTTATCTCCTGGTTCGAATTTTGATCTCATTAGTTTGAAAGGTTTAAAAGGTGAGAGTGTGGATTTCAGTTCTCCATTTTCAGTTCCGCTAGATCCAGACCGTCGAAATTGCCGCTCGACATCATCAAAAGGCAGTAGGGCTTTCCTTTTGTTTCGCATGCTTGCGCTGCCGATTGGACAGCTTTGAGCATCTCGTGCGAGTCGTTGAAAACAGTCAGTCGGTCATTGTTGAAGGCTTTGCGTACCTGTTCTTTGTCAAGAGGCGGCAGTTTTTTGAGTTGCAGGGCGTGGGGGTTGAAATAGACGAACGGCACGTCGGCACGATCCATGCAGCCTACGTAATGGGTCAGAAAATCGGCCGTCAGGCTGCTGAAGGTGTGGAGTTCCATGCAGGCGATGAGTTGGCGGTCGGGGTATTGTTCTTTGACGGCATTGACCGTGGCGCGCAATTTGGAAGGAGCATGGGCGAAGTCCTTGTAGAGGGCCGCATGGTCGTTCTGCCACAGGCATTCCAGTCGTTTGCCGGCGCCGCCAAAGGTCTGGATGGCTTCGTCAAATGCTGTGTCGCTGATACCGATCTCGCGGCAGGCAAATCGGGCTGCGGTAAGGTTGAGCATGTTGTGTCGTCCGAAGATCTCCAAAGGAATCTCTTTTCCGTCGCTGCCGTTGAGACGGGTGATGCCGTTCTCGACGGTGTATTGCGGTACGTTATAAGGCAGTCTGGCGATATCGGTGCGTTTGTTGTGCGCCACCACGTCGCAAACCTCGGGATCGTCTTCGCAGTAGATGAGAGTGCCGCCCTCTTCGATGAGGTCGATGTATTTGGCGAATTGCTCCTTGTAGTTCTCGAAAGTGGGGAAGACGTTGACGTGGTCCCATTCGATGCCTGTGATGATGCCCACATGGGGACGGTAGAGATGGAATTTGGGGCGGGGGTCGATAGGCGAGGTGAGGTATTCGTCGCCTTCGATAACCATGTATTTGGCCGACTCGCTCAGCCGCACCATCACGTCGAATCCCTGCAGCTGGGCTCCCACCATGTAGTCCGTCTCAATGCCGCAGTGACGCAGCACATGGAGAATCATGGCTGTCGTGGTAGTCTTTCCGTGGCTGCCACCCACCACAATGCGTAGCTTGTCTTTCGACTGTTCGTAGAGGTATTCCGGATAGCTGTATATCTTCAGCCCTAGTTCTTGGGCGCGCAGTAATTCGGGGTTGTCGATACGGGCGTGCATGCCTAGCACGACAGCGTCGAGATCAGCAGTGATACGCTCGGGGTGCCAACCCTCGCTGTCGGGTAGCAGACCCGCTTGCTGCAGTCGTGTGCGAGCGGGATCGAAAATTTCGTCATCAGAACCTGTGACAGTGTATCCTTTTTGGTGCAAGGCTAATGCCAGATTATGCATGGCACTGCCGCCGATAGCAATAAAATGTACTTTCATGATGTGCTTTTTTCAAAGATAAGAAAGATAAGAGAGTTTACATGGGCATCTGCTGGCTAAGGCAGTGGAAGCTGCCAAGGCCCCAGATGATATCGGTGCTGTCAATACCTACGATTTCTCGGTTAGGGAAGCATTCTTCCAGGATGTAAGCTGCACGCGTGTCGTTGTCGCATTTGTAAGTGGGGAAGATAACCAGTCCGTTGCAGATGTAGAAGTTGGCGTAGGAAGCAGGCAGGCGCTGGCCTTCCCATTCGACAAGAGATGGCATGGGAAGTTCGACGATATGTGGTTGCTTCCCGTTGGCGAGACGGCACCCTTTGAGCCGTTTGAGATTGGCTTGAAGTGGCTCGTAGTTCTCGTCGTTGGCATCAGTCTCGACGGCGGTGATGATGGTGTCTTCGTTGACAAACCGGCTGAGGTCGTCGACATGTCCGTCGGTGTCATCGCCTACAATACCGTCGCCCAGCCAGATGATGTTGTCCACACCATAATAGGCGCGGAGGTGCGCTTCAATCTCTTCTTTCGAGAGATTAGGGTTGCGGTTGGGGTTGAGCAGACAGGATTCCGTGGTCAGCAGGTCGCCTTTGCCGTTGACATCGATGGAACCGCCTTCCATGACGATATCCGGTTCAAACATCTTCATCCCCAAGTGTTCTGCAATGCGCACAGGGATCTGCGTATCCAGCTCGAATGGGTATTTCCCACCCCAAGCATTGTGGTTCCAGTTGACCAGTGCGCGCATACCTGCCACTTTGCGGTTGAGCAGGAATGCCGGACCGTGGTCGCGGCACCAGGCGTCGTTGGTCGGAAAGCGGTGGAATTCGACATTGACCATGAAGGCGTCGGCCTCTTTGAGTGCTTTTCTGACCTGATTTTCCATGGCTTCATCCTGCACGTTGATGTGGACGGTTTCCACCTCGGTGAGCGTTTTGATGAAGAGATGGTAAGAGGGAAAGATGGTTTGTATTTTTCCAGGCCAGGATTCTTCGTTGTGGGGATAGCTGAGCCAGGTGGCTTCATGTTTCTCCCATTCTGCAGGCATGTAGAAGCCGCGGTCTTTAGGGGTAGGGGAAGTAATCATTATTTGTGTTGATAGGTTGATAAGTTGATATGATAAAGGTTTGAAGGATTCGAGACGGGTTTTCCGTTCAATCGTCTATGTAGCGTTTCAGGATGGGAGCATAGCTGTCGATGCGGCGGTCACGGAGGTAGGGCCAATGGCGGCGGTATTTGTCGCTGTCGGTGAGGTCGAGTTCCTCCACATGGATGCATTCGTCGAGGTGGGGAGCCTGCCAAAGAAGCCGTCCAAAGGCGTTGGCTATGAATGAACCGCCCCAGAACTGCATGTCCCCTTCGCGACCGGTGCGGTTGACGCTGACCACGGGAACCCCGTTGGCGACAGCATGGCTGCGCTGGATGGTCTGCCAAGCCTGGTATTGTTCATCGTTGGTCGCCTGGTCTTGGTAGACAGCCCAACCAATAGCGGTGGGGTAGAAGAGTATTTCAGCACCCATTAGGGCGGTGATACGCGAAGCCTCGGGGTACCATTGGTCCCAACAAATCAGCACGCCGATGCGGGCAAAGCGGGTTTGAAACACCTTGTAACCGAGATCGCCGGGTGTGAAATAGAATTTCTCGTAGTATCCGGGATCGTCGGGGATATGCATCTTGCGGTATTTGCCTAGGTAACTCCCGTCGGCATCGATAACCGCTGTAGTGTTATGGTATAGTCCTTCGGCACGTTTTTCGAACATAGAGCATACAATGACCACGCCCAGTTCTTTGGCCAATGCCATGAAGTGCTGAGTAGTGGGGCCGTCGGGTATGGGTTCGGCATAGCGGAAATTGTGGTAGTCTTCCACATCGCAGAAATAGAGTGATGCGAAGAGCTCCTGCAGACAGATAATCTGAGCTCCTTCGGCAGCCAATTGACGTACTTTTTCGGAGTAGCGTTCTATGTTTTTTTCTTTGTCAGCACTACAGGCCATCTGGGCCAAGCCTACTTTTACTTTTTTGGGTGTCATTGTTAGGGTTTAAAGGGTTTGAAAGGTTTAAAGGGTTTGAAAGGTTATTCGCTTAGATCATTTCATGGTTCGTGAATCCATTGAGGTTCGTGGCATACCATTCGAAAACTTTGAGCTTCTGGAGGTGCAGGGGTGTAGAGGTGGTTGGGATTTTTCTTTGGAGACCGGTCAAGATAGCATCCGCCGATAGCAAAGGTGGAGTCGCCGTCGGTGACCAGTTCTGCAGCATTTCCCAGCATGTCGTATATATGCACCTCGTTGGGTATGCGTTGTCCTACCTCCTGCAGCTTCCCGCCACTGGTGCCCATATACCAGGCAACCCATTCGGGGCGGTTGCTCCCGCAATATCGGTATCCTTCGTTGAACATCCCCCCATGGTAGACATACAGCCATTCTTCTTGGGTGGGCAGCCTCCATTGCCGCCGGGTGTCGCGGCTGATGCGCAGACAGAAGGTGTCGATTTCGGCACGGCTGACGTTGGTGACGGGCAGCATCAAGCCGGTATCCGGTGAAGGATTGTAGCCCATATAGAAAGTCCATAGTTCCTGTGGCGTTTCATAAATGCTGAACCAGAAGCCATCGATAAGATGTCCAACGATGCCGTCGTCGGTGGTGTCGCATTTCAGGGTGTCTCCGGTGCATATCCAGTGGCAGGGATACATATATTTTCGAGATTCGATATCGTAGTCCCTTTCGTTGAGCCGTTCTCGCTGTGCCTGCAACGATTGAGCTGTAGTCAGCAGGAGAAAAAGCAGGAATATGTTCTTGATACCAGTCACAAAGGATTAAGATTAAAGTTTTTAATCTGTCAGAAGGAAGAATTCCACACGGGCTTGCAGTCCACGGGTCTCGCAGATTCTGTTGAGGATCTCAACCATGACGTTACCGCCGACCCATACGCCGTCGCCTGCCTGCGGGGCATATTGACCGGTAGCCGGACGGGTATTGGGTAGCGTCTGTGATTTGGCAGAACCTGCATTGCCATTCTTGCGGTTTAAAAGTTCAGTCAGCAGGTCTTCATTCTCTGGATAATCCACCACACGGTAGTCAGTCGTCTGAGCCAGTTGTGCGGCGATGCGGATGGCGTCGTTCAATCCGCCCAGAGAATCTACCAATCCGAGTTTCAGGGCGTCTCGTCCCGTCCAAACCCGTCCACGGGCAATACTGTCAACATAGTCGTATTCCAAGCCACGACCGTCTGCCACACGCTGAACGAAAACTTTGTAGAAGTCTTCTACGTTGCGTTGCATCAAATCAAGCGCTTTGGGAGACATAGGGCGAAGAATGCTGAGAGAGGCGGCATTCGCGTTGGTCATGACGGTATCGGTGGTGATACCCAGATAGCGTTTCAGCGTACCTCCGATTTCAGGGATGGCAGCGAAGACACCGATGCTGCCAGTGATGGTTGTGGGTTCGGCAACGATGAGGTTGGCATTGCAGGAGATCTCGTAGCCTGCCGATGCCGCCACGTCGCTCATAGACACCACTACGGGTTTCTTCTTTTTGGCCTCCATCACGGCATGCGTCATGATTTCAGAAGCGGTGACTTGTCCGCCAGGGGAGTTGATGCGGAGTACTATGGCGCGGATATTGTCGTCTTCGGCTGCTTCGTTGATGGCTTTGGTAATCTTGTCCGAGTAGACGGCTGTATTGAAACCGTTACCTGCAAAGACCTCGCCCTCGGCATAGATAACTGCAATACGGTCTTTGCTCTTCAGAGGACGCAGCGTGGTGGCGTAATCATTGAGGGAAACAAATTTCTTGTTACCTTTGTTTTGTACCATTGTCGCCACGATGTCACTTTCAAAACAGAGCCGGTCGACCAGATGACGGTTTAGCGCGTCGTCGGCGAGCATGGCTGAAAGACTATCGGCCATGAGGTTAAGTTGTTCGGCGGTCAGTTTGCGGCTTTTGGCGATGGATGTGACAGCATAGTCCCAGATACTGGCGATATATTCGCGTACCTGTTTGCGGTTGGACTCACTCATGTGGTTCATGGTATAGGTCTCTCCAGCGCTTTTGAAATCGTTATTTTTGGGACGGACCAGCGTCATCTTGACAGCCAACCGGTCGAGCATCTCTTTGTAGAAGATCGCTTCGGCGCCTATGCCGCGGAATTCCACCATGCCTGACGGATTAAGGAATATACTGTCGGCTATCGAGGCGAGGAAATACCCCGGCTGAGTGTAGTTGTCGGCATAGACATACACCGGCTTGCCGCTCTTTTCAAAGTCCGCCAAAGCCTGCCGCAGTTCTTCGCTCTTGCCCCACGACAATTCGTAACAGCTGCCCATATAAAGATACAAGCCTTTGATTCGTTTGTCGTTGGCGGCCTGGTCGATGCAACGTAACAACTCGTTGAATCCAATGGTATTGTCATTGGACATCATTTGCGTGAGGTCGCTGGGGGTCCGTTCAAGGAAAGATTTGCTCAAATCTATTTTTAGATAGGAGTTGTCAGCAATTGGAGCTACTTTGGGAGAACTCATGGAGCCAATGATACCGAAAAACAGCAGCAGTTTGAAAAAACCGACCACTGCTAAAGCAATCAAGGCTCCTACGGAGCTGGCAAGCATGATTTTACCGAAAGTGGGGTGTTTCTTTTGTGAAGTCATCTTTTTATAATGTGAATTATACAAAATTTAATAACGCGAGAGGTGTTCTTTTATTTTTTGTTCGGCAAAATATTCTCTTAAAAATCCCGTTACGGAGAAAAATTTTGATTAGAGATGAAAAAGACCCTTTTGATTGCTTTACTGCTATGCTTCGGTGTTACGATGATGGCGCAAAATACGGATAAGTCAAGTACTTCCAAACGACGTCTTTTCAAAAAGTCCATTACTGCCAAAGACACTTTGAACGCCCATTTCAAAAGGGTGCAGCAGATAAGCAAATTTATCGAGGAACATTATGTAGAGACACCTGACTATCAGAAAATCACGGAGCGTGCGGTGGTGGCGATGCTCACCGACCTTGACCCACATAGCACCTATATCGCAGCCAAGGATGTGCAACGTACCAATGAAGGACTGCAGGCGAATTTTGAAGGTGTGGGTCTTTCGTTTCAGATTGTCGATGACACCATTTCCGTCACCGATGTCATCAGTGGCGGCCCTTGTGAGAAGGTGGGCGTGCAGATTGGTGACAAGTTGTTGAAGGTCGACGATACAGTGGCTACCTTTAAAGGTGTTAACAATAATTTTGTTTTCAGACATTTGCGTGGTAAACGCGGTACAGAGGTAACGATGACTATCAAGCGTGAGGGTTTTTCGTCTCCGCTAGTGTTCAAGGTTATCCGCGATAAGATTCCCATTCACTCGGTCGACACCTATTTCATGCTCGACAACGAAGTAGGCTATATCCGTCTTTCGCGTTTTGCGCGCACGTCTCACAACGAGGTTCGTACCGCCATAAAAGAGTTGCGTCATCAGGGCATGAAGCGGCTTATTTTCGACTTGCGCGGCAACAGTGGCGGCTATCTGGATATCGCATTCGGGATTGCCAACGAGTTTTTGGAAGCGAACAGGCTGATTGTTTATACAGAAGGCCAAAAATATCCCAGGCGTGACTACAAATCCCTCCGCGGCGGCAGTTTCACGCAAGGCCCCTTGGTAGTGTTGATCGACGAATATTCGGCTTCCGCATCAGAGATTGTCTCGGGAGCCGTGCAGGACTGGGACCGTGGCACCTTGGTGGGTCGTCGTTCGTTTGGTAAGGGCCTGGTCCAGCAGCTGTTTGAATTCTATGACGGTGCGCAGGTTCGACTGACCACGGCTCGCTATTACACCCCCTCGGGGCGCTGTATTCAGAAGCCGTACGACAATGGGACGGATGCCTACCATCAGGACCTCCGTAATCGCTACGAACATAATGAGTTTGTCCATCCCGACTCGATCAGCTATCCCGATTCGCTGAAATACTATACTTCTAAAGGTCGTGTGGTCTACGGAGGCGGAGGAATCATGCCCGACGTATTCGTTCCTATCGATACCATCCGTCTGTCCGACTATTACTTGTCGCTTCGTTCGGCAGGAGTGCTCAATACATTCACTCTCCAGTGGGCCGACCAGCACCGGAAGGACAGCCGCTTTGCCACTTTTGACGATTTTCTCCGGAATTACGACTCTGTTGCTGTCACCAATGCCTTTATTGCATTTGCCGACAGTAAAAAAATACTTCGTGACGATGTGAAAGGTGATTGGGTAGCATCCTGGATGAATGATATGACACGCAAGGCTGTGGCGGATACCGCACACGCTATTCATGCAGGTAGTTATGTAGATTATCTGGATAGCCTTCTTTCAGACAAGGACTATATCGCGCAACTGCATGAAAAGGCAAAGTCGGAAGACCGTCGCCGGGCGCTCATCAACGAACATAGCGATATTTATCTGGGATATATGATTAAGGCGATGATAGCCCGTAACTTGTATGGTAGCGAATACTATTATCGTATCATGAAGGAAGAGGACGAGGGGTTGAAGCAGGCCATGAAGACAGTGAAAAGTTTATAGCACCGGAAAGGCGGTTGTTACAATTGAAAAATGAAAAAGAAACGCAGACAGTCGTTTAACCCGCGAATCGTCTTGATTGTGACGATGCTTTGCATTGCAAGCCTGGCACTCTTTTTCCTTTTTTGGCAACCACCCCAGCCGGCTGACCCGATAGAAATCACTTCCGTAGGGGAACCGGACGATTTCAATGAGCGGGCATATTACAATAGCGAGGCGGATGCCTTTCTTCAGACGCTTCCGGAAGACAAGGTGCCCCTGCTTCGGCTGATTGATGACAGTAACCATTGTGTCTTTTACTTTGAGCGCGGTGAAGCCCCATCGTGTTATATCTATGATTTGGATCGCCATTCCACGTCAGTGCTCTTTGGTGGCGAGCGAGGCTTTTATTGTGATACCAAATTGCTGATTGTTGGATCTATAGAAGAATGGAAGTTGGTTGGGGATCTGATTATCTTTGTGGCGCGTAACAGGGCACCGGAAAACAACTACACCAATGCGACGGTGGTGTTTTATACCAATATCTATACCCGCCAATTGGTTTTTGTCGATTACGGTGCCAATGCCTTTTTCCCTGACGACAGCCATGTTGTGGTGAATCACGCCATGCTTCTTTACCCGGGCTTTTTTGGCGAAGAAGACCATTATACCGTGTCGCCTGTCAGCTACCGTCTTATCTGACGAGTCGCAAAAAGAATTAATTAAGAAAATCCTTATTTTATTTAAAAAAAATCATTATCTTTGCATGTTTGCTCTTAAGGCTTTGTCTTTTCAATCTTGTTGGTTGTCAAAAAGATGGGGCTTTTATGTGTTGTTATAGTATATGATATTATTCGATAATAAAGAAAAAATCAACGTTCATGTCACTTCCGAAATCGGACGGCTTAAGGCTGTATTGCTTCATCGTCCGGGGGTGGAAATTGAACGGATGACCCCTCAGAATGCGGCAGAAGCACTATACAGCGATATTCTCAATAAATCTATAGTCGACGAAGAGTACCGCTGGTTCTGCGGTGTCTTCGAAAAAATCACTCATGTTTTTTATGTATCCGATCTGCTCAAGGCCCTGCTCGAGGATGACGATATCCGTAGCATGCTTGTAATAGAAAGCTGCCGAGCCGAGGGAGGCGAACACCTGATTGATACTCTGATGTCGCATGACTCTGCCGTTCTGGCCCAAGAGCTGATAGAGGGCGTTCCCTTTGTGAAGGGTCGTGACCCGGAACGGTTTGCTTCGCGTCGCTATGTGTTGCGTCCGCTGTACAATTTGTTCTTCACCCGCGATGCCTCCTCGTCGGTATTCGACCGTGTTCTTGTCAACTCCATGTCGTTCGATGTGCGTAAACGGGAGAATCTGATTTACAAAGCCATTTTTGAATACTATTTTGGCTGTGAGACCATCAATGCGCAGCTGTGGAACAAACATGCCCATACCGAGGGCGGCGATGTGCAGATAGGTCGTTCCGACCTGCTTTGTATAGGAGAAGGTATCCGCACGGATGCCAAGGGTATCGATTTCCTTGCCCGAACTTTCAGTGACCGACCCAAATTCAACATTATCGTCCAACAGTTGCCATTCGAGCCCGAGTCGTTTATTCATCTTGACATGGTGTACACTTTCCTTGACCGAGACCGCTGTATGATGTACGAACCCATGCTGCGCAAAACGGCCGAGTTTGCTGGAAAATCCACTACGAGGATCGAGATTGACAACGGACATGTAAAATACCACGACTGCAAGAATATGCTGGAGGCTTTAAAACAAGTTGGACTGGATATGGAACCCGTCTTCTGCGGCGGCGACGACTTGTGGATGCAGCAGCGCGAGCAGTGGCACAGCGGTGCCAACTTCTTTGCACTCGCCCCGGGCAAAGTCATCGGCTATCGTCGCAACAGCCATACCATCGAAGCGCTTGACAAAGCGGGATTTGCCGTACTGAAAGCCGAAGATGTGGCAGAAGGACGTGTCAACATCGATGACTACAACCGTTGCGTGGTTACCTTTGCCGCCAGCGAACTGCCCCGTGCAGGTGGAGGCGCCCGTTGCATGACCATGCCCGTCAATCGAGAAGAGGTCGATTGGTAAACGGAGAGAACTTACTTAACCTTTGAAAATTTTAAATTTTACTATCATAATGGATAATACATTGAAAAAGTATCACTTGATGAACAACGTACTAGGCTGGCTTATCGGCATCTTTGCCTGCGCTGTTTACATCATGACCGCTGAGGCAACCGCTTCGTGGTGGGACTGCGGTGAGTACACCGCTACTGCTGTAAAACTTCAGGTGGGTCACCCTCCTGGAGCACCTACATTCCAAGTCATCGGTCGCCTCTTCTCCATGTTCACCACGCCGGAGAACGCCGCTTTTGCCGTCAATGTCATGTCGGCAATGGCCAGTGGATTGGGTATCATGTTCCTCTTCTGGACCATTACCCTTCTGGGTAAGAAATTGCTCAAGAAAGAAGAGTTGGCGTTGAATAACACCAAAGTATGGGCCGTTTTCGCTGCCGGTATTGTCGGTGCCCTTGCCTATACCTTCAGCGACACTTACTGGTTCTCGGCTGTAGAGAGCGAGGTCTATGCGATGTCGTCATTCTTTACCGCCGTTGTTTTCTGGGCGGTTCTGAAATGGGAGGAGCAAGCCGACGATCCCCGTTCGCTGCGTTGGCTGATCTTGGTCTGTTTCCTTGTCGGTATCGCCATCGGCGTCCACCTGCTCAACCTGTTGACCATTCCGGCCATCGTTTATGTGGTCTATTTCAAGAAATTCCCCCAGTCGATCAAAGGGTTTATTCTCAGTGGTGTTATCTCGCTGGTGATCCTTGCTGTCATTCTGTGGGGTATCATCCCGGGTATCGTCAACCTGTCATGCGATTTTGACGTCTTCTTCGTCAACAAGCTGCACATGGGATTCAATTCAGGCACGGTAGTGTTCTTCCTGCTCATTGCTGTCTTTGTGCTTTGGGGCTTATGGAACAACTCCCGTTTGGAGCGTCCGGCCAAGGCCGTCAATATTGCGGTGCTTGCTGTCGTGTTTGTGTTGCTTGTCGCCGCCAAGTTCGGTGCCGGCACCGGCAGTTTCGGTTTCTTCGTGGTGCTCTGCCTGCTGGGCGTTGCCTCCTGGTTTATCATCAAAAGCAAGAACCGTCCGGTCATCAATGCCTCGCTTCTGGGATTCCTTGTTCTGGTTATCGGATATTCCACGTTCTTCATCCTTGTGATTCGAGCCAACACCAATACCCCTCTCAACGAGAATGCGCCGAAGGATGCCGTTGCGATGCGTGCTTATCTGGGACGTGAACAGTATGGTGAGACACCGCTCCTCACGGGTCCCTACTACACAGCAGGCAATCCTAACTCGTCGGAACCCGACTATGCCAAGTATGTCCGCACCAAGGATGCTTTGGGTCGTGACTGCTATAAAGTGGCTGCCTACGCACAGAAATTCAGCTATGACGAGAACCACACAGGCTTCTTTCCCCGTATGTACAGTCCTGACAACTCCCGTCAGCATCCCACCTACTACAAGTTCTGGGCTGGAGAACCCGATTTGGGCAGGAAACCCTCCTTCTCGCAGAATATGGCTTTCTTCCACCGTTATCAGTTGGGATGGATGTATTGGCGCTACTTTATGTGGAATTTCGCTGGACGACAGAACGATATCCAGGGCCATCATTTCGATGACAATGTCTACGAATATGCCGATGCTTCCGGCAACCGCCACCAGAAACACGAACCGTCCATCAACTACACTGACGGCAACTGGATCTGCGGTATCAACTATGTTGACGAGCACCGATTGGGTCCGCAGGACAACCTGCCCGACGATCTGGCCAACAACAAAGCCCGCAACAAGTACTTCATGCTGCCGCTTCTGTTAGGTATGCTCGGTTTGATCTTCCATTGTATCAGAAGTCGCAAGGATGCCTTTGTGGTCTTCCTGATGTTCTTCATGACCGGTCTGGCCATTGCCATCTACCTCAATATGCCTCCGCGTCAGCCGCGTGAACGAGACTACGCTTTTGTCGGGTCGTTCTACTTCTTTGCGGTATGGATCGGCCTGGGCGTTTACGCCTTGTACGACTGGCTGTCGACCAAGTTTGAGAAGAAAGAGCGTAACGGCTTCCTTATCGCCGGTGGCGTTTGCATCTTGATGGGGGTCCTGTTCAACGGTGCCTGGTTTATCCTCGCAATGATCGGTGTGATGCTGATTCTGGCCAGTCTGGTGCGTTTGCCCCGTCCGATTGCCTTGCCGTTGGCATTTGTGCTTTCGATGACCGTTCCGGTCATTATGGGAGCCGAGAACTGGGACGACCATGACCGTTCGCAGAAGACGGCCGCTCGAGACTTTGCCCGCAACTACCTCGGGCTTGTCGACAAAAACGGCGTGCTGATCTCTTTCGGCGATAACGACACCTTCCCGCTGTGGTACGCTCAAGAGGTGGAGGAATGCCGCACCGATGTGCGTATTCTCAACTACACCCTCTCGGGTATGTACTGGTATGTGGAGCAACTCTACAACAAGCTCTACGATTCAGATCCGCTGCCGTTCACTTTCCCCAAAGATATGTACGGATTGGGTCATGAGATCTTTGTACCCGACCCCAACGGATCTCGTATGGAGGTTACCGAAGCCCTCCGCATGGTCCGTGAGAACCGTTCACACTTTGTGCGCAAAGACCGCAATGCAGACAGCATCATTTATCTGCCGACCAATAAGTTCCAGATCACCCTTGACAAGGCTAAGCTGGTGGCCAACGGCGTCCTCACGCAGGCACAGGCCGATACCATTCCAGGTGTCATCGAGTTTGATCTCAATATCCCGCGCGGCTATCTGATGCGCAACGAGATGATGATGCTCGACTTCCTCGGCACCAACCGTTTCGAACGGTCAGTCACCATCATGAACGTGAACTATATCGCCAATGTATTCCCTGTGGTGGATCGCTACAGCATTGACGACGGTATGCTCTCGCTGCTGGTTCCTTATCCAGTTGAGGGTGGAGGCCGTTTCAAATACACTGCCCGTACCAAGGATTTCTATCTGAAGGGCCTTCGTCAGGAGGACGGCACATACAAGCCGTTGGAATGGGGTAACCTGAACAGCGACATCTATGTTGACCCCGTGAGCAAGAATATGGCTGATGTCCAACGCCAGTCGTTCACGATGCTTGCTTACCAGATGATCAGAGAGGGAGATACGGCTTCCGCCAAGCAACTGATGCAGCTGAAGAATAAGTTCTTCCCCGAGTCCAACTTCCCCAGCGACCGTTATGCTGTCACCGCATTGTATGTCCAGACTATTTTGGGCGACGAAGTGCAGGCATACGAGACGCTTTGCAATATCTTCAACTTCTATCACCAACGCCTGCTGTACGCCAAACAGTTCCCATCGGATAAGTCTTCTGGAGTCAAAAAAATGCTCGACGACAGTTATTATATGCTCTATCAGATGGTACAGTACCGCCAGCATACACCTATCCACAATCCCTTCTCGGGACGACAGGATGGATTTGTCCTCAGCGAGGCAGGTGAAAAGGCTTTCGTTGCCGCCGATTCAAAGAATGCTGCGCGCTTGAAGGCTATTGACGACTTTGCCGCAAGTTCGCTCTTCCAGAACGAAGTGGCGAGAGCATTCACTTCACGGTGATAGTGTGACATTATCAGCAGATACAGGCCACCGGCTTTGCAGGTGGCCTGCCTGCTATAAAAAAAGCCGAAATGAAGACAAAGAAAAATGGAAAAAAAGCAAAGAAGGTAATTCTTACTCTCTCGGAGCGAGACTTCGCCAAATTGTCGGGATATGCCCAAATGCAGCATGTCTCGCGACCGTTGGCCGCCAAACGTCTTTTGCATGAACAACTGGCTGCTATCGCAATCGACAAGTCTCAGCGTAACGCAGAGAACCAATTGGGCCTTTTTGACTCTCTTCAGATCAATATCTTCAATGAAACGTCGAGAACGTCTGATTAGCAATATTTTCTATGAATTACTTTTCCGTTCCGTTTTTTTTGTGTAACTTTGCTTGCTTGTAAGAAATATATGTATTGCAAAATGTAATTGATAATGAAGCGACTAAATATACTGCCAATACTTTTAATGCTGTTTGCATTCCTGTCGGTGGGTTGTTCATCCGCTGAGAAAGAGGAGGTGGACTCCGGAAAGATTATTATCGGACACGTCACCGATTCCCATTCTTGGCACATCCTGGATTATAAGACCGCTGATGGCGAGGAACATCCTGTAGCGATCAACTTGCCGATTATCCTGATTGATGACGGCCATCTGGAGGTCTTCTCATCCAAGCGTTTCCATCACGGACATGCCGTTTATCAAGGCAAGAAGCATACGTATGCGCTTGTCGGCGGCGGACTGGAGAAGGAGGAAATTGTCTGTGTCGAAGAAGTACTTCAGGGAGCCGCTGCTGATAGTGAAACGCAGCAATTACATATTGGCGACAAGAACTATGCCCTGGTGACCGATGCCGAAGGCAATGCGGTCAAGCCGGTTGATATCTCAATCACCAAGACGGCGGCGGCCATCATGATTGCCGTTGCCCTGCTGTTAGTGATTGTCCTGGTTACCGCCAAGCAGTACAAGAAACGTGCGGGTCAGGCGCCCCATGGCATGCAGTCATTGATTGAGTTGTTGGTGCTTCATGTGCGTGACGGTATCGTTGAGCCGATACTGGGACACCATACCAATCGCTTCCTTCCTTATCTGTTGACACTCTTTTTCTTTATTTTCTTCTGTAATATCTTGGGATTGATTCCCATCTTCCCCGCAGGAGCCAATATCACAGGTAATATCGCTGTAACGGCCATCCTTGCATTGATCACTTTCCTTATTACCAACCTGAAAGGCAACAAGCACTATTGGAAGGATATCTTCAACACGCCGGGAGTCCCTGCCTGGTTGAAGATCTTCCCGTTGATGCCGCTTGTCGAGTTGGTGGGCGTCTTCACTAAGCCCATCGTGCTGATGATACGACTTTTTGCCAATATGACGGCAGGCCATATCGTCATCCTCGGTTTTGTGGTCATCATCTTCATCCTCTCCAACAGCCTTGGAATGGCTGTCGGTGGAGCCGTTTCGGTGGTGTCTGTTGTTTTCTCTGTTTTTATCAGTCTGCTGGAATGTCTGGTGGCCTACATCCAGGCCTTTGTCTTCACCATGCTGTCGGCCCTTTATATCAGCATGGCCGTGGAAGAACCGGAACCGGAAAAGTAGGAACGGAACCCCCGATCGACGTATCAACCTATCAACAATAAAAAACCTTTAAACCCCTCATATCATGAAATCGATTAAAGATATAAACTTTAGCGGACGAAAAGTCCTGCTTCGCGTGGATTTCAATGTCCCGATGGACGAGAACAAACACATCACCGACGATACCCGTATGCGTGAGTCGATGCCCACCATCGAGAAACTGCTCAACGACGGTGCTGCCATCATCATCATGGCCCACTTCGGCCGTCCCAAGAAAGGTGGTTTTGAACCTGAATTGACGCTTGAACCGGTGGCCAAATATCTGGAGACCCTCGTCAACCGTCCTGTGAAATTCACTCAGGAACTGCTTGGCAGCGGCAAACCCGAGGCAATGGCCAAGGAACTGAAGGGTGGCGAAGTGATGCTTCTTGAAAATATCCGCTTCTATCCCGAAGAGACCAAAGGCGGCGAAGAACTCGCGCGCCAGCTCGCCGCACTGGGCGACTGCTACATCAACGACGCTTTCGGCGCTGCCCATCGCGAGCACAGCTCCACCGCTGTTATCGCCAAATTCTTCCCCAACGACAAGTATTTCGGTTTCCTGATGGAGAACGAGGTGCGTAACTTGGAGAAGCTGATGCAGAATCCCCCGCGTCCTTTCACCGCCATCATCGGTGGCAGCAAGGTCAGCAGCAAGATCGGTATCCTTGAGAACCTGCTCGACAAGGTCGACAACATGATTATTATCGGCGGTATGCGTTACACCTTCACCAAGTCGCTTGGCGGCAAGATTGGCAACTCCATCTGTGAGGACGACAAGCTCGACCTCGCTCGTGAGTTGATGCGCCGTATGGACGAGAAGGGTGTGAAGTACTATCTGCCCGTCGACAGTGTTATCGGCGACAAGTTCGGCAATGATGCCAACACGCAGATTGTCCCCAGTGGTGAAGTGCCCGACGGTTGGGAGAGCATGGACTGCGGTCCCGAGAGCTGCAAGGCTATCCACGATATCATTATGAATAGCAAGACCATCCTCTGGAACGGTCCTGCCGGTGTCTTCGAACTCGAAACCTTCGCCAAAGGCACCAAGGCCATTGCCCAGAGCGTGGCAGAGAGCTGCAAACAGGGCTGCTTCGCAGCCGTAGGCGGTGGCGACAGCGTTGCTGCCGTCAAGCAGATGAAACTTGCCGACCAGATGAGCTACGTCTCCACCGGCGGCGGCGCCATGCTCGAATACCTCGAAGGTAAGGTCCTCCCCGGCATCAAGGCTATTCAAGATTAAAAAGTGATTTTTTAGACCGTTCAGGTCCTTAAGGTCTTTGGGGACTTTAAGGACCTTTTTTTTACCATGGCGCATTTTTTGCCTATAACACTGGAAGAGGTCAAACGGCTGGGATGGGAGCAGGTCGACGTGGTGCTCGTCACGGGCGATGCCTATATAGACCATCCGTCGTTTGGTACGGCTGTCATCGGGCGGACGCTCGAGGCGGCGGGATACCATGTGGCCATTATCCCGCAGCCCAACTGGCGTGACGATCTGCGTGATTTCCGTAAGTTCGGTAAACCCAGGCTCTTCTTTGGTGTGTCGTCCGGCGCCATGGACAGCATGGTGAACCACTATACTGCCGCTCGACGTCTGCGCCATGACGATGCCTACACTCCCGGCGGTCAGGCGGGCTTCCGTCCCGACAGAGCCACCTATGTCTATTCGCGGATACTGAAACAACTGTACCCGGATACGCCTGTTATTATAGCAGGTGTCGAAGCTTCGATGCGCCGACTGGCACACTATGATTACTGGGACGACCGACTCTACCCCAGCATTCTCGCCGACACCCCTGCCGATCTGCTCAACTATGGCATGGGGGAGCGAACAACCCTCAAAATAGCCAACCTCCTTGCCGAAGGGAAAGGCATAGAAGCCTGCTACAATCTGCCACAAGTGGCATATACCAGCAGTACTAGTCCGACTAGTTCAACTAGTCCTACTAGTCGGACTAGAGAAACAATCGAACTGCACAGCTTCGAAGACTGTCAGAAGAGCAAGCGCATCCAAGCGGAGAATTTTCACATCATTGAGCGCGAAAGTAACAAAATCGAAGCGGCTACGCTTGTCCAGCGGCATGGTGACTGCTATGTGGTAGTCAATCCCCCGGAACCGCCGATGACCACTGAGGAGATCGATGCGTCGTTTGACTTGCCTTATCTTCGTGCGCCGCACCCCAAATACAAGAAACGTGGACCCATCCCGGCTTTCGAGATGATCCGTAACTCGATCAACATCCATCGGGGTTGTTTCGGGGGATGCTCTTTCTGCACTATCTCGGCACATCAGGGAAAACAGATTGCTTCCCGCAGCGAACGGTCCATTCTCAGAGAAGTGGAGATGCTTGCCACCAGTCCCGACTTCCACGGCGTTATCAGTGATTTGGGCGGTCCTTCGGCCAATATGTACCGCATGGAAGGGCGCGACAAGGAACTCTGCCGCAAGTGTAGCCGCTACAGCTGCATCCAGCCCTCCATGTGCCGTAATCTGCAGAGCGACCACCGCCCGTTGCTCGACCTCTACCGCAAGGTGCGTGATGTTCCGGGCATCAAGCATGTCTATATCGGTAGCGGTATCCGTTGCGACCTGTTTACACAGCAGAATCACGGATGGGAATACTTCGACCAAGTGGTGCGGCATCATGTAAGCGGTCGACTCAAAGTGGCTCCGGAACATACCAGCGCTTCCGTGTTGAAACTGATGCGTAAACCCCCATTCGACCTTTTTGTGGAGACCAAGAAACGGTTTGATGACATTTGTCGCAAGGCGGGCTTGCGATATCAGCTGATACCCTACTTCATCAGTTCCCATCCGGGGTGCCGTCTGAGTGACATGGCCGATTTGGCGGTGCAGATGAAACGTATGGGCTACCGATTGGAGCAGATTCAGGATTTTACACCGACACCGATGACGCTCAGCACGGAAATGTATTACACGGGATTCAATCCCGAAACGATGGAGCCGGTCTATGTGGCGCGACACCCCAACGAGAAAAAGGAACAGAATTTGATGTTCTTTTTCTACAAGCGGGAATTGCAGCCCCAGATACGACAGGCACTGCTGAAATCCCACAACGGCAAATATATCAAACCCCTCTTGGGATAAAGAAAAGGACGAACATATCAACGTAACAACATATCAACAACTCATTATGAACCTTCACATTTTTGCATCCCGAATTATTATTGCCCTGGTTTGTGGCATCTTGATTGGCTTGGAACGCCAATTGCGTCAACGCAGTGCGGGACTGACCACCAATGCATTGGTTGCGGTGGGAGCCTCCATCTTCATTCTGATATCCGAGACCGTTATCGCCAACGCTGTTGCAGCAGGCGGTCCTGTGAATAACGACAACTTGCGTGTGCTGGCCCAGATTGTCACCGGTATGGGTTTCCTTGGCGCCGGTGTGATTCTGCGCGACGGTTTCACCATCCACGGTCTCAATTCCGCTGCCACCCTTTGGTGCTCCGCCGCTGTCGGATCGATGTGTGGCTATGGACTGTGGAAGTATGCCATCATCGCAGTCAGCGTCATCCTTTTCATCAACTGGGTATTGAAGTCTGTGGAACATTATCTTGAAAACCACCAGAAGGACAGCCCTATCGCCGACCCGTACAAGAAAGAAGAACAGAATGTGCAGTCGAATGAAGTGCCGAAGACGCCATTGACTAAATGATGTGTTTTGGAAAAAAAATGTATATTTGCACTAATGGAAGAAATATGGTGTGTGTGTAAATAGTTGACTTTGTATAATTTGAGTAAATATTGGCATCGTTGTATATTGTCGCTGATAGCGACGGTGGTGTTTTTTGTCTCTTTTTTTATCGGAAAAGGGAGTCTGAATGCACAGACAGTCTTGATGCCTGTCTCCGGTCATGCAGATACGGTGATGTGTTACGCAGAGCTTTTTGACGACGGCGGTTCTTCGGCACCGCATGCCAATTTCTGTAACGCTAGCTACACGTTCCATACGGTCAATCCCACGGGGCATTACCGGATTGAGGTGATCAGCGACCTTACGCATCCTCAGGGTAATGCCCTGTTGCAAATCAAGAACGGCGACACCCCGTATAGCTCTACCCTTTGTACTTTCCCCGGAAGTGCCAGCGGTTCGGGGCTCTATTATTTCAGTAGTTCCAACGCGGTCACTATAGTCTTCAATGCCGATGACGATTTTCCCACCAGCGGTTTTGAAGTCATCCTCTGTGAATACGACAATTTGGTTCCGAGCGGCCTGTCGACGGGATTCCTCGACAGCAACACGATATTTCTTTCGTGGTACGCCACTATGACTCCAGTGACATGGGTGCTTGATTATGCCTTGGTTGACAGTACTTCCTTTGGCACCTCTGCGTTGGAGGACAGCAACAGTTTTCAGACGCTTGTCACCGATACCAACTACCTGGTCTTTCCCAATGTACCGGTGGGTTATCGTCTGGTTTACAGGATTTATTCGTTTGACACCAGTGCATCCTCCATTTGTCCCCGTTCTTTGGTGGGTGTGGGTCAACCTTATACTCCTCCTGCTCCGGGATGTCCTTGTCGTGTGCCCAGTACCTATCAGGTGACTGATTTGGGCGACAGTATCCGATTTACCTGGACCACCGATTCAGTTGTTTCGGTGTGGCATATTGTGGTGGTGAGTATGGGGATAGACACTTTTTTCAGCAATCCCGTATTGGAGTTCACCTTCCCTTATAACAATCCTTGCAATTTGGACTGGCTGATGATCAACGGCGATTGTGGTTATGAAACATGTAATCGGCTATATGCACCTCTTCCTGTCGGTGGCTGCCATTCATCGGTGGGGAGTATCAGCCTGACACAGTCTACCGGCCATTCTATATCGCTCTCGTGGGGGCATAATTCCAATCCCGGATTGACCAACTTCCTCTACTGCCGGAAAAGCAGTGCCCCGTCAGGGAGTGAGACGCTTATTGCCACATTGCCTTATGATACCACTACCTACGAGGTGACGGGTCTGGATCCGTGTACCTCCTATTATTTCTTGATTCGTACACTGTGTACCGACAGTTCGTTCAGTTGCAATCCGGCGTCGGCCACTTTCATGACCACACTTGACGATTGTATCGACTATATCAACCTCTCCAATAACAACCATGTGAGACGGACGTGGGGAACCTACAGCAACCCGCAGCAATCGTTCATGGGACCTGCCGGCCGTCATGTCGCCATTATCGATACCTCGCTTCGCGACCATAACACCGGCAATCTGCTTCGCTGCATCCCGGTGGACGAAATTGCTTCCATCCGTTTGGGAGACGAGAATATCGGTGCACAGGGAGAGACCATCACTTTCGACTATTTTGTTGACAGCCTGGACAAGGACATGCTAGTGCTCAAGTATGCCGTTGTGTTGCAGAACTCCAATCACACCAGCGTCAATCAGCCTCGCTTCACGATGGAAATCCTCGACAGCAACGAGGTGGCCATCGACACCACCTGCTGCTATGCCGACTTCTATGCTGCGGGTGATTTGGGGTGGAACAGCGTCTCAGGAAGCAATGTGATTTGGAAGGACTGGTCTACTGTCGGCATCGACATTGCCCCCTATCATGGACAGTTGATCAAAATCCGTTTCACCACCAAGGATTGTGCCGATGGAGGGCATTTCGGATATGCCTACTTCACTATTCATTGTGACAGCAAACGGATTGATCTGTACAACTATTGTGAAAATGAGGATTCGGTCCGGCTTCGTGCACCCTTGGGATTTGACTATCGTTGGTATCGTGGCAACGACACCACCGTTATCTCGACCGAAAGTGAGATTCTGGTGCGTGCCGATTCTACCGCTTATTTCTGTCAGGCGTCGTTTATAGGCAAGCCTGAATGTGGATTTACCGTCCATTCACTTGCGGTTCTGCCTGTTCCTTCTGCTTCCATGTACTATGAGCTGGATACTTGTGCGGAGATGCTGCATCTGTACAGCAATTGTAAGATCAAGATTGACGAGGCCTTTCTGCCTTATGTCCACCAAACCATCGACAATCTGGTGTGGATAGTGGAGGGCGATACGCTGTACGGTGATTCGCTAGCGGTGCCGCTGGAACATAACGGTATCTGCCATTTGGCTCTTTTCTGCAGTCTGAGTGAATCATTTTGCACCGATTCGACGTTCGATTCAGTTGTGGTTGACTTCGTCCATCGCACAACCCTTGTCGGTGATACGGTGGCTTGTTACGGCGATACGGTAGTGCTCCATGCGGAGCCGACGCTCCCTGCCGTTACGCAGTTGCAGTGGAACGACAGTCTGTCGGGGACAGACCCTTGGCTGGTCATTGATGGTGATAGGGAGGTGACGCTGGTGGCCAATGCCTTCTCCTGTAGCGATACGCTTCGCCATAGGGTTCGCATGTTCCCGCACTATGACGACACCCTTTATGTCGATGCCTGTCCGGGTACGGTCGATACGCTTGGCTTCAGGGAACGCCAGACGGGGGTGTATACCCATTTTGCAACCGACCGGAACGGATGTGACTCATTATACTCGTTGAACTTGACTGTTCATCCTGCATACTACGACACCGTGCGGGCAGCGACATGCGACGAAGGCTATGTCGACAGCGAATTCAATGAGGACAGTACAGGCTTTTATACCCATGCCTATACCACTGTCTGGGGTTGCGATAGTCTGCGCCATCTGGATTTTGTCCGCCACGTGATTTGGAACGATACGTTGCAGGCGGAAATACTCTTTGGGGAGACTTATGACCGTTTTGGCTTCAATGAAAGCGAGGAGGGTTTTTATGAGATGCTTTATACCGATGTCTATGGCTGCGATAGCATCCGAAACCTCGATCTCACGGTAATCTGGCTCCGCTTCCCCAATGCGGTCACCCCCAATGGGGACGGCTATAACGACCGTATGGAAATTCCCGACCTTTTGCGTGCCAAGATTTTCGACTACAACTGCCTGTGGATTTACGACCGGTGGGGACGTCTGATATACAAGAAGGAGAATATCCACCGCGAAGAGGACTTCTGGGATCCGAACAAGACCAACACCCCTGACGGTACCTATTTCTACCGATTCTTCACCCGCGCCAACGGTCAGGTTATCGACCACAAGAGCGCCATTGAGGTGATACGATGAGAAAAAACAAAGCCGCCCCAACGAGGCGGCTTTATATATAAGGATTCCTTATTCAATATTATTCGGCGATAGCCATCTCTTGCAGGAACTTCACGCTGGCGTGGATGTGCTTGAACATCACCTGGTCGATGTCGACAAAGTTGACCACTTTGCGGAAGTCGGCAACGAGTTGTTCGATGAAGGGGCTGCTCTTCAGTCCTTCCTGATGGCGGAAGTCGAGAGCCTGTGCCGCGTTGAACAGCTCGATGGCTAGTACGCGCTCCACGTTCTCCATCACGCGGTAGCATTTGGTGGCAGCGTTGCCGCCCATGCTGACCAGGTCTTCCTGGTTCTGGCTGCTGGGGATGCTGTCGATGCTGCAGGGGGTGCAGAGCTGCTTGGTCTGGCTGACGATGGCGGCAGCGGTGTACTGCGGAATCATGAATCCGCTGTTCAGACCAGGTTTTGCCACGAGGAAACTCGGCAAACCGCGTTTGGCATCGATAAGCTGGTAGGTGCGACGTTCGCTGATGCTGCCCAATTCGGCGACAGCGATGGCGAGGAAGTCGAGCACCATAGCCAACGGCTCGCCGTGGAAGTGGCCGCCGCTGATAACCATGTCTTCGTCGGGAAGCACGATGGGGTTGTCGGTGGTGGAGTTGATTTCGGTCTCAACGACACTGGCGACATAGGCGATGGTGTCCTTGGCAGCACCGTGCACCTGGGGAGCGCAACGGAAACTGTAGGGGTCTTGTACATGCTCTTTGTGGCGGCTGATTAGCTGGCTGCCTTCGGTGTATTTGCGTACGGCGGCAGCGGTCTGCAGCTGTCCTTTGTGGGGACGCACCATGTGGAGGCTTTCGAAGAAAGGCTCGATACGGCCGTCGAATGCGTCGAGGCTGAGGCTGAGCATCATGTCGGCCTGGGCACTGAGACGCTGGGCTTTCAATATGCTCCACACGGCGTAGCTGCTCATGAACTGGGTGCCGTTGAGGAGGGCAAGTCCTTCCTTGCTCTGCAGCTCGATAGGCTGCCAGCCTTTGGCTTTGTAAACCTCCTCGGCGGTGCAGCGACGTCCTTTCCAGTAGACTTCGCCCATGCCGAGGATAGCGGGGAGCATCAGGTTGGCCAAGGGGCAGAGGTCACCACTGGCGCCGAGGCTGCCCTGCTGGTAGACCACGGGCAGGATGTCGTCGTTGTAGCAGTCGATCAGGCGCTGGACGGTCTGCAGCTGGGCACCGCTGTAGCCGAAACAGAAGTTCTGGGCTTTCAGCAGAAGCATGAGGCGAACCACTTCTTGAGGCACTTCATCGCCGACACCGCATGCATGGCTCATGACGAGGTTCTTCTGGAGCTGGCTCAGCTGCTCCTTGCTGATGCTGATATTGCAGAGACTTCCGAAACCGGTGGTGACACCGTAGATGGGCACTTTCTGCGTTTCCATCTTTTTGTTCAGGTAATTGCGGCATTTCTCGATACGGCGTTTGGCTTCGTCGCTGAGTTCGAGGGTGGCGTGGTTGTCTATGATTTCCTTGACACGGGCAATGGTCAGGGGAGTTTCGGGGTTGAAGGAATGAATCATAAAAGTAGTTAGGTTGAAAGGTTTTTCCGATTATTTTTTCAGGTTCTCTTTTGCGAGATCGGCGATGTTGTCGTCGACGAGGATACGGCCACAGTGTTCGCAAACGATGACCTTCTTGTGCATTTTGATTTCGGTCTGGCGCTGGGGCGGGATTTTGCTGAAGCAACCGCCACAGGCGTCGCGGTCGATGGTGACTACGGCGAGACCGTTGCGGGCAGCGTTGCGGATACGTTTGTAGGCGGTCAGGTAACGGGGTTCGATAAACTGTTCCTGTTCTGCCGATTTGGCACGCAGACGATTCTCGTCTTTCTCGGTCTCCTTGATGATGTCGTCGAGTTCCTCTTTCTTGGCATCGAGGTCTTTGTGACGGTTTTCAAGCAGTTGTTCGGCAGCTTCGATATGCTGTTGTATTTCCTTGATATGGGCGGTGGCCTCTTTCAGATGGCGCTCACAAAGCTGGATTTGAAGGTCTTTGTATTCGATTTCCTTGTTGATGGCTTCGAACTCACGGTTGTTACGCACATTGTCCTGCTGTTTCTGATATTTCTTGATCATCTCGCTGTGCTCGGCAATCTCGTTTTTCTCCGTAGCCATTCGATGGTTGGTCTCGTCGATATCGTTTTTGAAATTCTGGATACGGGTCTCCAATCCGGCGATCTCATCTTCGAGGTCTTGGATGGCTTGGGGAAGTTCTCCGCGGATAATCTGGATTTTGTCAATCTCGGAGTCTACGCTTTGCAGTGTATAAAGGGCTACCAGGCGTTTTTCAACAACGATGTCAACGTCTTGACGTACGATTTCGGGAACTGGATTCTCTTGTTTGGTTTCGGTTTTCGAAGTGACTTTTTTTGCCATTGTATATTTTATTTTTAGTTTTTGTCTTGCTTGAAAAACTTCTTTGCAAAACACAATAAACTATATATTAATTATATATAGCGTATGTAGCCTTTGTCTTGCTCGGAAATTCGGCACGCAAATGTACTAAATTTTTCAGAAATTACGCGATAAAATATTTCTTTTGCAAATTGTTCGCTCTCGAAATGACCGATGTCGGCCAACAGGATTTCACCCTCGGCCGATTGGAAGTCGTGGTATTTCAAATCGGCAGTCAGCAGGATGTCGGCCCCGCAGGCCTTTGCGTCGGGAATCAGGAAACTGCCTGCACCGCCGCAGAGGGCAACTCGTTGTATTTTGCCTTGTGGTTTTTGTGTTTCGAATTCGGACGTGCGGATGACGGGAAGGTGTAAGCGTTCTTTCACCCTGTCGAAGAATTCCATTAGGTCTGTGGGGGAGGGGAGTGTTCCTATCATGCCGGCACCTACGTTGGGCAGTGCATTGGTCAGCGGCAGACAGTCGATGGCGGGCTCTTCGTAGGGATGTGCCGACTTCAACCGTTGCAACAACCGTCGTTCGATGCGTTGCTCGTAGATGACTTCGATGCGACTCTCGTTTTCGTGATGGAGTTCTCCTTTTTCACCGCAGAAAGGATGGCAATCTGCTCCCGCACGGAAAGTGCCAAAACCCTCGCTGTTATAGCTGCAGCAGTCGTACCCGCCGATGCCGCCGGCACCGGCATCGAAGAGTGCTTGACGCACCTCCTCGGCCTGTTCGGTGGGAACGTAGGTCACTAATTTACGCAACACCCCTTCGACCGGTCGGAGGATGCGGCAGTTGGTCAGTCCCAGTTTCTCGGCCAATATGCCGTTGACACCCCAGTCCAGATTGTCGAGGTTGGTGTGGGCGGCATAGACGGCGATTCCTTTCTCCAGCAGCCGCATCACCATGCGTCCTGTAGCGTTGGCAGGGGTGATGCGTTTCATACCGCCAAAGATGAGTGGATGGTGGCTCACTATCAGGTTGGCGCCATTCTCTATGGCCTCTTCCACTACGGCGGGGGTGACATCGATGGTGGTCAGCACGCCGCTTAGCTCCCGGTTGTTGTCGCCGAGCAGGAATCCGGCGTTGTCGTACGATTCCTGATACACTGGCAAAAAGCGGCTGTTGAGATAGTCTGTGAGTTCTCGAATTTTCATGATTGAAGTTTAAAGGGGCGTTGATAGGTTGAAAAGGGTTGAAAAGGTTGAAAAGGTTGAAAGGGTTGAAAAGGTTGAAAAGGTTTGAAAGGTTTGAAAAGGTTTGAAAGGTTTGAAAGGTTTGAAAAGGTTTGATAGGGGCTCTGTTATTTCAAATCTCCTGGTCTGGTAATTTTGATGTTCTCCTCGGAACCTTTGACGATATGGATTTTTGTTTCGGGCATGTAGTGCGCCACTACACCGCAGTCGTCGGTGGCATGGAATTGCGGGTCTTGCAGCGCCCGTTGGTAGGCGTCGCGCAGCTGCGGGAATCGGAATGCCTGCGGCGTCTGGGCACGCCACATCATTGTGCGCTCAGGTATGCGTTGAATGGTGCTGTTGAAAGGATTCACCTGCCAGATGGTGTCGGTGGAGGGGATGCCTACTGCAACAGCGTCATGTTTCTGAAATGCTGCTGCCACGTCGCTGATAATCTGTTGGCTGACAAAAGGACGGGCCACATCATGCAGCAGCATGACAAAGTCGTCGTCGCGCTCCAGATAGCACTCGATGGCGGCCAGTGTGGAGAGGTATCGCTCGCTGCCGCCGGCAATGACGTGTTGCACTTTCTTCCATCCGTTTTGTGCAATGATGTCCTGTGTTGTGGTAATCCATGCCTTGTTCATCACAATGCATATCTCGTCAATGTCGCTGTGCTGTTCGAAAGCATCGACGGTATGTTCCAAAACACTCCTGCCGTCGCTTAGCGGGAGGAATTGTTTGGGTTTGTCGCTATTCATCCGGCTGCCGGTTCCCCCGGCCAATAGTACTGCTATCATAATTAGGTGTTTGAAAGTTCAAGAATTAGAGAATTAAAGAAGTTTTTCTTTCGGTTCCATCTGCAAAATGCAAATGCTATCCAGTTATATTTTTATTATTTTGCAGATGGTCACTCCTTTGTCCGACTGCACTCTGACGTAATAAAGACCCCTTGGAAGATTTCGAAGATCGATAGTTGTACTGTATTGAGCTAGTTTTATCGGACGAATCAGTCCCAGACGAGGGTCAACCTGGCGCTGCTCCAGTAAACGCCCTTCAGAGTCGTACAGTTCGATTTGCGAAAAAGATGTAGTCGCGCTGACGGTGATGATACCGCTCGCCGGATTGGGATAGACCTTCAGTCCGACAGGACTCTCTTCTACAGCAGGGATTTCCGTTTGAGGGACCCGACTGCGGCGTTTGTCAAGCAGGGAATCGTAGTAAAAAAGGATGCTGGCATTATTCAAAGGAATATGGAAGTAGGGAGACATAATATCTGTTCCCCCATTGTAAATCCATTTTTCAATATAACCATTCTCACTTGCAAGGACACCTCTATTTTCTGGAACAGTCGAAGATGCTATAGTGTCATATTTTTCTATTTCACCTGTGTGTCTATTGTATTTTATTGTGTAGTTTTGTACTGGATTATCGTGTGAATAACCATAATCTGAAACATTTACTATAATATAATCTTTTGTCACATATGGTTCTGCACCATCACCTGTTTGAGTCGCAATTCCGTTTGAACCAAAACTGAGATGATTCAAATATGTTCCGGTATGTTTGTTGTATGTTACAACAGTTGCAATATACGATTGATGTTTGTTTGGGAAAAAAAGCGTGTCGCGATGTTCCCTGTCAAAATAAACATTAGGAATACTATCAAGTGACTCAACGCGCCAGGTCCTGGCGGGACATTGAAAACAACCAGCATAATACAAATTAGATGAATCAACAAATACACCGCCTAAAAAATTACAATAGGTTCTGTTTTTTTCCATTCCAGGAATGGGATCTAATTTTTCGTAATAAAACTGTTGAACCCATTTGACTCGACCAACTGTATCAAAACTCATTATAAATTCGATGGTAGAACCTATTTCATTGGAACATTCATCTTCTGTAATAAAAGACCCATCATTGAAATACAATTTTAACGGAAGACTGAAATGAATATTTCCTTGCGCACCACATGTTTGCACTGTTGCGTAAAAAATATTTGATTCATCCACAATAGTTGAAATGAAAAAATAATTATCATATCCACAAAACACTGAGTCGCCAGTACTGTTCCTGAATCCGTCCAGCGAATCGGTGAGTTGGAAAAACTTCACGTTAGTCCATTCTGGGTTGATTCGGACTAGATAAGGCGTCCTTCGATAGTCTCTTTCATGGGGGTAGAAATTCCGGTCATTTATTGGATAATAAAACTTTGCGTTGGTGTCGTCGTTCAGCATGATATAGTTACGGGGACTGGAACGATAGGTTGGCTTACTGACAACAAAATAGTGGTAACCGCGATTGTCCTGCAAGTATTTGTCGCGACCGCCAAATACTTTGGCTGTTTTCGTGTCAATTCTATTTCCGTCGAGGTCAAATGTCACCAAATAGGTGTTTGGGTCACATCGATACGGGAGTGTTCCATAGGGTTGCACAACCCCGTTGATCATGCCGTAATATATGGTGTCGAAAAAATACAGCCAACAGTGCTTGTTTGCCTGGTAAACATCCCATGGAAGTAAAAGTTCCGATGACGCATATGTGAATACAAAATGTATTTTGTTGTTACGCATAGAAAACCCGCAAGGGTACCCCAATCCGTCTTTCCAATCCTTTGCTGCTCTACACCACTGCAGGGATCCTGTTGTGTCGAATTTGGCAATAAAAACACCTTGCGAAGAGAAAAGCCAGTCCTCGCTGCTGTCGGCAGGGCATATCCATCGCCCCGCTAGCATCCCCTGCGATTCGAAAGTGCCGGCGATGTATACATTGCCCATACTGTCCATCTGCTTCTGCATTATTTTGATGTCCGGACTGTGCACCTCCCACAGGAATTGCTCGCTCTGCGCCTGAAGCTGCCCCGCAACGAACAACTGGACTGCAAGAAAAACAATCACGGTCAGCCTTCTTTTTTTATTTATGTTTTTCATGGCACTATTCTTTTTTTAGTTTGACATATTCTGTTTTGCCGTCATTTGTTGTTATTTTCACAATATACATCGCTTTCGGCAGGCTGTTTACCTCAAGAAAGGCACTGCCGTTAACGACCATCTTTATATGGCCATCCATTGAGAGGATTTCAATCCGTTCGATGCTGGAAGCCACGGTTCGGCTTGCGGTCTCCATCACGGTCACCTGGTCGGTTGCAGGATGATATTTCAGCGCAAAACGGCTGCCCGACGACATTCTGTCCATTTCGTCCCGATCCAATACCCGGGGCTGGTATTGCGGTGACGAGGCAAGTTCCAGCAGTAGCTCGGCGGGGATGCAGGTGTCGGCTATGCAGAGTTTTTCTTTGTCACATACCAGCAGGTGTAGATTCACGCAACTATCGGCGTATACCAGCTGGCTCAGTTTGCCGTAATCGAGAAGCAGCATGCCTGTCATCAGATTCGTGACAGGATTGAACTGTTGCTGGACAATCTCGCATTCGTCGCTCCACAGCATCATCACATTGGGTACGGTCGGATGAATGCTAAAATCGAAAAAAAGCATTTGTCCCGGGGATCCGAATGTCGTGTTGAAATCCAAGTCCAGCGTATTGGCAAAGAAACAGCCGTTCCCCAAGTCCTGCTGTTCCAGCCACGCCAGCAGGTCCACGCTGAACTGCCCCAGCTGATAACCATCCCCCACAAGTATGAAATAAACCACAGGCTGGGAGAAATCTGTAAAAACCACATCAAGGTCGACAACTCCCGAGGTGTCATTGGGTGGAATCAGCATTGTCGGAGGGTCCAGTGACGCTATGGTTTGATTAGGATAACAAACGACACGGTCGAACCTGAAGGGATTGTCGGCATCGCTGTCAAAAAAGAAAGAAAAATGACCTGTAATATGGCATCCTTCGAGAGACAGTTCATTTTTTGTGAGAACCACGTTGATAAGTTTGTAAGCGTCATCGTCGCAATCCTGTCCGTGGATTTTCAATTCCGACGATGTCGATTCACAACCGTTTCCATACGATGCCGACATCGTGTACGTGCCGCTCGAACTAATATTCAGCAACGCAGGGATTGTCTGCCCTTGATTCACCAGAGTGTTGCCCACTTGCCAGATCCAACTGTTGACGGTTGTCCCCAGAGAGTACACATCCAGCTGATTTTCTGTTCCATTGCACTTGTAATAGCATCCCGACAGCAGGGCGTCAAACCGCGGCGCCTGTGGGATCAGAATCTCTGACGGGGATGACTTGCATCCCGTCAGATGGTCAATATAGTAGGCTGATACAGGGCCGTCGTAATAGTAGACCGAATGGGGTCCGTATGTACCGTTGCTCCAAACCAAGTCATGACCATCGGCACTCTGCAACGGCACAGGGCCGTCGGTGATGCACTCATTGTCGACAAAACCGATGACCGGCGCATCCGGAGGGTCGACCACATTGAATGTCACGGAATCCACAGTGCTGCATCCGCCCAGTTCGGGCGGTGCGGTGACTTTGAGTTTCGCTTTCCAGAGCCCCGTCTCATCGGCTTCGAACATAATGTTTGCCATATCGTAAGTGTATTCAACGGCCGTCGGGGGTGTCACAGTCCATTCATAGAGGTGTTGGGAGCCAGTATTGCCTAACAAATGTATGTTCTCGCCTTGACAGTAGTACTTCCGGTGCTTGATATGTGCTTTGGGTATGTTAAAGAACTGGAGGTCCACTCTGTCCGCACCACGGCACAGATACTGTGTGTCGGTCGCATAGACGAAATGCGGTCCTGTGTAAAAAGCATAGTTACTGTCGCCAAAAGTGGTGTCGTTCGGGGGAATCCATATATATTGAGTAGAGTCAAAATGCGAATTCGGTTCCTCAATAGATCTGTATGCAATCTTTAAGGGTGTGCCAATACATTTGGGATAGTCAGAATTGTCAAACCGCAAATCAGCCAAATACGAACCGCCCGTTTCGAATGGGTTATTCTTGGTTGTGGTTTGGATATATGCAGAATCTACACATCCTTGAGTGTCAATAACAACCACTTTGGTGTTACTGTTTACGTAATAGTTCATACCATAATCAAACACATGCCACAACGATTGACCGTAATTGTAAGAATTATCAGAAAAGAACCATTTATATGTCAGTCCATGCCCTTCGGCACTGGCGGAAAAGAGAAACGGTGTCTGGCTGCATATCCGGGTTCGGGCATTGATCGCGACATTGACGGGCTTCCTGTGGAAGACATAATAGATTTTGTGCCGGCAGTCCCCCCTGATTAGTGTAATGCTTAGTGTGTCCCCTTCTGAGAATAAAAAAATCGGAATGGCGGTTCTGCGGCTAATCCCGTGTAGTTCTTTCTCGGTTATAAAAAACGGATTGGTCACACTGACATTCCTTATATGTATGAGACGATACCCTGGAATAGTGCCACCGTAATAAACCGAACTGTCCATGATTATTAGCGAGTCACTGCAGTTGTATTTGACTTTTATGCGAGGATAGATCTGGACTATCCCTGTCGTTTTGGCAGTGTAACAAGTATCGTTACTGTTCCATTTTACCGAGGCGGTATACGGACCCGCATTGTCAAGTTGGAATAACGTAGAAGGACGGTCCAATGTATATTTCTTTTTATGGTTGTCGATGTGTGTTACTACCTCCAGCTCAATTACATCTGATGGTATCTCGTTGCCGCGGATAAAATTGACTGTATTGAAACACTCAGGGAAACTCCTCAATGCTGTGTTTCCCAATTGTATGCTTGTACATGGATCCGATGACGGAGGATGAAGATTGCCTTGCCAATATGGTGTTGAAGAACAGTGACTGTTGCCAAAAGTAACCTGACAAGTATACTCCTGCCCTCTGATATATTGTATGCATTGCGTCGTTTCCTCCGTATTCCATAGGTAAGAAACATTGTCTACTTCATCGTTGATAAAATGGATGCATATAAATCCTGGATGGGAGGCGGTGTCGTAGTAACAACTAAATACTGGATGTACGTTTATTGCTGTCTGCACATCCACAGGAGCACACCCAATAGAAGACACATAGTGCAGACTTACCGTATGTTCACCCGCTTCTATGAATGCTCCAAAATAATCCAGTCCAGTGTAACTGCCACAGCCCTCCCACCTGCAGTTCTCGGCGGAAGCAATAGCCTCATGTTCCGCATCCATGTTGAAGTATATTATGGACCCTTGGCAGGCTGGAGTGGAGGCACTGATTGTCGGCGGCGATATGTCGCGGATGCGCAACTGCACAATGTCGGTGCTCGTTCCCATGCAGCTTGTCCTTTTCAGGAACAGACGCACAGTGTAAGGCATGGTCTCGCTTGTATAGTTTGCCATCACATCCACTTCGTTGCTTCGGTTGTCAGCCATGACGGTCGCCTTGTTGGGAAATTCTACCCACCAGTTGTACAGCACACCGTCCTCCGACTGGTCCGCAACCGACACGTGCACCGTCTGTCCGGGACACATCTCCAAAAGATTCGTCTGCAACGGGCTAAGCGAGAATCCGGGTATTCGGAGCACAACGCTGTCCGAGCGGCATCCTGAAACGCGGTCCACCTGACAGACCAGCAGTGTGGCGATGGAGTCGGGAAAAAAGATGCTTACCGTGTCGCCCTCAATCCGGTCAGGTACTGTCCCTTCCCCATAGGCCGAACGCCATTCGATGTAGTTGTCTGGCGACGTCGCATGGCCTGTCAGCATCACGGAACTGTTCACGCAGGCATGGGCGGGATAGCCCAAATCTTCCGGAATGGGTGGGCGCTCCTTCACGGTGACGAGACACACCGCCGTGTTGCAATGGCTTCCGCTGCTCGCCAGAATACGGTAAGAACCTGCTCTTCCAAAAACAAAAGTCATCTCCACGCCCACGGTGTCGTAGGCCAGCGAGTCGCCCTTCGTTACAGACCACCGCACAGGCAGATGGCTGTCGGTTGTGCAGGTGAAAGCGTTTCCCTGACACACCTCCGCCGACCTCGGTAGGATTCGAAGACTATCGAGGACTACGACGGTCTTGTCCCGGCTTGTACCTGTGCAGTTCAGGAACGGACACTGGAATGATGCACCTACATTATAGGTGCCCGTCAGGTTGAAAGTAATGTATTGCTCATTGGGCAATGAAGACGCAGTCATTGTTGCTCCCATAGGGGCCACCGTCCAGTTATATGCCGTGGAACCGTGCAGTGGCAGGCTGTAAAGATATTGTTCCCCCACGCATACGGTGTCGGGGCCTTTGACGGCCATATGGTCGGAAACAATCGGAACGCGTATGGCTTTCCGTGCTTTGCACTCGCATTCGCAGGGGCTGCCGTCAAGCGTGAGGACACCGTATCCCGACTGGGGATTGTCCCAATGTACAATTATTTGCTGTTCGCCTTGTCCGGCCAATAAGGTGCCATTTTCAACACTCCAATGATAGGTGGAGCACATGGGGGTGATGACAGTATAGGTATGGTTGCTGCCGCCACACACACTGCCGAAGCAGAAAACTTCCAACGGACACTGCAGCGCCGCGTTGACGGTTATCGTCTCTTCGTCGTAACACCCGCAGGAGTTGTATACCCTGTGGACAATATAATAGACGCCGTCTTCATGTGGAGTGAATTCAAAGACGGGCTCGGTCGAAGTTCTGTCGTCGCATTCCCAATAATAGTCGGTGACGGGGGTCCCGTCGGAACGGCTTCGGTCTGTGAGGAGGATTTCGTCTCCAGTGCACACGTCAATCGTGATTTCACCGTCGGGTGAAACGGCGTGGTTTGGAACGGAGGAACAAGCCACCACCGGCTTGTCCACCAAACGGACATGCATTGTTTTCGTACAGTGTCTGTTCTCGATCCATCGTGTCAGTTCTATATAGCCCTCGGAGCCTTCTCCCCACAGAATGGAAACGTTCGTGCTGTCGTTGGAATAGGAGACAATCGTACCTCCCATGACCAGCCAGGAATAGTGAAAGATGTCAACGCTGTCTCCCACTACGGAATAGGACACAACGTTTCCTCGGCATGCAGAGGTGGAGTCCGGAAGCAGATATTGGGTGCGGATTGTAGAACTGCAACGGTTGCTCCCTTGGGGCTCAATGACATAATTGCATTGGGCATCAAGTCCACAATGGCAAAAAAATGTTGCAATCAAAACAACAAGTATCTTTTTTAGGGCTTCTTTTTTATACACCTTTTATATTGACAAATTAAAATATATGATATTAAAGGACAAATTGTTTTATGTTATTCCCAGAAGAATGCGATATTTTTTGCAAAAATACGTTTTTTTTTCGTTGTTGGGATTATTTTCGGGCGTTTTTTTTATATGTGGATTATTTTTCCTATTTTTGCCTGAATTTTATCTCGGTTGAAAAATGAAAAAGTGGTTAAAAATCACACTGATAGTAATAGGAAGTATTCTTTTGTTGCTCCTTTTGGCGCTGTTGCTGGTGTCGCCCATAGCGAAAAGCTATGTGAACAAGCACGGCAAAGACCTGATAGGCCGTGAACTGCATGTGGAGACGCTGAAAGTGAATCTCTTCAAAGGACAGGTGCGCATCTACGATTTGTCGGTATACGAGGACGACGATAAGACAGTGTTTTTCCATTTCGACACACTCGACGCCGCAGTGAAGCTACGTAAACTCTTGGGCAGCGAGCTGTATGTGAAACATTTCACGCTGGCAAACCCCAAGGTGAGGGTGCTGCAAGAGGGCGACCGCTTTAATTTCAACTCCATTATTGAACATTTTGCATCTGACGAACCGGATAAACCGGAGGATACCACCTCCAGCAGTTGGAAACTGGGCTTTTACAATATACGTCTGACGGGTGGAGAGGTGTACTATGCCGATGCGGGCAGTGGTAGCGAGTGGGATTTGAAGAATCTGAACATCAAGATTCCGGGTGTCTATTTCGACGGCTCGGAGAATACCGATGCGGGTGTGGAACTCCAGCTGGCTGACGGCGGTGTGCTACGCACCGATGCTTCGCTCAACCTCGATGACAACAGTTTTGTGGTCAACCTGGACCTGGAAAAATTTGCCATCTCCAATATCCGTGCCTATCTGAACGAAGTGGTGCGGCTCAGCAAACTGGGCGGGGAGCTCAATGCCAAGGTGAAGGCACAAGGCAAGTTGGATGAGATTCTGAAGATGAACATCTCCGGCAATGTGGCGCTGCAAGGTGTCGACATCCGTGACCTGACGGGTGACCAGGTGCTGGCATGCAACCGGCTGGCAGTCGACGTCAAACGGATCAATATCGAGGAGAATCTTTTCGACATCAAAACGGTCTCGGTGGATCAGCTGAAGTCGCATTTCGACCGCTACACTACTGGGACAAATTTTGACCGCCTTTTCCCGTCGACGGCTCCATCGCAGGAACCGCCTGAAGAAGAAAAGGCTGACAACCAGCCCTCCTCTCCTTCAAAGCCGTTCCAGTTAAAGGTGGGCTCTTTCGCATTGAAAGACGCTGCCGTTACCTATAACGATTTCACGCTGCCCGATAGGTTCTCTTTCCCGATAACAAAATTGAATATCACTTCCGAGAACCTCTCGTTCAGTGGCGAGAACAATGCCAAAGTCTTTGCCCAGTTGCCGCATGGCGGCATGGCCATCATCCGCTGGAAAGGCAATATCGACGACTGGAAAGCTAACCAATACTTGTCGCTCACCATCAAGAGTCTCCATCTGAAAGACCTGTCGCCCTATGCAGTGGCTTACCTGGCATTCCCGTTCACCGACGGTACGCTTTCGTTCACTAGCGAGAACACGATTGTCAACAGTCAGCTTGACGGCAAAAACAGGCTGGATCTTTACAATCCCGAGGTGGGAGAAAAACGGGAGGATGTCAAGGCGGAAGTCAATGTACCGCTTAAAGCGGCCCTCTTTGTGTTGAAAGACAAGGACGGCAAGGTGCAGTTTGATATCCCGGTGAAGGGCAATATCGACTCACCGGAATTCTCCTACATGAAGATTGTCTGGAAGACGCTGGGCAACTTGCTGGTCAAGGTGGCCACGTCGCCGTTCCGTCTGATGGCAAACGCTTTTGGCGGTGCCGGCAATATGGACTTTATTGTGACCGATCCGCTTCAGGCAGGTTTTACAGCCGAGCAGTACAACCTCTATGCGAAAATTGCCGAGGTGCTGAATTATGATAGCTCCATTGTGATTGCGTTGGAACCGCAGTTCGATATGGCGGCTGCCGTACAGGCTCAGCGCCTCTATTCTATGAAGGAGGAATACTATCTCTCCATCCATCCGGAAAAGTCCTACTCGGCCATTCTGCCACAGTTTATCTTATATGACGATGTGTCTGCTATCAGCGTCAAAGACACCGGATTTGTTTCCTACCTGCGTTCCAAAGGTCTCAAATCACGCCGTCCGTCTGAGAAAGAGGTGCGACGTTTTGCCGAGCAGCACTATTCCGAAGAGGCTGCCACGATTGTGTTGCAGAATGTGTTCCGTATGCGTGATGAAGGCATCCGCCGCTATTTTGTAGAGAAGATGGGGGTGTCGGAAAAGCAGATCTCCATTGGGGAACTCTCCAAGGTGACCAAGAAAAACGGCTATGAAATCAAGATCCTGAGCGACGTCCAGGAACCAGAAACGGAGAACTGAGAACTGAGAACTGAGAACTGAGAACTGAGAACGGAGAACTGAGAACTGAGAACGGAGAACGGAGAACAGTAATTGAGACTAAAACCCTTTTTAACATATCACCATATCAACCTATCAACAAACATACCATGGGACTTGGAAAATGGATTTTGGGCGGACTGGGATGGAGCCTTTTGGGGCCGATTGGCGGCATCATTGGCTATCTGATTGGTTCGTCGCTCGAGAAGAATGGCAACACCCGCCGTGTCGAATCGGGTGACGGATACAATACGTTCAGTGAGAAAAACAGCTCTCAGAGCTATCGTCGTTATACCAATACGGGTACTTCTGAAGACCTTTCTGTTGCGTTATTGGTGTTGATGGCGGCGGTGATGAAGGCCGACCGCGAAGTGAAGAAAAGCGAACTGGAATATGTGAAACGTTTCCTTCGCAGCAACTATAGTGAGGAACAAGCCAAAGAGCTCCTCTTGAAACTACGCGATTTGCAGCAGCAGGATATCCCGTTGAACGATGTCTGCCGCCAAATCAAATACAACACCGACTATACCACACGCTATCACATGCTCGATTTCCTGTTCGGTATAGCCGATTCCGACGGAGAGGTGTGCAGCCCTGAAATTCAGGTATTGCATTCGATAAGCAATAGGTTGGGTATCAATGCGCAAGATTACACCTCCATCCATGCGCGACATGTCGCAGGTAGCTACGGTGGTGGCTACAGCAGTGGGTATGGCAGTGGCTATGGCCGTTCCTCCAGCGCTACGGGCGCTTCGAAGAAGGATCCTTACAAAGTGCTGGGTTTGGACAGCAGTGCCACCAACGACGAAATCAAGAAGGCCTATCGCCGTCTGGCGATGAAATACCATCCCGATAAGGTGGAAGGTATGGGTGAGGAGATGAGAAAGAACGCCGAAGCCCAGTTCCGCGAAATCAACGAAGCCTACGAAACCCTGAAAACTATCAGGGGTATCAAATAAAAAAGTCCGCGAATTTGCGGACTTTTTCTTTGACTATTGTTTTATTGTTATTGTTCTGTTTACTCCCCAATCTTGCATCATTTGGCGGAAGGCTTTGTATTGCTTCGGCGTGACAATGCCGTGTTCGACATCGATGTTGAGTTCGCGTACCACATCGATGGTTCCGTTGTCCAGCTGCTTGATACAAATCTTGATGTTTCCAATGCCTGCTTTGGTGTAGCTGATGTTGACGGGTTTTACGAGTGTCGCTCGTGTTGGCACATTCAGGGTGTAGTGATATTTTTCGTTGCAGTTGCGTATCTTGATGGGTGCTTTGCGGTTGCTGGTTAGTCGGGCAGGGTTGATGTTGATACTGCCACGCTCGGTAGGCAGCGTCATCTGACCGTATCCGCCACCGATGTTTTCGCCAGTCCAGGGAATGCTCTGTTCAATCTCGATGGTGCGCTGCTCGTCGACGGCAGCACCGTCAAGACGCGGCGGACGCTTGTCGGTGGTAGAGAGGATATAATCCATATTGTTGCCGTTCTCATTGACGGTTACAATGATGCGGTGATCTTGCTTGCTGGCCTTGAAGCCGGCTTCACGTATAAGGGCGAGTATAAGCCATTCCTTGTCGGCGGGGGTGCCGCAGGCGCTAAGGAAAGTCTCTGTGGGCGAAGATATCTCATAATTCACCAGCGACATCGGGAAGTCGGTAGTGCGGATATTGTCAATCACATAGTCGCGGATGTTGGTGACGTAGGTCAGCGGATTGTTGTCGTGCAGTTCGCCAATCAAGTTGGCTGCGGCAGAACCTATCTTGGCTTCGAGGTCGACATCGCCGGTGCCGCAAACGAAGGCAGGCGTATTGGGCTTGAATGATAGGTGTATGGTGGGGTAGAGGGCATCAGGCAGATAGCTGTCGTTGTAGGTCTGAGGCAGGTTGTTGGCAACGCAGTGGAAGGTGTGGTCGTCTTTCAAAACCTTGATTTTGTCGCTGTCGACCCATTCTGAGAAATTTATGTCGTAGTTGCCTCGGCTTTCCGGCGTATCGAATATCACCTCGTATTTCTTCACGGGGCAGTCCTTGCTGAGGATAATCTCCTCGTCGAGGTAGGTGCCTTTGCGGTGGATGGTGTAGTCGAGTACAACGATGCAGTCGTATTCCAACGCGGTGTGGACCACCACGCGTTCACGTATGCCGTTATAGCGGCCGCAGTTCTCGCATTGGCTCGGCAACTGGTCGATGAAAGCGTTGGCTGGAGTCTGTACACGGCTGCCGTCTTTGCGGATGGTATAGCTCTCGTTGATGGTCAGCTGGTCGATGGCGGGGTTGTAGAGGATGAATGTCTCCCCCTTGTCGGCGTAGGCGGTGATGGCGCGGTTGCGCAGCAACTTGATTTCCTTGCGGTAACTGATGTCCGTGGTGCCGTCGCCGTTCACCTTGTAGGTGCGGCGAATCAGGTTGTACTCTGCATCTTGGGCATGGGAAACGGAGAACTGGAGAACAGAAAACAGTGCGACGGCAATGAGTATCTTAAATGTCTTTTTCATCTCTATCCAAAGTTAGTGTTATTTGTGTAAAATTACGGGAGTGGCAGCTACCACCTTCTGGTTGCGGACAGCCTGTCGGAAAGCGGGCCAGTCGGAAGCTTCGTAGATGCGCTTGTTGTACATGGCGCTTTCGCCGAACAGCAGTTTTTTGCCCTCCAGCTTGAAGCCGCAGCCATAGTTCACTGCCGGCGATACCACACCGTTGATTTGAGCGTTGTAGTCCATGGTCTTGTACGCGCCGGGCAGCGTGATGGTCTCGTTGATTTCCACCAGCCGCGAACAACGGTCGGCAAAGGGCTGTGTCCGTTCCGTAAGTGAGGTGTCGAAGTAGAGGTGCCCCATGGCGCGGCTATAGAGGTTGCGGGCCGTCAAGGGGATGAAAATCAAATTGTCGCCGTCCACGATGGCGTAGCGGGGAATGCTGTAGGTATAAGTGATGCTCACGGGATGGTCCAGGTAATGGTCCTCGTCGGTATAGGTCACTTTTTTGATGACCGCGTTGGGAGCAACCCGCAGTAGTTCCATCTCCAGATTGCGCTGCCATTCGCTTTGGCGGGCTTTGAACACGCCGCGAACGGACGCGTCGCTCTGTCCTTCTGCGGTGACGGTGAAGGTGCCTTCAAGTGTGCCGTCTTTCTTTATTTCTGATGCTCCCGTGATGCGGATGTAGTGGTTCTCTGCCGGTGAGGTCGGTGTCTCCATCAGGTCGGCACCTTCCGGCAATCCCATCAGATAACCCTGTTGCTGCTCGGCACTGCTCCACAGCTCTCGTACGTTGGGCACCCAGGTGGGGTCGAGCAATTCATAGCGTCCGTTGCGGTGCTGCACCACGCAGACGCTGTGGTTGAACTGGTCGGCGGGGATGCGGTCGATACGTTCGTGAGCCATGGTCATGGCAGCATAGCTTTTGAAGCCTGCGGCGCGCAGCATGGCGACAAGCATGCCCGCTTTGTCCTTGCACACGCCGCAGCGGTCGGTGAAGTTCATTTCGGCATTATGCAGCGTGTAGCCTTCCCCTTCGCCCATCGAGATGCCGCAGTAGCGGATGTTGTCAGCCACCCAGTGGGTCAGGATGCTGATGCTGTCCTGCTCGCTTTGGGCGCCCTTGAGCAACTCGCGTACCTTGGCGGTCACTTCGGGGGTGCTCTTAAAGCTGCCGTAGTCCTCGTTGACACCATAGAACCACATCGACTTCGATTCCCAGTTGGGCGCCGTGCTGAGCAGCAGCTTGCACTGCATGTCGTTGTCGGCCAGCGCGGCAGGTTCGTGCTTCAGCGGCATGATGTCGTGACGGCGGAAGGTGTAGATGGTTCGGTCGCCCTGTTGTATGGAGTCGAAGGTGACACCCGTCAGGTCGTTGTAAAAACTGAAGCGCAGTTTCTTGGAGGTAAGCACGTTGATGCTGTACACCTTGTCGGTGATAGGCTGCTCGCTCCAGAAGGGGACGATGTCGTAGAAATGGCCGCGCATCGGCGGGATGTAGCGGCTGTCATCGTCTCCGCTCAGAAGCGCGTAGGTGAAGCCTTTGCGGAAGGTCCAGATTTCTATTTCGTCGCGCGGGTCAAGATGACCGATTTCGACCATTTTCTGCGAAGCGCCCCAATAGATGAGTCGGGCCGGTGCCACATAGTCGTAGACGACTATCCCCGGTCTCCGTTCTCCGGTCACCGTTCCTACAATGGTGTCGGTGCGGTTACTGTAGTAGCGGTGCACTAGCACCTGGCGGATCTCAACATAGGCCGACAGCGGGTCGTAGTCCATCTTTACTACATTGTTGTCACGGCAGCCCGTGTAGTCGAGCATCTCCACACGGCGGTGGTTCAAAACATAGCTCAGACCGGATTCCTCCATAAAGACGGAGGTCGAGTCGAAATGCGTCAGCGTGTGGAACCCCTGGTATTTTGTGGGCTCCTTGATGGCAATGTCGTTGTTTTGGGCGTTGACCAGGCTCGCTGCTCCCAGCGTCAGTGCCCAAAGAAGGGTGCATATTTTTCTCATGAGGTTTTGTATTTTCGCATGTCAATAAATCTGTCAACCAATCTCACGGCCAGCGTCAGCGTGATGGGCAATACCGCTGCATTGAAGTGCTGCGGCCACATGGCCCAGCCTACAAAGAATGCAAAAAGTGTGCAGCCGAGAATCAACACAATGACCATATTGCTGTGGCGCAGTCGGAATAGCAGCCACAGATACAGTGGATTGGCCCAAATAAGGTTCAAGTTTGCCTCGCAACACCAGTGGTCGCTGCCAAACCACAGGAAAAGCAGCACCAGCGATAGGATACCGACAATCGCGAAAAGAATGCCGTCGAGCCAGTAAATCTTCCATTCGTTGCGTCGCGAGATAAAGGTCAGCAGCACCACGATGGCAAACAGCATCCAGAAACAGAGGGTGGGCGACACACTTTTCTTCGCTGTCGCTCGGCTGTCAGTCAGCAGTTGCACGGCATTCTCTGCAAGAGGCTTCCCGTCGCTCATCAATGTCGTGTCGTAGATAGTCATCATCTCCATCGGGATATACATATATTCCGTTGTCTTCATTGTCCTGTCGGTCTCGCAGCCGAGCAGCAAGTCGACACCGAGACGCCACCATAGCAGTGTCTCTTCTGTATATTTGTGTATAAGGTCACGATAAGTCGTGGCTTGTTTCGGTTTGCCGAATTGCATCTTCCTTTCGGGTGAAAGTGCGTTGTTAATCATGTTGTGTACACGTGTGGCGCAGTTGTCGAGGAACAGGTCGTATTGATAGTACATGTTTTCCGGCTCTGTGTTTTCCAGCAATGCTGCAAAGAGACGCTCCAATTCGTCTTTCTCAAGACGCAGACGCTGTTCCCATACTGCACGTTTGAAGTACCGGTATTCCAACATGAAATCGTCGAATGTGGATTTCATTACAAAATAGTTCAGACGACCTTTGGCAAATTTGAGGTAGAAATGGGGCTCGGCAAAGTCGAAACAGCCGTAATTGAAGACGATGTCGATATGGTTATTGGTGTCGCATACGCGGATGGCAGTATGTCCGAACGATTCATAGAACTCGTCACCCGGTCCGCAGGTGAGCAGGCTGGCGAAAGCCCCGTCGCTCAGTCCGCGGATGGTATCTGGAGGCGTTGCACCGACAAAATTGGTGATTTGTAATAATAACAGAATGAATAATGTATGTAGTTTTCTCATAGATATGGACTGCTGCATTTTCAGATTGCAAATTTACATATTTTTATTCAAACCCTTCATATATCAACAAATTTTGTAAATTTGCAATGAATAGCGTTTATAAAAAAATAAAATATATAATTGATATGATGAATTTTAAGGATATTATTAATCATTATCCTGATTTTCCGAAACCGGGAATCGACTTTATCGACATCATTCCGTTCATGTCCAATAAAGAGGCTTTCTGCCAGTTGATTGACGAACTCGACGCCCATGTCCACAGTCCCAATGTGGTGACGGTTGAGGCCCGTGGCTTTCTTTTTGCCGCTCCTTTGCTTACACAGTCCCAACTGGTGAAAAACGTGATTCCCATCCGCAAGAAAGGCAAACTGCCGTTTGCCAAGGGCGATCTCTGCGATGTGCAGATCATGAAGGAATACGGTCCCGACCATGTCTTTTTCCGCAAATCGGATATCGCAGCTGGCGAGCCGGAAGGTGATACCTTCTATCTCACTTTCTTCGACGATGTGCTGGCTACAGGCGGCACTGCGGCGGGTATTGCCGATGCCCTCAACAAGACGGTTGTTGTCCGTGACGGCAAGGAATACAAAGTCAAGGTCAAGGAGTTTATTTTCCTTATCGAATTCCCCGACCTCTACGACCATGCCCGTTTGGAAGCTATCGCACCAATCAAGTCGTTTGTTCAGATCGAAGGGGATTGATTAGGCCTCTTGTTGAAAAAATGTAATAAACTTTAGGACGCAATTTTGCGTCCATTAAAAGTTATTTCGTATCTTTGCAAATCAATAAAGTTTAAAATAATTAACAAAAATACTAAAAAATGTCACAAGATCAGATTGTTAATAAGGATGACCTTGTTGTCCGATTTGCTGGTGACTCAGGCGACGGTATGCAGCTCTCAGGAACGCTGTTTTCCGACGCTTCTGCCTTGACAGGCAACGACATCGCCACATTCCCTGACTATCCTGCTGAAATACGTGCGCCCCACAACACCATCGCCGGCGTCTCCGGCTATCAGGTTCATGTCGGTTCGCACATCTACAGCTCTGGCGACAAATGCGATATCCTTGTCGCCATGAACCCTGCCGCTTTCAAGTCGCAGCTGAAATGGGCCAAGAAGGGTGCCACCGTCATTGTCGACGCCGACACTTTCACACCCGACGCACTCGAGAAAGCAGGTTATAACGAGAATCCTTTTACCGAGGAGTTCGAACGTGCATACACCATCGTCCATGCACCGATTACCTCTTTCACTGCCAAGATTGGCGAAAGCCAGGGTGTCGACAAGAAGACCACGGAGAAATGCCGTAACATGTTCGCTCTGGGTATGATATTCTTCTTGACCAACAAGACACTGGAGAAAACATTTGCCTACCTGGAACGCAAATTCGCCAAGAAACCCGATGTGGTGAAATTGAACAAGGCTGTTCTCAGCGAAGGTTACGAATATGCCGAGAAACTGGAGTTGATCCACTCCAAGATCGTATCGATTGCGAATGCCGACAAGATGGAACATGGCCGTTACCGCAACATCACGGGTAACGTCGCTACGGCTTGGGGCCTTTTGGCAGCCAGCGAACGCAGCGGCCGTCGTCTCTTCCTCGGCAGTTATCCTATCACCCCTGCCACCGACGTCATGGTCGAACTGGCAAAACACAAATCGCTGGGTGCACGCGTCTTCCAGGCTGAGGACGAAATCGCCGGTATCTGCTCCGCTATCGGAGCCTCTTTCGCCGGCGCATTGGCCTGCACCTCCACCTCTGGCCCCGGCCTGTCGCTGAAGAGCGAGGCTCTGGGTCTTGCCGTGATGACCGAGTTGCCTCTCGTCGTCGTCGACGTCCAGCGTGGCGGTCCCTCCACGGGTCTGCCCACCAAGACCGAGCAGAGCGACCTCAACCAGGCCCTCTATGGCCGCAACGGTGAGGCTCCCCTCATTGTCGTCGCCGCCAGCAGCAGCGCCAACTGCTTCTACTGGGCCTACACCGCCGCCAAACTGGCACTGGAACACATGACGCCTGTCATCCTCCTCACCGACGGTTATCTGGGCAACGGCTCGCAGCTGTTCCGTATTCCCAAAGTCGCCGACTTGCCCGCTATCACACCGCGTCTGGCCAAGCCGAACGACCCGAACTTCCGTCCGTTCCGTCGCGACCCCGAGACATTCGCCCGTGAATGGGCACTGCCGGGCATGGAAGGCTTGCGCCACCGTGTCGGCGGTCTCGAGAAATGCCCCGACGGTCCGCTCAGCACCGATCCTGAAAACCACGCCCTCATGACCAAGAACCGTCAGGAGAAGGTCGACCGCGTGGCCAACTATATCCCCGATCAGGAAGTGACCGGAAATCCCGACGCCGATCTTCTCGTGGTGGGTTGGGGCGGTACTTCGGGTGCCCTCACCCTCGCTGTGGAAGAGATGAACAACGAAGGCAAGAAGGTCGCCTATACCCACTTCAACTATATCTGCCCGTTGCCGAAGAATACCGGTGACATTCTGCGCAAATACAAGAAGATTGTGGTCTGCGAACTCAATAACGGACAGTTCGCCGGCTATCTGCGCACGCAGTACCCCGAATGCCCCATGACACAGTACAACAAAGTGATGGGTCTGCCTTTCGAGGTGGGTGAGTTAAAAGATGAGTTTAACAAATTATTAGGAGAGTAATATCATGAGTGAAAGACATTTTGTTCCGAAATCGGACGTTGAATACACGAAAGCTGATTTTACCAGCGACCAGATGGTGAAATGGTGTCCCGGATGCGGTGACCACGCCATTCTCTCCTCTCTGTTGAACACTTTCCCCAAAACGCACACCAAGAAGGAAAACATTGTCATGGTGTCCGGTATTGGATGCTCGTCGCGTATTCCTTATTATGTGGATACCTACGGCTTCCACAGCATCCATGGACGTGCCTGCGCTATCGCCACGGGTGTCAAGCTGGCCAATCCCGCATTGAGCGTTTGGGTGAATATGGGTGACGGTGACTCGATGGCTATCGGTGGCAACCACCTGATCCACGCCATCCGCCGCAACCAGGATTTGAACATCACCATCTTTAATAACGAGATCTATGGCCTTACCAAAGGTCAGTACAGCCCCACGACCAAGTTCGGTCAGGTCACCAAGACCTCGCCCTATGGCACGATCGACTACCCCTTCAATCCGGGTGAGTTGGTGATGGGTGCCCAGGGTACTTTCTTCGCACGTACACTCGACTGCGTGCCTGCTCTGACCACCGACGTGATGGAACGTGCCGCCCAACATGACGGCGCTTCGGTTGTTGAAGTCCTGCAGAACTGCATGATCTTCAACGATAAGACCCATGCCGCCATTACGGACCGCGCTGTCCGCGACGACCGTACCATCGTCCTCGAACATGGCAAGCCGATGATTTTCGGCAAAGAGAAAAACAAGGGTCTCCGTTTCAACGGCCGTCAACTGGAGGCTGTCGTCATAGGAGAGAACGGTGTCACCATCGATGATATCATGATCCATGACGAGACTATCGAGGATACCGGTATCCACATGATGCTGGCCCATATGGGTGGCGACCTCCCTGTTGCATTGGGTGTGATCCGCAATGTCAAGAAGACCTCCTACACGCAGTTGTACGAGGATCAGATGGACGAGCAGATGACCAACGGCAAATACAAATGTGTCGACGACCTGCTCAACAGTGGCGACACTTGGGAAGTCTAATCCCTGCTGTCGTTTGCGACATAATAGAAAAGCGCCGCTCCAATGAGCGGCGCTTTTCTTTTGGAATGATTGATTCTTTGCCTATTTCATTTGGCTGAATACAGGAGTCAGACTGTTTGTCGTCTGTGTGTTGACGGTTGGATTGGATGCATTGCTGCTGTTCACAGTACCCAGCGCATTGGCATTCAACAGCAGATTGACGATATTCGCCACATTGCTGTTGTTGATGATACCGCTACCGCCAGCCACCATGCCAGTGGAGAACGATTTCTTGAAATTAGAGTTGTCCTTGTTGGTTCTCAACGCGGTGTAGGCATTGGCGACAATCAGCATATTGCTGAGGTCTGACATATTGGTCAGAGAGAGTGTGCCTGCTTTGTAGCTGGAACGCAGGGCGATTAGTGCTTTGGCGCAGGTGGTGCCAGTGGCAAGGGCTGTCGTGTCCGATGCACCGGTAATCGAACTGCAGGAGGTGGTCGCAAACAAGGCCACAAACATCATGATGATACCGAATTTCTTCATGGCTTGAACTTTTTTATTTGTTTTATTGATTGAAATCTAATTTATTAGTTGTTTCTGCTTTTGTTTTTGTGATAATGCAAAATTAAATTTTTTTTGTAATTTGGTGAAAAAAATGTAACTTTGCATCCGATTTTGTTGCGATTGTATGTGCTTATTAAATGTAAATAATATAAAAACAATACGTTAAATAATATTTTTATTTTATGAACAACACACTTTTCTCCTTTCCAAAGCCTGAGAATGAACCTGTTTTAGGTTATGCTCCAGGCAGTCCTGAACGTAAAAAAATCCGTGAAGCACTCAATGAGCTTTATGGCAAAGTGACTGAAATCCCTGCTATCATTGGTGGCAAGGAGGTACGCACCAAAGACACCGGCACGATTGTGATGCCGACAGAAAACAAGCACGTCCTCGCCAAATACTATAAAGTGGGTGAAAAAGAGGTGAAGATGGCCATTGCCGCCGCTATGAAGGCTCATGAGGAATGGGCCAATACACCGTGGATTGAGCGTGCCAGCGTTATGCAGAAAATCGCCACGCTCGTCAGTGGCAAATACCGTTGGCTGATCAATGCAGCCACCATGCTGGGCCAGGGCAAGACCACTATGCAGGCTGAAATCGACTCCGCTTGTGAGTTGGTCGACTTCCTGCGTTACAATGCCTACTATGCATCGCAGATATATAGCGACCAGCCTTGCAGCGACAAGGGTACGCTCAACTATGTGACCTATCGTCCTATGGAAGGCTTCGTTTTCGCCATCACTCCGTTCAATTTCACTTCCATCGCCAGCAACCTCTGCCTCTCTCCGGTGTTGATGGGCAATACCTGTATCTGGAAACCCTCCACTACGGCTATGCTCTCCAACTACCTGCTGATGCATATCTACAAGGAAGCTGGTCTTCCTGACGGTGTCGTCAACTTCCTCCCCGGCAGCGGTGCTTTGATTGGCAAGGTGGCTTTTGCCGACCCGAACCTCTGCGGTGTCCACTTCACCGGCGGTACCAAGACCTTCAACGGTTTCTGGAAGAGCATCGGCGACAATATCGCCAACTACCGTACCTATCCCAAGATTGTCGGCGAGACAGGCGGCAAGGACTTTATCTTCGCCCACAAGAGCGCCAATCCGGCTCAGGTGGCTACGGCTATTGTCCGCGGTGCTTTCGAGTTCCAGGGCCAGAAGTGCTCTGCAGCCAGCCGTGCCTATGTCCCCAAATCGCTGTGGCCTGATGTGAAGAAGATGGTCGGTGCCATGATGAAGGAAATCAAGGTAGGTGACGTGCGTGACTTCAGCGCTTTTGTCAATGCCGTTATCGACGAGGCTTCGTTCGACAACTGCATGAACTACATCGAACATGCCAAGAAGAGCAAAGATGCCGAAATCGTCTTTGGTGGCACGGGCGACAAGAGCAAGGGCTGGTTCATCCAACCGACGGTCATCCTCGCCAAGACGCCGAAATACAAATCGATGTGCGAAGAAATCTTCGGACCCATCATCACGATTTATGTCTACGAGGACAAGGATTACGAAAAGACGCTGCATCTCTGCGACGAGACTTCGCCCTATGCGCTCACCGGAGCTATCTTCTCCAACGACCGTAAGGCGTTGCACCTCGGTGCCGAAATACTGAAATATGCAGCCGGCAATATCTACTACAACGACAAGCCCACCGGCGCTGTTGTGGGTCAGCAGCCCTTCGGCGGTGCCCGTGCCAGCGGTACCAACGACAAGGCTGGTTCCTATCTCAACCTGATTCGCTGGACTTCACCCCAGGCCATTAAAGAGACTTTCGACCCGGCATCCAACTACACCTATCCGTTTGTCAGCAACGAAGACAATCCTTATGTTCCTGCCAAGGAGGTGAAAGCTGCCAAGAAAGCCGCCGCTAAACCTGTGGCCAAGAAAGCCGCTGCTAAGCCTGTGGCCAAGAAAGCTGCTGCCAAACCGGTAGCCAAGAAAGCTGTCGCCAAACCGGTGGTCAAAGCTAAAGCCGCTGCTAAGCCGGTGGCCAAAGCCAAAGTGGCTGCGAAGCCAGTAGCCAAGAAGGCTGTCGCCAAGAAAAAATAATGAATAATTGGCTGATATGAAAAATGGAGACGCAACTGCGTCTCCATTTTTTTTATTGTTGCCAGATGCGTTTTAGTCGTCGAATCAGTTCGATGTTGCGTGGCACCTGCAGGTCAAGGATGCCGTCTTCAAGGGCGATCAGATGACCTTTCTTGATGGCGGAAAGTTGGCTGTAGGGGGGTGTCTGGGCGAATCGGGCGCTGTCTTCAGCGCGGATAAGGATGTAGTCCGGGTCTGCGTGCAGCAACGCTTCCACGCTGAACGACCATCCTTCGCTCTCTTTAGCGATATTGTCGCCACCTGCCATGGTGATGATGTCATTGATGAACGTGTTGCCGCCGGCGGTGAAGTTGCCGCCACTGCCGAAACCGACGACATAATAGACGGTTTTAGGATGTTGCGGTGTGGTGCTGTCGATTTGTGACAGTTGGGTTTGCAGCACATGGTTAAGGCTGTCGGCTTTAGCCTTGTATCCGGCAAGCGATCCGATTTTCCCTATGTTTTCATACAAGCCGTCAAAATGCGGTTTCTCGATGACACAGACCAATGGTACGCCCATCTTCTCAAATTGTTTGACGATTTTCTTGGGCACCATCGAACCGCTGATGATAAGGTCTGGTTGGACGGACAGTACCTTCTCGATGTTGAGGTTGCTGATGCCGCCGATGCTTTCGATGCGTGAAGCCTCCTTAGGGTAGGTGCAGAAGTCGGTGCGGCCGACTAACAGCTTGTCGGCACCGAGCGTGAAGAGAATCTCGGTGACAGCCGGCGAAAGCGAGACAATGCGTTTGGGGTGGGTGGGAACAAGGACGGTGTCGTTGTAATCGTCAATGTATTGATAGCTTTCAGCTTCGGTAGTTGTTGTGGTGGCGTTACGGCATCCGGCAAAAAGAAAAGCCGTCGCCATAAAGATGGCGAGGAAGTGGTTGGTTCGAAACATAGAGACAGGAGTTTAGTTGTATAGTTTGCGATAAAGGTATTTGGCTGACATTTCACAAATCTTGCCATTGCTCATGGTGACAATTGTATCGTTGTGCAGTGCTTTTTCGCGCAGCATATTCTCTTCGGCTTTTCTCAATCCGAAACAGATGAGGCTACGCAGTTCATTGATTTCCTCTTTTGACATATTGCTTGATTTTTTCAAAGATTTCATGTTCAATAATATTGTTTTCGACACCGGCGCCGCCTTCGGCGACCATGACACGAGTGGGTTGGCTGTTGTCGAAAATCATCCAGTAGTCGACAACAGGCATGTAGAGTTGGAACAGGTTGTTGATGCCTGAGTTGTACCGGCGACGCAGTACGGGAGTCGAAATGTCGTGTCCTCCTTCGCGTACTCTTTTGGCGACACGCATCTCGGCCAGTTCCGGGTTCTGCAGCCAGAAAAAGATGAGGCTGACTTTGTAGCCCAATTCGTGTGCTTTGTGGATGAGCGCCACATAAGAGCGTGTGGAGAGGGTGGTTTCCAGGGCGAAACTGGCATTCATACCGAGCAGTTCATTGATACGGGCAACCATCAGCCGCCCTGCTTTGATGGACATGCTTTCCGGGTTGAAAGGAGAGAGCCCCTTGGCGATTTCGTCGGCGTTGACAAATTCGCGACACTGCAATATCTCTGGCAAGATGGTGTACGATGCGGTGGTCTTTCCCGCCCCGTTGCAGCCTGCGATGATATAGAGTCTCGAATCGGTCATTTTTTTCGTTATTGTGCGCAAGTGTAATAATAAGGTGATATCTCATTTCCCATTGCGCACTGCATTATTTGTTTATTACTAAAATGCAAAAATACAAAAAAAAACCGAATCTAAAAAATTTTAACATTTCATTGTGGGCACAAAAAAAGAGGATGCCATGGGTTGACATCCTCTAAGCTGTTAATTATTAGTGCTATTAGAGCAGGGTAGCCAGCTTGGCGGCGAGGTCGCCGACGCGGGTGCTGTAACCCTTCTCGTTGTCGTACCAGGAGACGATTTTGACGAAATTGCCGTCCATCACCTGAGTCAGCAGGCTGTCGAAAATGCTGCTGTGGGTGTTGTCGATGATGTCGATGCTGACGATGGGTTCGTCGACATACTGGAGGACACCTTTCATGGGGCCTTCTGCGGCTTCCTTGACGGCGGCGTTGATTTCTTCCTTGGTGACGTTGCGGTTGAGCTCGGCGGTGAGGTCAACGACAGAGCCGTCGGGAGTGGGGACGCGCATGGCGAAGCCATCGAGTTTACCCATCAGTTCGGGGATTACCAGACCTACGGCCTTGGCAGCGCCGGAGCTGGTGGGAATGATGCTGACGGCAGCAGCGCGGGCACGACGGAGGTCGCTATGCGGCTGGTCGAGGATTTTCTGGTCGTTGGTGTAGCTGTGGACGGTGTTCATCAAACCACGTTTGATGCCGAATTTGTCGTTCAGAACCTTGGCAACGGGAGCCAAGCAGTTGGTAGTGCAGCTGGCGTTGCTGACAAGTTGCATCTCTTTGGTCAGGACTTTGTCGTTGACGCCCATCACAACGGTGGCATCGACGTCGTCAGCCTTGCCGGCGGGGACGGTGAGGATAACTTTCTTGGCACCGGCGTTGATGTGCTTCATCATCTGCTCACGTTTCTTGAAGAGACCGGTAGATTCGACAACGATGTCGACACCGAGGTCTTTCCAAGGCAGGTTCTGCGGGTCACGCTCTGCGTAGATGCGGACTTTCTTACCATTGACGACGAGGTATTCGCCTTCTGCATGTACTTCACCGTCGAAATTGTCATGGACGGAGTCGTATTTGAACAGATAAGCCAAAGTGTCGGCGCTGGTGAGGTCGTTGATGGCAACGATTTCAAGTTCGGGATGAGCCAACATGGCGCGGAATGACATTCTTCCGATTCGGCCGAAGCCGTTAATTGCTACTTTTGCCATAATATTTTGTTGTTTAATTGTTTATGAAATATTAACAAATTTAGTTCGGTTTACAAATATACAAATTATTTTGATAGCATGGGAAAAAATAGTAAATAATTGAAAAATATCTTTGTGTGAACGCCGTTATGGTAGATGTGAAAAAAAGTGACGACTATCTGGTTGATTCGGTTGAACTGACGACGGAGCTGTCGGAGGAAAGCCTGTATCCTGTTCCCGAACGCAAAAAGCGTTCGGTGGGACGTGTGATATGGCGTGTGGTGTGGATTACGGCCCTGTGTCTGCTGCTGCTTGCCGTATTGCCCGTGTTTCTCTACAAATGGGTCAATCCGCCGTTGACACCGCTGATGGTGACTCGCTTTTTTCAGCAGTTGACCGAATCGGACCGGGAGGTGAATTTCGAGCGTGATTATGTGCATCTGGAGGATATCTCACCAAACCTTGTCGATGCGGTGGTGGCGTCGGAGGACGGCCGTTTCATGCATCACAAGGGTTTCGATGTGGAGCAGCTGAAGATATCGTATAAGGAGAACCGCCAAGGGCGCCGTATGCGGGGTGGCAGCACCATCAGCATGCAGACCGCCAAGAATGCCTTTCTGCCTCACCGTCGCAGCTATCTGCGCAAAGCGCTGGAGGCGGGCTACACCATGGCAATCGAAAAGCTGTGGGGGAAAGAGCGCATCATGGAAGTCTATCTGAATATCGTGGAGTTCGGTGACGGTATCTATGGCTGTGAGGCGGCGGCGCAGCATTATTTTGGTCATTCGGCCAAGACGCTGACGCGCCACGAAGCGGCACAACTGGCGGTCACGCTTCCGTTGCCGCTGAAACGCAATCCGGACCACGCATCACCGTACTTCAAAAAGCGTACCGCTGCCATCGAGTCGCGCATGGCGCAGTACGGTCACGTGAATCTGAAGAAAAAACCTTCCAACCGCAAACCGGAAGATGATGACGATATCTTCGACTTCCTGCGTTGGAAGAAAGCATACGATAAAAAACATCCTCCCAAATAAACACAGACGGTGAATCTTGTCGAGTCCATAACCGATCCCGAATGGCAGCGGGCACTGCGTTCTTTCCAGACTTATTTGAGGCTGGAACGGCAGCTGTCGTCCAATTCGGTGGAGGGTTATATGCGTGATGTGTCGCATCTGGCGCGCTATGCCGTATCGATGGGGCGGCGGCCGGAAGCGGTCGATTTGGAGCTGTTGCACGGTTTGTTGGGCGAACTGCATGACACGGGGATCGCTTTAGCATCGCAATGTCGCATTATCAGCGGACTGCGGACGTTCTACCGTATGATGGTGGTGGAGGATGTGACGCAGGAAAACCCGGCAGCGCTGCTGGAGATGCCCCGTTCGTCGCACCATCTGCCTGACGTGCTCAGCAACGAAGAGATCGACGCGATAGAAGCGACGTTTGATCTCAGCATGCCAGATCAGGCGCGCAACTATGTCATCGTGGAAATCCTTTACGGATGCGGTCTTCGTGTCTCGGAACTGGTCAACCTGCATCTGTCGAACATTTATGTCGATGACGAATGTTTGTTGATTACCGGCAAGGGGGACAAACAGCGGTGGGTCCCTATCAATTCCAATGCGCTCCATTTGTTGTTGCAGTATATGGAAACCATCCGCAGTCATCAGACCATCCGTCCGGGTGAGGAGGTGTATGTCTTCATCAATCGTTTGGGGACTCATCTTTCGCGCAACTATGTGTTTATGTTTCTGAAAGCGGCTGTCGAGAAAGCGGGAATCAAGAAACGTATCTCCCCGCACAGTCTGCGCCACAGTTTCGCCACCGAACTGGTGTCTAACGGTGCCGATCTGCGAGCTGTTCAGGAGATGCTCGGCCATGAGAAAATCGCCACGACGGAAATCTACACCCACCTCTCGCACCAATACTTGCGTGACACCATCACCACCTACCACCCGCATTATCGAAAAAACTAAAAAACAATAATTTCTTATCGCTTTTTTTTGTAAATTTGCATTGCCGTTTAGGGCTTTATTTTTTATTATGGAACAAGAGAAAAACAATATCATACAGGAAGTTACCAACGAAGACTACAAATGGGGCTTCGTGACAAATATTGAAACCGACACCATCGGAAAGGGATTGAACGAGGAGGTGGTGCGGTTGATTTCCCAGAAGAAAGGGGAGCCGGAGTGGCTGCTGGAATTCCGTTTGAAGGCTTTCCGCAAGTGGCAGACGATGAAGGAGCCCGACTGGGCCCATCTGGAATATGAGACACCCAATTATCAGGATATCATTTATTATGCCGCTCCCAAACAGAAAGAGTTGAAGAAAAGCATGGACGAGGTGGACCCCGAACTGTTGGAGACATTCAATAAACTGGGCATTCCTTTGAACGAACAGAAGCAGCTGGCGGGTGTGGCTTATGATGCCATTATGGACTCGGTGAGTGTCAAGACCACCAGCCAGAAAATGCTGGAGGAGAAGGGTATCCTGTTCTGCCCCATCAGCGAGGCGGTGCAGCGTTACCCTGAATTGGTTCAGAAGTATTTGGGCAGTGTGGTTCCTTCGAGTGACAATTTCTTTGCTGCCTTGAATAGCGCTGTCTTTAGCGACGGCTCGTTCTGCTATATTCCCAAGGGGGTGCGTTGCCCTATCGAGCTGAGCTCCTATTTCCGTATCAATGCCAAAGGCACGGGTCAGTTCGAGCGCACCCTGATTGTGGCCGACGAAGGGGCATACGTCAGTTATATGGAAGGCTGCACGGCACCCCAGCGTGACGAGAACCAGCTGCATGCCGCCATAGTCGAAATTGTAGCGCTGAAAGATGCGGAGGTGAAATATTCGACGGTCCAGAACTGGTATCCCGGCGACAAGGAGGGTAAAGGAGGTATCTACAACTTCGTTACCAAGCGCGGCATCTGCAAGGGTAGCCATTCCAAAATTAGCTGGACACAGGTAGAGACGGGCAGTGCTGTGACATGGAAATATCCCAGCTGCATCCTGCAGGGTGACGATTCAACCGCTGAATTCTACAGCGTGGCCGTCACCAACAACTACCAGCAGGCCGATACGGGCACCAAGATGATCCATGTGGGAAAAAACACCCGCAGCACCATCATGAGCAAGGGCATCAGTGCAGGCCACAGCCACAATAGCTACCGTGGACTGGTGCAGATAGGCAAGGGGGCGGAAAATGCCCGCAACTACTCGCAGTGCGACTCGCTGCTGCTGGGCGACAAGTGTGGCGCGCACACCTGGCCCTACATCAAAGCGGACAACCATACCGCCATACTGGAGCATGAGGCCACCACATCGAAGATTTCCGAAGACCAGCTCTTCTACTGCCAGCAACGCGGCATCAGCCCCGAGAGCGCGGTGGGACTGATTGTCAATGGCTATGCGAAGGATGTGCTCAAAAAACTCCCCATGGAATTTGCTGTCGAAGCGCAGAAGCTGCTGAGCATTTCGCTGGAAGGAAGCGTGGGATAAGGTGTCAAATAATCTATAATGGTTTATGGAGATTCATTCGGAACAATGTATAGATTTTAGAAGGTACAAATACTTCTATAACGGATGGATTGCCAGAAAAGACAGACAAACAAATCAATCCGAACTGTTTTACCAGGGGAAATGGACTCCCTGGCAATTTGGAACGGATTTGGATCTGTTGGCGCATTTCGGCGATACAGATGTATCAGAGCTTTCTGATTGTGAAAGAGACAGGATGTTGTTGCAGAAAGAGATGAACAAGAAAGCAAATGAAGGGAAAACAATTTAGTTTTCTTCATACAGTTGTTTCTTGTCATCGGGATTTGCTTGGTTTGCCGGCGTGCCGTTGTCGTCTCTGAATCGGATCCAAAGATTGTCGTCTGTGGCTTCGGAGGAGTATCCTTTGTGAGTGTTGACAGCTCCAACGAGCATGTTAATGATTTCATCATCTTTCTGTTCTTCAATTATTGCAGATGAAGATGATTCTTCAGGAATTGTGTCTCCTTTGCGGGTTTTGATTGTTGAACTTTTGATCACCCGGACGTCGCCCCGCAGGGTGCCTTGGTTTTTCTCATCTTTTTTGTAGATTTCGCAACTGTCGGGCAGCGGATCGGGTTTTATTTTGATTACCGTTGTATCGTCGGGCGGGAGGGGGACTTTCCCTTCCAGCATGGGGATACCGTGTTTCGAGATGTCGAAGAAGATGGGCAAGAGATAGGAGGAGTTGACGGGACGATTGTTGACCTTGCCGGGTATCCATTTGGGCATCAACTTTACAATGCGTACGGCTTCCTTGCCGCAGCCACCGCCTATTTCACGCACGATACGGATGTTCGAAATATCCCCGTTGGTGTCGATTACAAATTCGACCACCACCGTACCGCCAATCCCTGTTTCTGCCGCAATAGATGGATATCGCAGGTTCTCTTCGATGAATCGGTTCAAAGCCGCCTCGCCTCCTGGAAATTCGGCTTCGATTTCGGGAACAGGGAAGATATTGTCGTTGGCCATCACTTCCCCTTCCAACCGGGGCTCTTTCATCTCTGACGTGTCGGGTGGATCGGCGCTTTTGACCACCTGTGCGTTGGCATTGTTGACTGCCGACAGTCCCAATGCCAGACCTGCAATGGTGGCGACTTTGCCCATACGCATGCGTTCGGCCAAGGCATGCTCCAGATAGCGCACCTCAGATTCGCACTTGGGACAGGTGCCGCTACATTGCCCTTTATAGGAACATTCCTTTATTTCAAGCGGTATGTCGTTTTCCTCTGCAATCCGTTTGCGGACAGCCTTGAGTTCGTTGCAGATGTTTTTCCCGGGATTCATGGTCTGGCGTTTTGTATTCGAGTGCAAAAATACGCATAATATTCCAATCTGCAAAAAATATTTTCCCATGTCATGAAAAATATGTATTTTTGCATTGTTTTATTTTAGAAAATGACACACAAACTATCAACACAGGAAATGAACCGCCTCTCGGTGGAGGAATTCCGTGAAAGCGAGAAGCTGCCGTTGACGGTGGTGCTCGACAATGTGCGGAGTTTGAATAATATAGGTTCTGTTTTTCGCACGTCCGATGCTTTCCGCGTGGAACGCATAGCCCTCTGCGGCATCACCGCCACGCCGCCGCACCGCGACATCCACAAGACCGCCCTCGGCGCCGAGGAGAGTGTGGCGTGGAGCTATTATGAGGACACGCTTGAATGTCTGAGGGAACTCAAGGCACAGGGCTACCAGATCTACGCGGTGGAACAGGTGGACGACAGCATCAAACTGGGTGATTCGGGATGCGATATTCAAAATACAAAAACAGCCATCGTCCTTGGCAACGAAATCGAAGGGGTTCAGGAAACACTTTTGCCCCTCTGCGACGGCTCTCTGGAAATCCCCCAGTTCGGCACCAAGCACAGCCTCAACGTCAGCTGCGCCGCCGCCATCGTGATATGGG